>JBCCCB010000208.1:0-7320 GCA_039033775.1 Pseudomonadota bacterium | reverse complement strand
GGTGACGGTGACCACGGCGGTGGCGTCGGCATCGAGGCCCGAGACCGACAGCGTGACCGAGCCGACCTCGGAGACGTCGATCTCCAGATCCGGCGCCGACAGCGCCAGGTTCCCATCCGCATCCGCCGAATTGTCCGGGGCCGCTTGCAGATCCAGATCGGGCCCGAAAACCGTCGTGACGTTTCCGCCGGAATCCGTGGCGGTGACCGAGGTGGTCAGGGCTCCGTCGGCCAGACCGGTCAGGTCCAGCACGGCGGTGCCGTCGGCCGCGAGCGTGCCGGACGTCACGGTGGTGGTGCCGTCGCTGACGGTGATCACCGCTGTGGCATCGGCGTCCAGACCGGACAATGTCAGGCTGACGGCGGCGACTTCGGTTTCGTCGATGTCCAGGTCGGGTGCCGTCAACGTCATGTTGCCGTCGTCGTCCGCCGTGTCGGGCGGGGCGCCGAACAGCGACAGGGTCGGACCCGGCAAAGTGAGCGAGGCGCCGCCCGAATCCGTGACCGTGACCGACGTGAGGATGCCGCCCTGGGCCAGCCCGCTGATATCGAAGCTGTGATCGCCATCCGCCGACACCGTCTGCGTGACTGTCGCGGTCCGGTCGGTCAGGGTGATGACCGCGGTCGCGTCGGCGTCCAGGCCGGCCAGGGTCAGGATCGTCGTCGGGGCTTCGTTTCCGTCGATCACCAGATCGGGCGCGGTCAGCGACAGGTTCCGGTCCTCGTCCGCCGAGGGCAGGGGATCGGCCGAGATCGCGGGCTGAAGCTGTGCCCCCGTGACGCCCTGGATTTCGGCAAAGGTCACCGGGCCGCCGGTGGTGGAGACGGTCAGGCGCGTGCCGCCCGCCACGTCGGAAAGGGTCAGCGCGGCCAGCATCTGGCCGGCCGTCAAGCCGAGATCCGCCGCCATGCGGGCGAGGTTTATCGTGTCGCCGCCCGCGACGGAGAAGCCGGTTACCACGTCCATGGATCCCGACAGCGTGTCGCTGCCGAAGATGATGGTGTCCGCCCCGGAGCCGCCGTCGATCAGATCCGAGCCGCCGCCGCCGTCGATCGTGTCGTTCCCGTCGCTGCCGACGATGCGGTCGCCGGCGTCGCCGCCGACCACGCGCAGCGTATCCTGCATGAAGACCGGATCGCCGCCCAACGTGCCGCCGTCGAGCCCGATCTCGGCCTCCAGGAAGATGGCCAGATCCTGAGCGTAGCGCGCATAGGCCGCCTGGGTGAAATGGGTCTGGTCGGCGGTCAGGTCCGCCGCAGTCATGGGATTGTCGAACAGCAGGATGTTGGGGTTGCTGGCCCCGCGGCCTTCGACCAGCGCGCGCAGACCGGGGGTCCAGGTGCCGTTGCCCGCATTGCCGGCCACCGGCTGGCCGTTCACCATCGAAAAACCTTCGTTCAGGAACTCGGCCAATTCGGCGGGTGTGTTCTGCCTGGTCTTGGGAGCGAGGGTCGAGATGACCAGATAGGATTGGTCGCTGCCCGGCATCTCCAGGAATTGGTCGATAGCCTTGTCCATATTCTCCAGGATCAGCCGGAAACGGTTCTGGAAGAAGGCGTCGACGTCATTGTTGTAGTCGTTCGTGCCCGCCATCAGCAGGACGATGTCCGGCGCGAAGGTGTCCAGGTTGGACGTGATCTCCGCCTCGGCGGCCGACCCGTTGGTGCGGACCATGTTGCGCAGCGGCATGCCGCCGATGGCGCTGTGGTCCTGATCCATCATACCGTCGGGGCCGTTTTGCAGGAACCCGACATAGTCGATCCAGGCGCCCGCGCCGACCACGTTGTCGAAGAAGTCCTGGCGCCAGCCCTCCCGCTCCTCGGGGATTTCGGTCGGATCGGTTGTGTCGACCACGCCCAGGGTGATCGAGTCGCCGATGGCCAGCACCTTGGCGGCCTCGCTGTAGCTGCCATTGGCCATGTCGATGAACAGGGCCTCGGCGGTGCCCGCGAAGGTCACGGCGCCATCGGCATCGACGGGCAGGTCGATGTCGAATTCCCGGTAGGAGAAGGCATCATAAGCGGCGGTGGTGTCGATGTTGGGGTCGATCGGGCCGTGCCAGGCTTCCAGCACGGTGTCGCCGGTCCAGATATCGCCGTAGATCAGCATCTCTTCGTTCGGGATCGGCACGGGCGCGTTTTCGCCGCGGACCTCGTAGACCAGTCGGTCATCGACGAACCAGCGGATGGCATCGGGGGCCCAGTCGATGCGGTAATCGTGGAAACCCGCCGCGGCGTCGAAACCCAGGTCGATTTCGACCTGGCCGAAGTCGCCCAGCTTCTGCGAGCCGAAATAGTAGTTCAGCTGGACCTTGGTCGTGTCGTTGCCGAGGAATTCGAAGTCGATCTCGTTCTGCCGCTCGGCGCCGAAGAATTCCGAGGTGAACATGAAGAACGACGAGACCACGCCGGATTCGCCGGAGGCGCGCATCGTCATCTCGTAGGAGCCGTAGCCGAACGTGTCCTCGGACTGGATCTGGGCCCCGGTGAACGGCTTTCCGGCTTGGTCTTCGCCATCCAGCCGGAGCGTCACCAGGCCCGGCGAAAGCTCGACATGGTCGGCTTCCCAGGCGGTTTGATTGAAGCTCGCCGCGATGGCGAAATCCGATCTGTTCCAGAAGTCGGTGTCGAACGAGTCGAAGGAATCGGTGCCCTGACGCCCCATGGCTTAAATCTCCCCATAGCGGCGAAATCCCTCGGCGGGTGCCGCTAGGTTTTTGAAAACGTTAATAAAATCTTCCGAGCGAAATAGCGAACGACTCGAATTATTGACTTTATGGTAACACAAAGACCCCCAGGGGGCGCAATCTTAACTTCTGTGGCCGGAATATGGCGGGCGGAAACAATCAGTCTCGGACCGTGCTCAAAGCCCGTTGTAGGGCCGTGCGCTGGACCAATGCGGCGACGGCCCAAGCCACGATCAAGGCGGTCGCGGCCAAGGCCAGTGCCGGCCAGCCGCCGATCCGCGGACCGATCAGGACCAGGCCCAGCCACGCCAGTGCGCCGACCACGACGGGACCCGTGACCGAGGCCAGCACGTCGCGCTGACGCACCGGCGCAATGCGGGCGGCGAAGGCCAGGTAGCGGGGCGTGTAGGCCAGCGCGAAGAGCGACAGCGCCAGCGCCGTCGCATTCAGCCCGAACGGAACGGCCACGGCGACGGCCAGTGTTCGCAGGACCATGCGTTCGAACGCCATCCGAAGGCGTAGGCGGGTCTGGTCCATGGCCTGGAACATGACACCCGCGCTGGATGTGGCGACTTCGATGGCGATGCCGGGGGCGGCCAGGGCGAAGACCATGGCCACGCCGGTCCAGGTCTCCGACAGAAGCAGCGGGAAGAGGCCGAACCCCGCCCCCGCGAGCACGAAGATCGGCGGGATCGCCGCGAAGGCCAGAAGGCGGCAACTGGCCACGTAGATCCGCGCCACCTCGGCCGGATCGGCCTGGGCGGCAGCCATGCGGACATAGACGACCTGCGCGACCGGGCCCGCCAGCCCCGTCCGGGGCAGGGTCAGGAAGCGCTGCGCCACGGCGAACAAGCCCAACGGCGCGGCGCCCAGCACATAGCCCAGCAGCAGGATCGGCGCCTGGGTTTGTCCGGTGAACAGCAGCGAGGTGCCCACGTTGTCGCTGGCGAAGCGGATATGATGGCCCAGCGGCGGGAAGTCCCGGGGGGCCTGGGGGCGGAAGCGGGTGACGGCGGCGGCCAGGCCGGTTTGGATTGCCGCCAACGCGATCTGTTGGCCGACCAAGGCCCAGACGCCCGCCCCGGCCGCCGCCAGGGACAGGATCGCGACGATACCGCCGAGCCCGGCGGCGGTGCGGATCCAGGCGACGGCCGGAAACTGGCCGTCCTTCTCCAGGCGCGCGATGGGAACGGCGGCCAGGGCGTTCAGCAGGACGACGGACGCGAGAACCGGAACCAGGGCCAGCATCCGGGGCCGGTCGAACAGCGCCGCCCAAAGCGGGGCGAGGGCCGTCAGCAGCACCGTCAACCCGACGCCCACGGCGGCCAGCAGCCAGAAGACGGCGCTCCATTCCTTGGGATCCATCGTGGGCTGCCGGATCAGCGAACGGCCCAGGCCCGCATCGCTGAGCAATTGGGCGAAGACGACGATGCCCATGGCCAGGGCCATGTCGCCGAAATCGTCGGGCGACAGGAAGCGGGCCACCACCGGCAGGACCAGGATTTGCGACAGGGCGAGGAAAAGGCGTGACGCGCTTAGCGATCCGACATTGATCAGGAAGGTCTTGCTCATGCGCCCCCGGCCCCCGGCGCGGGCTGGCACAGGGTTGTCCCTGCGTCATTTCCGCCATGGGTCACGGCCGGTCAAGCATCTTCGGCGGCCGGGTGAGGGATGGGTGGCGAAGTCGTGCTACCATCGGTCCGATGGCGATTCGATTTCGGGCCGTTGCTGACTTTTTGAGATGGATTTTTTCGATGGGTGTGCATTTGACGCGACCGCCCTGGGGGGCTGGTTACCATGGCTGACATTGCTGGAAACTATTCGATCGACGGCGCCGGATTGATCGAAGAGGCGGATGTCGCCGCCTCGACCGACCGGTATGCGAAGCGGTTCGCGGGCGCGACGGGGACCTGGATGATTTCGGTGCAGACCGACGCGATCCGATCCCTGCTGTCCGACCGCCCTGTCAAGGAAGTGCTCGACGTGGGCGGCGGCCACGGCCAGGTCTGTCCGCCCCTGTTGGATCTCGGATACCGTGTGATCGCGCGGGTCAGTGGGCCGAAGGCCATGGGCCGACTGCTTGAAATCCCGAACGAAAATGGCCGCTTTGCGATCAGCCAGGGCAGCCTGACGGCGATGCCCTATCCCGATCGCAGCTTCGACGCGGTGGTGTCCATGCGGACCATGTCCCATGTCCGCGATCCGAAGGGGTTCCTGGCCGAACTGTGCCGGGTGTCCCGCGACACGGTGATCATCGACTTGGCGCTGGATCGCGGTCGCGGCCGGTTCGGGCTGATGCTGTTCGCGCTCAAGAAGCTGCTGGAGGGCGATACGCGCCGGTATGCCCTGGCCGATCCCGATGAGATCGCGGCCGTTCTGGCGGCAGAGGGTTTCGAGGTGACCGGACAGGTGGGACAGTTCGTCCTGCCCATGGTGCTTCATCGGACCCTGCGCATGGCGGGCCTGTCGGCCGCCTTGGAACGGGTGTTGCGTCGATTTTCCAAGACCGCCGGGAACCCGGTCGTGTTACGGGCCGTCCGGCGGCGGGCGACATGAAGATCCTGGTTCTGGCCCCGCAGCCCTTCTTCGTGTCCCGGGGCACACCCATCGCCGTGCGCGCCCTGCTGCAGGTTCTGACCGCCGAAGGTCATCACTGCGATGCAGTCGTCTATGCTGAAGGCGAGGATCCAGGGATCGACGGCTGCGATCTGTTCCGGGTGCCGGCCCTGCCCGGCACGGCCAATATGCCGCCCGGATTTTCGGCAAAGAAGATCATCGCCGATCTGGGCATGGTGGCCGTCGCGGTCCGCCGTTTGAGGCGCCAGCGCTACGATCTGATCGTGGCGGTCGAGGAGGCAGCGTTCATCGCCATGGCGCTGAAGCCGATCTTCGGCGTGCCGTATATCTACGACATGGACAGCTCGATCCCCGAACAGATGGACGACAAGTTCGGACTGCCCGCTTGGGTTCGCCGCCTATTGGCCGGGGTCGAAGCGCGGGCCGCCCGCGCCAGCATCGCGGCGGTGACCTGCTGCCGCGCCTTGCAGGAAACGGTCGAAGGCTATGCGCCCGGCCTGCCAGTGCAGACCTTAGAAGACGTCACATTGATCGAAGAGGCCGGTGCCGCGCCCGAGGATTGCCGCTTCGACGAGCCCGTCGTGATGTATGTGGGCAATCTGGAAGGCTATCAGGGGGTCGAGCTTCTGATCCGCGGCTTCGCCTTGGCGGCCGAATGCGGGGCGCCCGGCCGTCTGGTTATCATCGGCGGGACCGACGCCCATGTCGCCGACCATCGCCGCCTGGCCGAACAATTGGGCATGGGCGATCGCGTCTCGCTTCTGGGCCCGCGCCCAGTCGAACGGATCGGGGATTACTTGAGCCAGGCGACCATCGTCGTGTCGCCTCGGATTCAGGGTCGAAACACGCCCATGAAAGTCTATTCCTATCTCGACAGCGGCCGTCCGCTGCTGGCCACGCGGCTGCCGACCCATACCCAGGTGCTGGATGACGGCATCTCGATGCTGGTGGACCCGGACCCCGCCGATATGGCGCGTGGGCTGCAGACCTTGCTGGACGATCCGGCCACACGAGACCGCCTGGCCCTGGCGGCCCGCGCCCGCGTCGCCGAAGAATTCAGCCCCGAAGCCTATCGCCGGAAACTGGTCGGCTTCTTCGAAACCCAAGTGGTGCCCCGTCTGTCCGCAGCCTGAGGCAGTGCAGCGATCCGACCGGATCGCGCCGACCATCGGCCTAGGGTCTGTGGACCTTCAGGATTTTCAATCGGCCTGAGTTTTGATTCAACCTTCCAAAAGAGGAGGTTTGAATGGACCCGAGCAGATTTGTTCTCACGGATCATCACTGGCGCAGGATTGAGCCCTTGTGTCCCGGTGGTGTTACGGCACCGGGGCGAACTGGTGGCGAGACCCGCCTGTTCCTCGAGGCCGTGCTCTGGATCGTCCGAACGGATGCTCCGTGGCGCGACCTTCCGCGAGAATTCGGCAACTGGAACAGCCCCTTCAGGCGTTTCCGACGCTGGGTTCAAGCTGATGTATTCAAACGGATATTCGATGTTCTAAGTGAAGAGCCCGACATGGAATATGCGATGATCGACGTGAGCAGGCAAGCGCCATCGGTTCGAGCGCGCCGGTGCAAGATCGTCAAAGTCCACCGGCACGGTATGGGCGCAAAAGGGGGGCTCAAAGCCAGGCCATAGGGAAATCGAAGGGCGGGTGGACGACCAAAATCCTAGCCCTGGTCGATGCGCTTGGAAACCTTGTGCGCTTTGTGTTGATGCCTGCGAACCGATACGACACGGTCGGCGTTGCGCCACTGATCCGTGGCATCCCGTTTGGAGCCATGCTTGCGGACAAGGCTTTCGACAGCAATTGGATCATCGACGACATGAACGATCGCGGTGCGAAAATCGTGATCTCACAGCGGCCCCAACGACTGGAGCCACTTCAGATCGACGAAGAAATGTACAAGGGGCGACACCTGATCGAAAACTACTTCCAGAAGCTCCAGGACTTCAAACGCATAGCGATGCGGTCAGACAAAACAGACAACTCCTATGCGGCGATGATCAAACTATGCTCCGCCATCATCAACTCAAGATGAATGTCCACAGACCCTAG
>JBCCCB010000207.1:0-7352 GCA_039033775.1 Pseudomonadota bacterium | reverse complement strand
ATCGGGCAACCTGGATCTGAGCCAGTCGAACGTGTTGGGCGAGGACCAGGTGGCCGATCATCTGATCCTGGAGGTCGGCGGGCAGCGGATCGGGATCGTCTCGGCGCTCGCCACCGATACGGTGGAGACGTCGAGCCCCGGGCCGAACGTGATCTTCCAGGACGAGATCGAAGCGCTGCAGGCCGATGTCGACGCGCTGACCGAGCAGGGTGTGACCAAGATCATCGCGCTGACCCATGTGGGCTTGCCGACGGATCGGCGGATCGCCGAAAACGTCACCGGGCTCGATGCCATCGTGGGCGGGCATTCGCATACGCTGTTCTCAAACACCGAAGAGGGGGCCGAGGCCTATCCGACCATGGTGAACGATGTGCCGATCGTGCAGGCCTATGCCTACTCGAAATACGTTGGCCATCTGACGCTGCAATTCGATGCGGATGGCAACGTGCTGGACGCCACCGGCGACACGACCGTACTGGATGCGAGCGTTGCGGCGGATGAAGGGGTGGCTGCGCGCATTGCCGAATTGGCCGGTCCTATCGAGGAACTGAAGTCGCGCGTGATCGGCGATGCCACCGATGCCATCGAGGGCGCCCGCGAAGTCTGCCGCGCTGGGGAATGCGCCATGGGCAACCTCGTGGCCGACGCGATGCTGGACCGCGTGGCCGATCAGGGCATTCAGGTCGCGATCCAGAACGGCGGCGGCCTGCGGGCGTCCATCGACAGTGGCGAGATCACCATGGGCGAGGTGCTGACGGTGCTGCCGTTCCAGAACACGCTCGCGACCTTCAGCGCAACGGGGGCCGATATCGTCGCCGCGTTGGAGAATGGCGTCAGCGAGATCGAGGAAGGCGCCGGGCGCTTCCCACAGGTGGCGGGGATGACCTATGCGTTCGATGCCTCGGCCGAGCCGGGCAGCCGGGTGAGCGACGTCATGGTGGGCGGTGCGCCCATCGACATGGACGCGACCTATGGCGTGGTGACCAACAACTACATGCGCAACGGCGGCGACGGCTATGCCATGTTCTCGACGGCCGACGATGCTTATGATTTCGGGCCTGGCCTTGAATTGGTCGTGGCCGACTACATCGCCGGTCTGGGCGGCAGCTACACGCCCTATACGGATGGGCGCATCACTGCGAAGTAGGGGCATGCCTTGCGGCCTGACGTCGGGGGCGCATCTTTGATGCGCCCCCCGGTTGTTTGGGACCGCATGAGTTTCGGATCACAAGTATATGAAAGATAAAAGAAGTGTGTGGCCGTTTCGTCTTGGCAATCGAAGAGGATGAGGGCGACGATCCTCTGATCGACCTGACCGATGCCTCCCCCGCGAATGACCTGCCGCGAGAGGGGCCGCGCTACAACATCTGTCCAACGCAGACGATCCCGGTGGTCGTGCCGGGGCGGCGTCTGGTTCCCATGCGATGGGGCTTTCTGCCCCGTTGGTACAAGACGCCGACCGACGGGCCGCTGATCATCAATGCGCGGGCCGAGACAATCGCGACGAAGCCCGCGTTCCGGGACGCCGTGCGGACCCGCCGATGTCTGATCCCGGCGACGGGTTTCTACGAATGGACCAAGGATGAGGATGGGACGCGCCTGCCGTGGTATTTCCACCCGACAGACGAACGGTTCATCATGTTCGCGGGTGTCTGGCAGGATTGGGGGCCGGACTCCCTGTCGACCTGCGCCATCGTCAGCTGCGCCGCCGGGCCGACCATGGCCGAGGTGCATCACCGCGAGCCGGTGATGCTGGCCCCCGGGGACTGGGCGCGATGGCTGGGCGAGACCGGCGAGAAGGCGGCGCCCTTGATGCGGCCGGTGCCGGAGGGGCGCGTGGCGCGCCACCGGGTCGACCGGGCGGTGAATTCCAATCGGGCGGACGGGCCGGTCTTGATCGAGCCGCTTGCGGGGCTGGGCTGACGTCTTCGGACCTGTCAGTCCTGATCGGCAGAAAACGCGGCCGACCGGGTCCGCGTCATCTCTCCAAAGGCTCGGGACCGGCGCGACGTGGCGATGTGTAGGTCCCCGGTTACAATGAGCCGTTTTGCCCTTCCATCCCGGATATGGGCCTTGTTATCGACTGATATGTCTAAAGTTCTGCCCATCCACTCCTATACCGCCTTCTCGTCCGACGAGATGGAAGTGGGACTTCAGGTCGCCAGAGTGGGACTGGGCACGGTCGATTACCGGCGAGATACCCTGCGGCTCGATCCGCTATGCGGAACGATGTTCGACCTGCCCGCGGGGCTCGATCTGCCCCGGGACACGCTCCACAAACGCATTCACCCCGAGGATTGGCCCGCCATCGAAGCGGAGGTCGAGACCCTGCTCGACCCGAGCGAGGACAATGTCTTGGACATGACGCATCGGATCCTGACCCCATCCGGCGATGTGCGATGGGTCAACGCGCGCAAGAAGGTCCGCTTCGACGGCAGCGCCGGCACCGGCCTGCCGGTCTCGGGCGTGTTTGCCGTTGTCGACATCACCGCCCGGGTGCAGGCCGAGCATCGCGAGAAGATCCTGCTCGGCGAATTGGGCCACCGGGCGAAGAACCTGTTCACGGTCGTTCTGGGCGTCGCGCGGCAGTTGAAGCGGTTTGGCTCGACAGAGGATTTCGTCGACCGTTTCACCAGACGATTGGAAGCGCTGGCCCGCAACCAAGATGCCATCGCCAGCGGTGCGAATGGCAATTTCGACCTCACGGAGATCATCCGGCAGCAGCTTGTGCCCTTCGAGGGCGAGACCCAATCGCGCGTCCATATCACAGGGCGGTCTTTTGTCGTCGCGCCGGACGCGGCGCAGATCGTGGCCATGGTGACGCATGAATTGCTGACCAATGCGATCAAGTACGGCGCGCTGTCGACGCCGGACGGATGGGTCGACGTCTCGCTCGATCGCGACGAAGGGAAGAACAAGTTCATCCTCCGCTGGCAGGAGGATGGCGGCCCGGAGGTGCGGGCGCCGAACGGGGAAGGCTATGGCACGAAGGTCCTCGTCTCCCTCGCCAAGGTGTCTTTGCAGGGCGAAATCAAACTGGACTACGCGCCCGGCGGATTTCGATACGAGCTGAAGACGCCCTTGTCCCGCATGCGGCCGCCGCCGGTGATGTAGCCGTCCGCGCGATCCGTCCGCTGGAAGCCGTTGGAAGCCGACGGCGTTGCGGGCGCGTCGAGCCGGTCCTGGCACGGCCCCGGGGCCCGGTCGATGCCGGTTCGTGGTCAGAAAGATGGCAGTCGCGCGGGTCAACAGGGGGCACGGCAGCCCACCGCGTCACGTGCGCAGAGTGCCCTGGGCACCGCGTTCGCGGTATGGGGTCGTGCCGTAATGGGCGCGGTAGCATTTGGAGAAATGCGACGGCGATGTGAAGCCGCAGGCCAACGCCACGTTGATGATCGACATGTCGGTCTGCATCAGCAGGTTCCGCGCCTTGGCCAGGCGGAGTTCCATGTAGTAGCGCTTGGGGCTCCGGTTCAAATAGCGGCGGAACAGGCGCTCCAACTGGCGGGTGGACATGCCGACTTGGCTGGCCAGGATCGACGGGCTGATGGGCTCTTCGATGTTCTGCTCCATCTCGCGGATGACCTGGCTCAGGCGCGGATGGCGGACGCCGATCCGGGTGGGGATCGACAGGCGCTGCGTGTCCTGATCGGTGCGGATCGACGAATAGATCATCTGATCGGCGACCAGGGCGGCCAGATCCTCGCCATGGTCGGCGGCGATCAGGTGCAGCATCAGGTCGACCGAGGCCGTCCCGCCCGCCGTGGTGATGCGCTTGCCGTCGACGGTGAAGATCGACTTGGTCAACTCGATCTCGGGGAATTCCTCGGTGAAGCTGTCCTGGTTCTCCCAATGGATCGTGGCGCGCTTGCCGTCCAGCAGCCCGGCCATGGCCATGGTCCAGGAGGCGGTACAGAGCCCACCGATGGTGATGCCGCGCCGCGCCTCGCGCCGCAGCCAAGATATGATCTTCTTGGTCGAGGCCTGGGCCACGTCGATGCCCCCGACAATGATCAGAAGGTCGTCGCGCCCGATCTCGCCCAAGTCGCCGTCCAGCATGAACCGCGTCCCGCCGGAACAGGGCATGACCGTGCCGCCTTCGCCGACCAGATCCCAGGTATAGAGCGTGGCGCCCGCCATGCGATTGGCGATGCGCAGCGCGTCCAGCGCCGAGGCCATGGAAAGCAGGGTAAAGTTTTCCAACAGCACGAAGGTGACGTGGCGCGGCTGGGCCGGGGCGTCCACGGTAACGGACCGGGGGCGCTGGGGCGCGGTCGATGCCGTCATGCGTGCGTCTGCGGCCATGATGTCCTCCGGGGGTGCAGGTTGGTCCGCGTCCCCACGGATCCGGCAAATCGCAAACCGCGATCCGGATCAAGCGAATCCGTTCCCAAGCGGCTGGCATGGCCGGCCGGTTTGCGATACCGGGAGGGTCCAGACCGACGTGAGAGGACGAGACATGGCGTGGTCCAAGGCCGATTGGAGAGCGAAGCCCCGGGTGCAGATGCCCGATTACACCGATGCCGCGGCATTGAACGCGGTCGAGGCCCGGCTTGGGAAGTACCCGCCGCTGGTCTTCGCGGGCGAGGCGCGGACGCTGCGCTCCGAATTGGCGGCGGCCGGCCGGGGCGAGGCATTTCTGCTGCAAGGCGGCGATTGCGCCGAGAGCTTCGCGGAATTCAGCGCCGACACGATCCGCGACACGTTCAAGGTCATGCTGCAGATGGCCATGGTCCTGACCTTCGGCGCCAAGGTGCCGGTGGTGAAGGTGGGCCGGATGGCCGGGCAGTTCGCCAAGCCGCGCAGCGCGCCGACCGAAGTGAAAGACGGCGTGGAACTGCCCAGCTATCGCGGCGACATCGTCAACGAATTGGCCTTCACGCCCGAGGCGCGGATCCCCGATCCGGCCAAGATGCTGGAGGCCTATACCCAGGCGGCGGCGACGTTGAACCTGCTGCGCGCCTTCTCGAAGGGCGGCTATGCCGACATGCACCAGGTCCATGCCTGGACGCTGGGCTTCGCCGAGGGCGAGCGGGCCGCGCAGTACCGGGATATGGCGGTGCGGATCCAGGACACGCTGGATTTCATCACCGCGGCGAATGTCGGCGCCAACAACGATGAAGTGTCGACGGTCGATTTCTACACCTCCCACGAGGCGTTGCTGCTGGAATACGAGGAGGCTTTGTGCCGCAAGGACTCGCTGACCGGTCAGTGGCTGGCGGGCTCGGGGCACATGATCTGGATCGGTGACCGCACGCGGCAGCCGGACGGGGCCCATGTGGAATTCTGCCAGGGCGTGCTCAACCCGATCGGGTTGAAATGCGGACCGACGACCACCGAAGACGACCTGAAAGCCCTGATCGAGAAGCTGAATCCTGAGAACGATATGGGTCGCCTGACCCTCATCGCCCGGTTCGGGGCAGGGAAGGTGGGCGATCATCTGCCGCGCCTGATCAAGACCGTGCGTGAGATGGGGGCCAACGTCGTCTGGACCTGCGATGCGATGCACGGGAACACGATCAAGTCGTCCTCGGGCTACAAGACCCGACCGTTCGACAGCGTGCTGCGCGAGGTACAGGAATTCTTCGCCATCCACCGGGCCGAGGGCACGGTGCCGGGCGGCGTGCATTTCGAGATGACCGGCCAGGACGTGACCGAATGCACAGGCGGCGTCCGGGCGGTGACGGATGAGGATCTGTCCTCGCGCTATCACACGGCGTGCGATCCGCGTCTGAACGCGTCGCAAGCGCTGGAACTGGCGTTCCTGGTGGCCGAGGAGTTGTCCGGCCTCCGGGCGGAGCGGCAGCGCGCAGCCTCCTGAGGCCGGCGCGCAACAGGATATGGCTCGGGGGCCGCAGGGGCTAGCCTCTGCGGCCCCTGCTCGTTAGGACACCACCAGTTGCAAGCAGCCACGAAGGAGGGCACGACATGACGGAGCATCGTTTCCCGACCTCTCCGGATCGTGTTGCGCGATAGCCTTCGGGCCTTTCAACACATCGCGATCCGTCTGACGCGGCCCTGACCCGGCCGCGGCCGCTTGTACGCGAGTAATCTTCATGGGCATTTCCCAGATCGCGGGCGCATCTGCGTCCGTCACGACCTATTACGGCCCCGGCGCATGGATCGACGCCCGGGCCGAGGATCAGTTGGCGCAGGTCGCGCACTGGCCCGGGCTGCGCGCGGTCGCGGCCTTTCCCGACCTGCATCCGGGGCGGCACGGCCCGGTCGGCGCGGCCTTCCTGGCCGACCGGCTGTACCCCCAACTCGTCGGTCCCGATATCGGCTGCGGCATGGCGCTGTTCCGGCTGGACCTGTCCCGGCGCAAGCTGAACCTGGATCGCGCCGTGCGTCGGATGCGAGCCCTTGAAGCGCCGTTCGACGGGGCCGGACGCATGGGCGACTGGCCCGGCCTGACGCCCCATGGCCTGGGGACCATCGGCGGCGGCAACCATTTCTGCGAGTTGCAGGAGGTGGCCGAGGCCGGGGCCGGGTTCGCGGCGGGCGAGCTCTGCCTCTTGGTCCATTCCGGCAGCCGGTCCCAGGGCGCGGACATCTTCGCCCGGCTGGACGGGCGGTGGAATGCCGGGTTCGCCGCATCGTCCGGCGACGGCATGGCCTATCTGGCCCGGCACGACGCGGCGGTGGCCTGGGCCCGGCTGAACCGTCGCTTGATCGCGGAGCGGGCGGCCGAAGCGTTGCGCTGCCACCTGGAGCCGATCTGCGACGCGGCGCACAACCTGGTCACGCCCCTGGGCGACGGCTGGCTGCACCGGAAGGGCGCGGCCGAGGCCGGGGGCGCCCTGGTGCCGCTGGCCGGATCGCGCGAGGCGGCGAGCTATGTTCTGGCGCCAAGCGCGATGCCGGAGGCGACCCTGGCCTCGCTCAGCCATGGGGCGGGACGGCGGCACGACCGGGCGGCCATGCGGGCGCGGATGCGGACGGGCCGTGCCGATCTTGCCGCCTTGGCGCGGACCCGCTTCGGCGGACGTGTCGTCTGCGAGGATCGCGATCGGATCGTCGAGGAAGCCGGCCGCGCCTACAAGGATGCCGCCGCCGTCGCCGCCGATCTGGAAGCGTTCGGGCTGGCCCGCATCGTCGCCACGATGACGCCGCTTCTGACCCATAAGCGGGCGCGGGCGGAGGGGGGACGATGACCCGGACCCTCTTGGTCAGCAGCGGCGATGGCCCCGCTGAATGCCGGCAAGCCGTGGCCCATCTGCTGGCTGTGCTGGCCCGCGGGGCCGATTTGGCCGGGCTCGATCTGGACATCGCCGCCCGGGACGCCCCCCACGGGCCGAGTTCGGCGGTGGTCACCATCACGGGCGAGGGGGCGGACGCCTTCGCCGACGACT
>JBCCCB010000206.1:0-7414 GCA_039033775.1 Pseudomonadota bacterium | reverse complement strand
GTAACTCCTAGACTGTAACGATGAACGATCGTGAATTTTGTTTTTAATTGCAAATTGTTGATCATCTAAAATGCAATTAGCTATGGTAAAAAACGGATCTAATTACTTGTTAACGATAGATCCGGGGGAACTCCAGTCCAAGATGCGCTTGGCTTCTTCGATCTCCGACAACGCTTGCGCATCGGTCATCGGCAGTCGTTCTGAGCTGTTGAACATCGACTCCTCTCACCAGCTGTGCGGCAAGTCATCCTCGAAACGCAGGTAGTAGTAGTGGCCTGCTGTCGCCCATTGACTTTGAAACCAGACAGCAGGACTTGAACGAGGCAGGCATCCGGGAACCTAAGGGCATCTCATACATCTACACCTTCAACGCCGAAAACCGACCTTCCCACGTCGCCTTCCGGCAACGCTCCCCGCCTCCAGATCCTAGCCTCACCCGAAAGCCACCGGAGGCCAGGGCCATGCAAGATACCGCTCGCGTCGTTGTCATCGGAGGGGGCGTCGTCGGCTGCTCCGTCCTCTACCACCTGGCCAAGGCCGGCTGGACCGACGTGCTGCTGCTGGAACGCTCGGAACTCACCTCAGGCTCCACCTGGCACGCGGCGGGCGGGTGCCACACCATCAACGGCGACCCCAATGTTGCCAAGCTGCAGAAATACACCATCGACCTCTACCGTGAGATCGAGGAGCTGTCGGGCCAGGCCACCGGCTTCCACATGACCGGCGGCGTCCTCCTGGCCTCCACACCTGACCGCTTCGATTGGCTCAAAACCACCGCCGCCAAGTCCCGCCAGCAGGGCATCGCCGCCGAGATCATCACCCCCGAGGAAGCCCATGAGGCCTTCCCCCTCCTGGACCCGTCGCAATTCGTCGGCGCCGTCCGCACCGAGGTCGACGGCCACCTGGACCCGTCCGGCGTCACCTACGCCTACGCCAAATCCGCCCGCAAGCTGGGCGCCAGCATCGAGACCCAGACCAAGGTCGACGCCATCACCCGGACCACAACCGGCTGGCGCGTCCACACCGCCAAGGGCGACATCGTCTGCGACCATGTGGTCAATGCCGGCGGCCTCTGGGCCCGCGAGGTCGGCCGCATGGTCGGCCTGGAACTGCCCGTGCTGGCCATGGAGCACATGTACCTCCTGACCGAAGACATGCCCGAAGTCGCCGAGATCAACTCAAGGACCGGCAAGGAGGTCATCCACGCCGTCGACTTCGATGGCGAACTCTACCTGCGCCAGGAACGCGGCGGCATGCTCATGGGCACCTACGAAAAGGCCTGCGTCCCCTGGTCGACCCGCGAAACGCCATGGGAGTTCGGCCACGAACTCCTGCAACCCGATATCGACCGGATCGCGCCCAGTCTGGAGGTCGGCTTCGAACACTTCCCCGCCTTCCAGAACGCCGGCATCAAGCAGATCATCAACGGCCCCTTCACCTTCGCCCCCGACGGCAACCCCTTGGTCGGCCCCATCCGCGGCCTGCCGGGCATGTGGTCAGCCTGCGGCGTCATGGCCGGCTTCTCCCAAGGCGGCGGCGTGGGGCTCAGCCTCGCCAACTGGATCACCGAAGGCGATCCGGGCTTCGACGTCTGGGCCATGGACGTGGCCCGCTACGGCGATTGGGCCACGCTGGCCTACACCAACCCCAAGGTGCAGGAGAACTATTCCCGCCGCTTCTCCATCCGCTTCCCGAACGAGGAACTGCCCGCCGCGCGCCCCCACAAGACCACGCCGATCTACGACCGGATGCTGGGCTTGGGCGCCCAGATGGGCGACAGCTGGGGCCTTGAGACGCCGCTCTGGTTCTCGCCCGACGACACCCGCGACTTCTTCTCCTGGCGCCGCTCCACCGACCACGACCACGTCGCCGAGGAGGTCCGCTCCTGCCGCGAGGCCGTCGGCATCATGGAAACCTCCGGCTTCTCCAAATTCTGGATCCGCAGCCCCGGCGCCCGCGCCGTCCTGGACCGCGTCTTTGCCTGCAAGATTCCCGCCCCAGGGCGCATGGCGCTCGCGCCCATGTTGAAGGAGGACGGGAAGCTGCATGGCGATCTGACGATCTCCTGCCTTCTGGAACATGGGCAGGAGGCTTTCTTCCTCGCCGGCTCCGGCATGGCGGAGGTCTTCTACACCCGCTGGTTCGAACAACACATGCCGACGGACGGCTCCGTCCAGCTCGAAACTGTCGGTCTCGGCCTCACCGGCCTCTCCGTCGCCGGCCCCAAATCCCGCCAATTGATGGAAACGGTCACCGGCCAGGACATGTCCAACGCAGCCATGCGCTTCATGTCCGTCCGCCAGATGGATGTCGGCCTCGTCCCCGCCCTGGTCGGCCGCGTCAGCTTCACCGGCGATTTGGGTTACGAGATCTGGATAAAGCCCGAATACCAGCGCAGCATCTTCGACCTCCTGATGCAGGCCGGTGCCCCCCTCGGCCTGAAACCCTTCGGCCTGCGTGCCCTGAACGCCATGCGGCTGGAAAAGAACTACGGCGGCTGGGCCCGCGAATTCCGCCCCATATACGGCCCCTTGGAAGCGGGCCTCGATCGCTTCGTGGCCTATTCCAAGGACGCCGACTTCATCGGCAAAGAGGCCGCCATCGCCGAGCGCGACCACGGCGGCACTCTGCGCCTCAAGGCCTTCACGGTTGAGACCGAAGACGCCGACGTCATCGGCGACGAGCCCATCTGGCTGGGCGACCAAATGGTCGGCTGGGTCACCTCCGGCGGCTTCGCCCACAACGCGGGCAAGTCCATGGCGCTCGGCTACATCCCCCGCGACCACGCCGCGACCGAGGGCCCCTGGTCCATAGAACTTCTGGGCACCCGTCTCCCCGCCCACCTGCAACACGCTCCCCTCTTCGACGCCAACGGGGCTCGGCAGCGGAGCTGACCAGATTAACCGCCCGTTACACCACTCAGAAGATTACCCCTTAGTCATCCATCGCCGATACTCAGAGATGCCCGACACCATTCTTTCGGACATGGGTAGAGCGGGAGGACCTTAGGTTCAGTCGACACTTAGCTCCTGGCGGACCGGGCGCCGCGGATCCCGGCGGAGGCCGGATGACGTGCTGGCCACCCGGATCCCCGATCCGGTCAAGTGGCTGCTGCGCTGGAGCCGGATTGGCTGGCGGCGCGGTTGCTGTCGATGGCGATCCGAAAGAATGCTTGGCCTTTCGCCGGTTCGTGCACGCGCTGGGCAGGGCTGTGGCGCTGGACGGCAACCCGGTGCCCATGCCGGGCGCCGTCTGGCATCGGGCGGATGGCGGCGTCACCGCTGCATTCGGCGACGCGGTTATGCCATGTGGGCTGTCCACGCGGCGAAACGCGGGCTCGTTTCGTCCTGCCTCCGCCGGGCTGGGACGGCGCGCCTCCCGGCCTGTACTGCGGGCCGCCGGGATAGAGAGCTGACGGATCCGGTGATTTCGGATAATCTGGGGGCGACCACGATCTGGGAGGACGGGATGGCCGATGCCACGTCGCAAGAGCGCGGAGGCGCGAAGGAGACCGAGATGCTGCACCTGTCGGATATCGGCGCGGTGCTGCGGGCCGGCTTCGCCGACTTCCGGGCGGCGCCGCAATACGGGCTGTTCTTCGCCTCGGTCTACGTGGTCGTGGGGTTTGCGTTGCTGCAAGTGGGGGCTGGGCCGTTCACCTGGACGTTGATGCTGTCGCTCGGCTTTCCGCTGGTGGCGCCGTTCCTGGCGGTGGGACTTTACGAAGTAAGCCGCCGATTGGAGCGAGGAGAGGTGTTGAGTTTCCCCGAAGTGCTGGGCGTGGTCTGGCGCGAGCGGACGCGGCAGATCCCATGGGCGGGGGCCGTCCTGCTGATCTATTTCCTGTTCTGGTCGTTCATCGCGCATATGCTCTTCGCGCTTTTCATGGGACCGACGGCCCTGCTGGGGCCGCCGACGGATGTCGCCCACTACATGTCGGGTAGCGGGTTGGCGCTGATGATTGTGCAATTCGCCTTCGGGGGTCTGTGCGCGCTGCTGCTGTTTGGGTTGACGGCGGTGAGCTTGCCAATGCTGCTGGACCGGGAGGTGGATTTCGTCACCGCCATGCGCCGCAGTCTGGCGGTGACGCGGGCCAATGGCAGGGTGATGCTGGTTTGGGCGGGGCTGATCGCGGTATCGACCCTGTTGGCCATGGCGCCATGGTTCCTGGGCCTGCTGGTGGTTCTGCCGGTGCTGGGCCATGCCAGTTGGCATCTCTACCGCCGGGCCGTGCCCCAGGCGTGACGTCCGGACTTGGCCGCCGGGGGAAAGGACAGGGGGGCGTTTGGGAATAGCCTTGGTCCTATAGGCAGGATACCGGCGGTGGCCGCTGCCAGAGAGCCGACGTGAGAGCCCAGTGGGTCAGCAGGCCGGTGGGACGAGCGGCGGGCCCGTGGCCGGGATCGGCAGCGGCGTTTGGCGAGGGGGATTTCCGACATGCTGGTGGCCTGGCCTTAGGCGCGCACGTGCTGGGGGAAGGGTCGGCAAGCGGCGGATGGCTCTATCGCGGCCCTGTGGCGTGAGCGACCCGTGTGATGTTGCCGGTCCATTGAATGGGTCCGTTCAGTCGACGGACGTGGGGGGCGAACGCTTGCATCACCAAGTAACCTCTTGCGGTCCGCGCCTGTCCTGACGGCCGCGGCAATATGGGTGTCTTGGGCGATGCCGGTCGGTGGTTCGAGGCGGTTAGGCGCCGGTTTCGGCTAAGAAGGCGAAGCTTTCCATCTGCCACGCCTGCCAGGCCGGTTCGCCTTCCAGGAAGATGTGGTTTCGGCCCTCCAGCGGCACGAAGCGGGCGCCGGGGATGCCGATGGCGACCTCGCGGCCCTGGTCGATGCCGATGCGTTGGTCGTCATGGGCGTGGAAGACGATGGTCGGACAGCGGACCCGGCCCAGATCGTCGCGCACGTCGATGGTCCCGAACGCCTCCTGGAAGCGGACGGCGTTTTCGGGCGAGGTGGATTGGCGCTGGAATTCGTCGAACCAGGCCAAGTCGTCCGGGTCCGCGTCGGGCATGAAGGTCTGGCTGAAGATGTGGCGGTAGGCCGGGTTGGGCGTGCCCCAACCGTGGCGCGTCAGGGTCAGGACCGCCTCGCGGCGGGCCCGTTCCTCGGCCGTGGCGCCGATCCGCCAGCCGGTCGCATAGCCCGAGACCAGGATCAGCGCGCTGACCCGGTCGGGATGGCGGGCGGCATAGGCGATGGACACCGCCGCGCCCTGGCTGATGCCCAGAAGGGGGAAGCGGTCCAAGCCGTTGGCGTCGACCACGGTTTCCAGGTCGCGCACGAAGGCGTCGAACGAGATGTCGTCGACCTCCCAGTCGGACAGGCCGCAGCCCCGTTCGTCATAGCGAAGGAAGCTGCGGTCGGCGGCGCAGGCCTGGAAGGTCGGCCCCCAGATCGGGCTGTTCCAGTCCAGCTCCAGGTGGTTGAGCCAGTTGGCGGCCTTCACCAGGGGGCGGCCGTCGCCGACCTTGGCATAGGCGATCCGGGTGCCATCGGCGGCGCGGCAGAAGCCGATGGATTGCCGCCGCAACATGCGTCGAGGCGGCGGTTCGGGCGCTTGGTCGGGCGATCGGACCGGCTCGACGGCCATGGGGCGAGGCAGGGACAGGCCGGCTTCCCGGGTGGCGTCGTTGAACGCGGCGGCGGCAGCCTGGGCCTCGTCCGCGCGCCCGGCCGCGGCCAGCGCGCCGATCAGCGCGCGCGCCGCGTCTTCTTCCAGCGGGGTGGCGTCGCGCCACCGACGGGCCCAGGCCAGCGTTTCGTCGACGTGGAGATGGGGATGCAGGGCCAGACGGCGCAGGACGTCCAGATGCAGCAGATGGGCATCCTCCCGCTCGGCGGTGAGCCAGGCCATCCAATCCTCGCCGCCCGCCGCGTCGAGCCCGTCGAGGAAGGGTCGGGATAGGGCGGCTTCCATGGTATGCAGTTCCGGCGGGGGGATCAGCGGTGGGTCGTCGCGCAGCCGGATCCGGATCGCCGACCAGTCGACGGTGGCGCCGCGGGGGTCGAACGTGACGCGTTCGCGGTCGCCGCGAATCCGCTCGACATCCCGGTCGACGATGCCGCGCAGCTTCGACAGGGCCCAGCGCAAGGCCCCGCGCGGGTCATCGGGAATGTCCCAGAACAGCTCGCAGAGGCGTTCGCGCCGGGCGGGCCGACCCGTGGCCGCCAGATAACCCAGCAAGGCCCGGGCCTTGCGCGAGGCGGGGAGGGGGACGGCCTGGCCATCCGTCGTCACCTGAAGCTCGCCGAGAAGTGCGATGTC
The DNA here is from genome assembly GCA_039033775.1 of Pseudomonadota bacterium. Classification (GTDB taxonomy): domain Bacteria; phylum Pseudomonadota; class Alphaproteobacteria; order Rhodobacterales; family Rhodobacteraceae; genus Jannaschia. The sequence goes on along the minus strand of JBCCCB010000206.1, from coordinate 1,144 downwards.
CATCGAATTACCACGGATCGCGGGTGCCTTTACCACGGTACTTACCACGGTCGGTGCAACGGCGGCAGGGCAAACGATCTTCGGAACGAACGGAGACGAGACGATGACCGACGACATCCTGCTGACCGATGGGGGCCTTGAGACCGCGCTGATCTTCCTCGAGGGTGTGGATCTGCGCGACTTCGCCGCCTTCGAATTGCTGGAGACCGCGGCCGGCCGGGCCACGCTGGCGCGGTATTGGCAGCCGTTCTTCGAGTTGGCCGCTCGCACCGGCCGGGGTTTCGTACTGGACACGCCGACCTGGCGGGCGAGCACCGATTGGGGCGCCAGGCTGGGTTATGACGCCGAGGACATCGCGCGGATCAACCGGGAGGCTGGGGTCTTCGCGGCCGAGCTGCGGCGGGCGGCGCCCGCGCCGGGCGGGATCCGCATCAACGGTGTGGTGGGGCCGCGCGGGGATGGCTACGTTGCCGAGGCCGCCATGGGCCCGGCCGAGGCCGAGAGCTATCATCGCCACCAGATCAACGCGCTGGCCATGGGGCCGGTCGATCAGATCACAGCGGTGACGATGACCAACGTACCGGAGGCGATCGGCGTCTTGTGGGCGGCGAACGACGCGGATCTGCCGGTGTCCATCGGGTTCACTGTCGAGACGGACGGACGGCTGCCATCGGGCACCGGACTGGCCGAGGCCATCGCCGAGGTCGACGCGGCCTCGCCCCGTCCGCCGAGCTGGTTCATGATCAATTGCGCGCATCCCGAGCATTTTGCCCATGTGCTGGACGGCCCCCATGCCGCGCGGATCGGGGCGCTGCGCTGCAATGCCTCAAGGCTGAGCCACGCCGAATTGGACGCGGCCGACGCCCTGGATGCGGGCGACCCGGTCGAATTCGGGACGCTGACCGCGGGGCTGGCCGTCGATCTTCCGCAGATCCGCGTTCTGGGCGGATGCTGCGGCACCGACCACCGACATTTGGAACGGCTCGCCGCTGCGCTGGGCCGAAAGGTTTTTTCATGACCAAATCATTTTTCATATCTCGCGCCGTCGCCTCTCGCCGCGGTAAGCGCCATGACTGCGACATTCAGCTGCAGTATGTTCTTTGGCCACATTTCAAACACTTGGTGGGATGGTGGTAGTGACATG
>JBCCCB010000205.1:0-7440 GCA_039033775.1 Pseudomonadota bacterium | reverse complement strand
GATGGCCAAGCGGCTGAAGGCCGAGGGCTTCCGGTTCTGCGGCCCGACCACCTGCTATGCGTTCATGCAGGCGGCGGGGTTGGTCAACGACCATGTGGTCACCTGTTTCTGCCATGACCGCGTGGCGACCCTGGGGCAGGCCTGAGCGGGCGGGGGCTGTCGGAGCGCGCGCGAAGCCGCTACAAAATTTCTCGGAAGATCCGAGCCGCCGGCCTTTCGAGAAGCGTCGCCGCGTCGATGCGATGTCGAGACGTTTTTCGCGCATGCCCGGCCAGGTCTTCCGAAGACCGCTTGGGCAATGGGCGCGGCAGCGGAGGAGACAGATATGGGCAAGGCCGATCCCGGGGCCATCGCGGCCTCGATCCCCGACACGGTGAAATATTACCTGGGCCGGACCCACCGCCTTCTGGACCGTGTCGCCCGCGAGCCCGAGGCCGAGCGGCTGCTGGCCATCCGCCTGGCGCCCGACACGTTCGACACGGCGTTTCAATTCGCCCTGGCCATCCGTTTCGCGGGCCGCACGCTGGGCCCGCCGGCGGGCCGGGCCGTGCCCGATGTGCCGGACGACCTGACGCTGCCGGTGTTGCTGGAGTTCTGCGAGGAGATCGCGGAGCTGATCGAGCCGCTGGGTCTGGACGACATGGCCGCCAAGGTCACCCACCGCGCGGGCGAGGCGGAGCTGGTGCAGGACGTGGCGGGCTACGTCACCTGCTTCGCGCTGCCCAACATGATGTTCCACCTGTCCATGGCCTATGCCGGTCTGCGCCATGGCGGCATGGCGGTGGGCAAGGCCGATTTCGACGGCTTCCACATCTACCGGCCCCTGCGCGCGCCATCCTGAGACCGGCTTCCGCGCGGCCCGGCGGCCCGCGCGTTCCCCCGCCCCCCGGGACGCGACCCGAGGAAGGCGGCGGGGCCGATGGCCGTCCGGCGGGGGCGCGCGGCCCTAGGCCCGGTCGTCCTTGGGCGAGCCCATGACCACATAGGTGGTCAGGGACGCGACCTGGGGCAGGATGCCCAGGACATCGGTGTGGAAATGCTTGTAGGCGGCCAGGTCGGCCGCCTCGACCCGCAGCAGATATTCCACGCTGCCGGTGATGTTGTGGCATTCGCGGACCTCGGGCGCGGTGGCGATGGCGCGCTCGAAGCTTTCCTGGCCGTGCTTGGTATGATCCTTCAGGCCGACGGCGATATAGGCGGTGAAGCCGATCCCGGTCTTTTCCGGGTCGATGACGGCGCGGTAGCCCTTGATGATCCCGGCGGTCTCCAGGGCCTGGACCCGGCGCAGGGTGGCCGACGGCGACAGCCCCACCCGTTCGGCCAGGGCCTGGTTGGTCAGGCGGCCGTCTTGCCCAAGGGCTTGCAAGATCCTGTTGTCGATCGCGTCCATGCCGGTCTCCTATTGCGAAATTTGGGTTTGAGACGCGATCTTTGCAAGGACACACCGACCGGGACGCGGCAGTATATCGCCCATGACCTACGAATTGTTCCTGGGCCTGACGGCCTTCGCCTTCGTCTCGTCGATCACGCCGGGGCCCAATAACCTGATGATCATGGCATCGGGCGCCAATTTCGGCGTGGCGCGGTCGGTGCCCCATGCCTTGGGGATCTCGATGGGCTTCGGGACCATGATCGTGCTGGTGGGTCTGGGCCTGGCCCAGGTCTTCGCGGCTTTCCCCTGGTTGAAGATGGGGCTGGCGGGGTTGTCGGTGGTCTATCTGCTGTGGCTCGCCTGGAAGATCGCCAACGCCGCCCCGCCCCAGGCCCGGGCGGCCGAGGGACGGCCGATGACCTTCCTGCAGGCGGCGGCGTTTCAATGGGTCAACCCCAAGGCGTGGACGATGGCTCTGACGGCGGTGACGCTCTATACGGCCGGCGGGCCCTGGGCGGTGGTGCCGGTGGCCGCGTGGTTCACGCTGGTGAACCTGCCGTCGATTTCCGTCTGGTTGCTGATGGGCGTGCAATTGCGGCGCTGGCTGACCTCAAGGGCGCGGCTCCGGGCGTTCAACTGGACGATGGCGGGGCTTCTGGTGGCGTCGCTCTGGCCGAGCGTGGCGCCGTTGGTGAGGGGCGGGGGCTAGGGTATCGGTCCGGATATCCGGCGGGGGCCTGGAGCGGACCTTCGCCCTTTCAGGTGCGAGCCGGTCCGTCGACGGGCCGCGGTGCGGCGATCCAACGGTTGTTCGGAAGCACTTTATGTCAGCCAAGTCCGCATAAGCTCCGAGCGTCGGGCCGACATCAGCCTGATCGCCGTGCCGGGGGGCGGTCGCCAGTGGGGCGCCATTGGTTCGAGATCCACTGGCGACGCGATGGACCGGCGGCTTCGCCTTGATTCCGGTCCACGGCTAAGCTCGACCGTCCGCTCCAGGCCAATTCCGCCCGGCATCCGCCGAGCCGGCCTCAGTCCAACGCGATCGTCCGGATCAGCGTCCCGTCCGGCGCCAGGATCAGGAGCCGTTCGTCCGTCGTCGTCACCAGCCAGCGCGTCGGCGTCTGGGTGACCGCATGGACCCCCACCCCCGCGGGCAGGGCCAGGTCGTCGGGCAGGGTCGGTTTCCCCGATGGCAGGCGGATGACAAGCAGCGCGACGATGGTTATGACGCCGACGATCATCACCGCCGTCAGGATCGTGACCAGGGCCTTCAGAAAGCGCAGGTCGGGCGGCAAGCCGGGGTCTTCGTTGTCCGACACTGTCATTTCCTTCCGGGTGCAAGCCGATCCGCCGTCGCGTCTCGATAAGGCGATCGCCCGGGATGTGCCAGCCGAGGCCCATCTGAGCCGGTCGCGCCTGGCCAGGCTGCTGGCCGACGGACGGGTCTTCGTGAACGGCGCCGTGGCCGCCGGGGCGGTGGCCGAAGGCGACGCGGTCGAAGTGCGCGTGCCCGTGGCCGACGACCCCGAAACCCGGGCCGAGGATATTCCCTTGGCCGTTGTGCACGAAGACAACGACCTGATCGTCATCGACAAGCCCGCGGGCATGGTGGTGCATCCCGCGCCCGGCTCGCCCGGCGGCACCTTGGTCAACGCCCTGCTGCACCATTTCGGCGGCCGGCTGTCGGGCGTGGGCGGCGCCAAGCGGCCCGGCATCGTGCATCGGATCGACAAGGATACCAGCGGGCTGCTGGTCGTCGCCAAGTCCGACGCGGCCCATCATGGCCTGGCCGATCAATTCGCCGCCCACAGCGCCGAACGGCGCTATCTGGCGATCTGCCATGGGGTGCCGAGCGCGGGGGATCCGCGCCTGCGCGGCACCAAGGGCGTGTCGTGGGAGGCGGGGGACGTGCTGAAAGTGACCACCGGCCTGGCGCGGCACCGCACCGACCGGCAGCGCCAGGCCGTCACCTGGGCCGGCGGGCGCCATGCCGTCACGCGGGTGCGCGTGGCCGAGGATCTGGGCGCGGCCGCCCTGGTCGCCTGCCGGTTGGAGACCGGGCGAACCCATCAGATTCGCGTGCACATGGCCCATCTGGGCCATGGGTTGGTGGGCGATCCGGTCTATGGCGGCCAGCGGAGGCTGCCCAAGGGGCATCCGGGGGCCGAGGCCGTGGCGGCCTTCGCGCGCCAGGCGCTGCATGCGGAAACGCTGGGCTTCGTGCATCCCGTCAGCGGGGCCGACCTGCGGTTCGCGGCGCCTCTGCCCGCCGATATGGCGGCGCTCTTGGTTGCGTTGCGTGGTGGGGAGGCTTAATCCTGACTGGACTACACGGATATTTGCGTGCAATTGTGCACAATCCATATGACAGACGTAGGTCTATCTGCTACAAGCGCGCTGAACTAGACCAAAGTGAACGCGTCGGTTCAGAACACGGACCGGCGGCGCCTTGAACCTGACGGGGTATACCCCATTTCAACCGTAAAGGGTGTTAACCCATTTAACATTTAGGGAGAGACAGAAGATGGCTTCGACATATGCCAATTTGCCGGCCCCGAATCCGGAAGCCGGTCTGAACCGTTATCTCCAGGAAATCCGGAAATTTCCGATGCTGGAGCCGGAACAGGAATACATGCTCGCCAAGCGCTGGGTCGAGGACGAGGATACCGAGGCCGCCCATCAGCTGGTCACGTCGCACCTGCGCCTCGCCGCCAAGATCGCCATGGGCTATCGCGGCTATGGCCTGCCCCAGGCCGAGGTGATCAGCGAGGCGAATGTGGGTCTGATGCAGGCGGTCAAGAAGTTCGATCCCGAAAAGGGGTTCCGCCTGGCCACTTATGCCATGTGGTGGATCCGCGCCGCGATCCAGGAATATGTCCTGCGGTCCTGGTCGATGGTGAAGCTCGGCACGACGAGTGCGCAGAAGAAGCTGTTCTTCAACCTGCGCAAGGCCAAGAACCGAATCGGCGCGCTGGAGGAAGGCGATCTGCGTCCCGAGAACGTCCAGCGCATCGCCACCGATCTGGGCGTGACCGAGGACGAGGTGACGTCCATGAACCGGCGCATGTCGGGTGGCGACGCGTCGCTGAACGTCATGGTCGGCTCGGATGGGGACGGATCGACCCAATGGCAGGATTGGCTGGCCGACGACAGCGCGGACCAAGCCAGCGACTATGCCGAAAAGGACGAGTTCGAGAGCCGGATCGGTCTGATGACCGAGGCGATGGACGTGCTCAACGACCGGGAGCGGGACATCCTGACCCAGCGCAAGCTGAGCGAGGAGACCGTGACGCTGGAAGACCTGTCGGAGAAGTACAAGGTCTCGCGCGAGCGGATCCGTCAGATCGAGGTGCGCGCTTTCGAGAAGCTGTCCAAGCGCGTGCGGGAATTGGCGCGGCAGAAGGGAATGGTCCCGGCCTGACGCGGGAGGACGGCGCGGGTCTTGTCGCGTCCGCGCTTGCCCCCGCAGGTCTCTTTGACATGACGGGGGGCGGCCTGGGCGCGTCGCCCCTTTTTTCTTGGCTATCCTGTCCGGCGGTCCTCGCGGATTTTGGGTGAAGCGTTTTGCGTCGCTTCGCGACAAGCTGTGTGCCGGGTGTATCGCGCAACGCGTGAGGTGATGGCTCGGTCCCGATGATCCGTGCCCGTCCGGTGGGTGCCTTTGGGCTTGGACCGGGCGTTGTCATCTTTTCTGGAAGTTCTCTGGAAGCCCGGTCCCGATCCGGAAGGGCGTGATGGGGCAGAGCCCCATCCTACGTAGGATGGGGTTTCACCCCATCTTCGGGCCCTGCGGCCATCGTCCGTTCAAGACCCGGGCGGGCCATCTGCGGACACGCCGATCCGCGCGTCAGGCCGTTTCCAGCACCTCGACCGACAGGATCGTGGGCAGGTGGCGGGCGATCTCGGTCCAGCTGTCGCCTTCGTCGATGCTGGCGAAGACCGAACCGCTGTTGGTGCCGAAGTAAATCCCCGCCGGATCGCCGGTATCGCCCGCCATCGCTTGGCGCAGGACAGTGAAGAAACAGGCCCGCTGCGGCAACCCGTCCCGCATGTCCTGCCAGCTTCGCCCCCCGTCGCGGGACCGCCAGACGGCGGCCGCCGCGTCGGGCGGATAGCGGCCCGCGCTGTCGCCGTTCAGGGGCAGGGTCCAGATCGTGTCCGGGTCGCGGGGATGCACGCGGATCGGGAAGCCGAAGGTCGACGGCAGGCCCGCCGTGATGTCGTCCCAGCTGCGTCCGCCATCGGCCGACCGCCAGACGCCGTGATGGTTCTGCTGATACAGCAGATCCGTCCCGCCCGGCGCGCGCATCATGTTGTGCACGCAATGCCCCGTCTCGCCGTCGCGGGGGGCCGCCGGATGATCGTGGTGGCCGCAGGCCTCGGCGTTGGACAGCCGGTTGCGGCGGTGCCAGGTGGCGCCGCCATCCTCGGTCGCGAAGACGCCTGCGGCGGAGATCCCGATCCAAAGCTTCGCGGCATCCGCCGGGTCGCCGACGATGGTGTGCAGCACGAGGCCGGCGGCGCCCGGGTTCCAATCCTTGGCCGACGGGTGGTCGGTCAGGGCGTCGACCCGGTCCCACGTCGCGCCGCCATCGGTGCTGCGCAGCAGCCCGGCGGGCTTGGTTCCGGCATAGAGCGTGCCGTGGGACAGGCCCAGCGACCAGATCTGGGCGAAGGCGTCGCCGAAGGGATGATCGGCGCCGGTCCAGCCGATCATCTCGGCGAAGCCCGCATCCTTTTCGGCCCAATCGTCGCGCTGGCCGCGGGTCAGCCGCGCGACCTCCCAGCTTTGCCCGCCATCGGCGGATCGCCAGATGCCCGCGCCTTCCCAATCGCCGCCACCGCCGGCCCAGATGGCGCCGGTATCCGGATCGCCGATCATGTGATTGATGGGCCAGCCGTCGCAATGGGGGCCATCCGTCGCCCAATCCGTGCGGGTCGGCCCGGAGGTGAGGCGGAACGCGCCCTTCGTGGTCCCCACCAGGATGGTCACGTTCCGCCTTGCCATCACCGTCTCCCCGGCTGGACTGCGACATTCTAGCACGCTTCACGGAAGATCGCAAAGATGTGATATGGCCGCGCTCGCGCGCGGGCTCATTCCGCCGGTTTGCGGATCTCCTCGGCGGCGGCCTCGTCTTCGCCGAAGCGGTTGAGCAGGGCGTTTTCCAGGTCCTTGTTGAAGTTCCGCGCGCGGTCGGCATAGGCCTTGTTTTCGGCCAGCGGGACATTCGGATCCCACAGCTTCGCCAGATCCAGCAGCATTTCCCGGTCGTGGCGGTAATAGGCCTCGCGCGCCTCATAGGCCTCGGTTTCGGACCAGCCCATCTGTTCCAGCACGTAGCGCCCGGCGCGCAGCGAGCTGTCGAACATCTCGCGCACGATATCGTCGGCGCCGGCGCGGTACAATTCGTAGACATGGACCCGGTCATAGGCGCGCGCGATCACGTGGATGCCGGGATTGGCCGCCTTGGCCATCTTGGTCAGCCGCAGCGCGTCGGCCTTGTTGTCGAGCGCCACGACCAGCACCTTCGCGTCGCGCAGCCCGGCGGCCTGGCGATCACCGCCTGGCGACATTGCTCTGGCACTGGGGTGTCCCGCAGACCGGGTAAGATCTCATTGATAGTGCGGCCAATGGCCCAGCTACCGTCTATGTCTAAAAGCTGATCAGCAGCTGGATTGCCCAGCCGTAGCCGCAGACTGTCAGCGTTGTCTGGGTCCTCCAGGTGCCACAGATGAAAACCATCCTGCATGTTTTCAACGGCTTCGGCGTAGCGCCGAATGGCCTTGGTGCGACGAGCGATACGCGATTCGAGTTGCTGATTAACCTGCTGCAGCTGTCGCTCTGATCGATAGCGCTCTGTCACATCGCGCCCTTCCACTAGCAGCCACCTTGGCCCTGACTGACTGCCCTGCAGCAGCTTAACGGCAATGTCCACAACGCGGTTCCTGCCGTTTTCGTCCATCTGCACCGAGCATTGCACCGGTATGCCGCTAGCAGCGCTAGCCACTGCACTTTGAAGAGTCTGGCATGCTGTCTCGGAACGCTGCCACCAGGGCGTTTCCCAGAG
>JBCCCB010000204.1:0-7442 GCA_039033775.1 Pseudomonadota bacterium | reverse complement strand
GCCGCTGGCCGGCCGGTTTCGCCTGGGCCTGGTGGCCAGCGTCGGACCGCGGCTGCTGCCAGGTTTTTTGCGACGGCGGCCGATCTCGCTTCCCCATGCCACATTCACGTTTCACACCGGGCTGAGCGAGAGTTTGGATCAGGATGTCGAGAGCAGACGGATCGACGCCGCGATCCTGACGGCGACGGGGGTTCCCGCCGGCGGCCTTCGCCATCGGCTCCTGTTGCGGGATCCGTTGATGCGGGCGGTACCGCCGAACCTGGAGGCGGACGCCCCTTTCCTGCAATTCGCTCCGTCGACCGGCATCGGTCGGCTGATCGCCGCGACCTTGGCCGATCATCCGGACCTGGCCGGGCGGCCCCGGTTGGTGCTGGACCATGTGGATACGATCCGCGCCTGCCTGGCGGCGGGCATCGGCGCGACGATCCTGCCGCAGGTCGATCTCAGGGACATCCCTTGCCAAAAGCTGGGGGCGGATCGTGCCTTGGTGCTGTCCACCCGCATCGGCACCCCGCTGGACGAGGTCGGCGATATGCTGGCGGACTTGCTGCGCCCCTATTCGACCGCCGCGTCGGCAACCGCGGCGAATGCCGCATCCAGTTCGACGGCGACGGCCTCCAATCCCGGCGCGTCCGACATGTAGGGTGCGAACACCGTCGAAGGCCGCTTCCAGGAGAGGGTCGCGGTGCCGTCCCCGTTTTCGGTAACGTACATGCGGATCGGCGCTTCGATCATGGCGTGGGTCGACAACCGCAAGACGCGCACGGCGAAATCGTTGTTATAGAGACCGATCACTCGATTGCCCGGTATCTCGATCCCGCGCGCGGCCGCAGCCCCCGTCGGCCCGGCCATCGTGACCACCGCCAGACCGGCGGTCTTGGCGTTTCCACGAACGGCCTCGACCAGCGCGTCGAAGCTCTGCGGAGTAGCGATCACGTTCCAGCCGTCGCGCGGCGTCATATCGGCCACCTCTTGTGCGGCAAGCGGCGTGGCGAGGGTGAGGGCGAGGCAGAACAGCATTGCTCGGATCATCTTAGGATCTCCCTGGGGTCGGCACCAGAAGCGGGCCACGGTCGCGCCCGTCCCGCAAGCCCCCCGGCGATCACGTCCCCGGCACTTCTGGCTTGCGACGCCCCCCTGCCTTCGCATAGACCGGCCAGCGGACAGGTGGCCGAGTGGTCGAAGGCGCGCGCCTGGAAAGTGCGTAGGCGGGAGACCGTCTCGAGGGTTCGAATCCCTTCCTGTCCGCCATTTTCCCCTGACAGTTCTGCTGCTAAGTCACTGAAAGTATTGGTCTGGGCGACCATTTCGCAGAACTGGCGGACTTTGGTCGGGTTGATTTGCTGCACCTTTTGCTGCACAGACCTGCGGAGATCTTCCGCCATGAGCCTCATTAAGCGCGGCCGTACATTTCATCTTCGACGTCGTGTTCCGCGCCGGTACGCGGAGGTGGAGCCGCGCGGGACGGTCTGGATCAGCTTGCATACCGATTCACCGGCCGTGGCGCGAAGTAAGGCGGATTGCGCTTGGTCTCAGATGATCGAGGCCTGGGAAGCGCGGCTGGCCGGCGAGAGCGACGATGCGGCGGCGCGGCATGCCGCGGCGCAGAGCCTCGCCCGCGTGCGGGGCTTTCGGTATCTGGATGTCGGCGCGGTGGCCGGTCTGCCGGTCAAGGAGGTCATTGCGCGGGTCGAGACCGTCGCGACGCCGGCTGATCGCGTGGATGCGGCTGCGCTGCTCGGGACGGTGCCAGCACCTGGCATCACGGTGAGCAAGGCCCTGGACCTCTACTGGACGCTAGCCTAGGAGAAAAACCTGGGGAAGAGCGCGGACCAGCTGCGTCGCTGGAAGAACCCGCGCAAGAAGGCCATCCGGACCTTCATCGCGGTGGTCGGGGACAAGGATTTGGGGGAGATCACCCGCGACGACATGCTGGACTTCCGTCAGCATTGGCTCGACCGGATCGCGGGCGGCAAGGTGACGGCGAACTCGGCCAACAAGGACCTGATCCATCTGAGCGATGTGCTGAAGACGGTGAATAGGATGAAGCGGTTGAACTTGGTCCTGCCGCTCGGGGAGTTGTCCTTCAAGGAAAGCGAGGCGCGGACGCGGCCACCATTCAGCGACGACTGGATCCGGTCGAAACTCCTCGCCCCAGGCGCGCTGGACGGCCTGAACGATCAGGCCCGCGGGCTGTTGCTGGGCATGGTGAACACAGGCTACCGCCCGTCGGAGGGCGCCGCGCTGACGGCGGACACGATCAGGCTCGACGGCCACGTGCCGCATATCTCGATCGAGCCCGCTGGGCGTCAGTTAAAGAGCCGATATGCCCGCCGCGTGATCCCGCTCGCAGGCGTATCCCTCGACGCCTTCCGGGCGTTTCCTGAGGGCTTCCCGCGCTACCGCGACAGCGCCAGCCTGAGTGCGACGATCAATAAGTTCCTGCGCACGAACGGCTTGCTGGAGACGCCCGGCCATTCGCTCTATTCGCTGCGCCATGCCTTCGAGGACCGGATGCTCGCCGTGGGGATCGACGACCGGATCCGGCGCGACCTGTTCGGGCATCGCCTCGACCGGGAGCGCTACGGCAAGGGCGCGTCCCTGGCGCATCTGGCGGAGCTCGTCCGCGGGATCGCGTTCTGAGCCAGAAGCGTTCGCGCCCGGTGCTGGGCCTGGGTGAGCCGCGCGTCCGCTTCTCTGATCGCTGTCAGCTCCGCCTCGAGCCGCTCGAAGATCGGCGTGAAGGCCGCATCCTCCGCGACGAGGCGCGCCACCTTCAGGAGCGCGGCTTCGAGCCGGGCGGCATCAACCGGGTGGCCGAGCGCGGTGCTCGACGTCGAGCGGGAAGATCGTCGCGTCATGCATTGGACCATGGAGCGGTGCTGCCGCCATGGGCAGAGCGCAGGACGGGGTCGCGCAGAATGGCCTGTCCCAGCGTAGGAAAGGACAGGTTCAGGTCCCAGGGTTCGAAGCCTGATCCGATCGCGTCTGCTCCCGCCGCAGCTTGGCGAAGCCGCGATCGGTGGCCATGAAGCGCGCGAGCATGGGCGCCACGATCTTGTCGACCGGCACGGGCTGCCCGGTCTCCTTTGCCAGGAGGTCCGCATAGGCGACCAGATTACGATGCACCGGCGCTGGCAGCTCGACGGTGAGCTTCACGGGCTTGTCGTCCGCCAGCGGTCCGAGTTTCAGCTTCGCCATCTCTCACTCCTTCAACGGCTCGAGGACCAGGTCCCGGGTCACGATCACCCGGATGGGGAAGCCCGGGCGGATGGTGAGCGTCGGCGGGATGGCGAGCTCGCGCGCGACGAGTTGCTCGGCCGTCCTTCCGATGCTCTGCTGGGCGCCGTCGCGGATGGCCTCGGCGATCTCGTCGCCGGCATCGCGGCCGAGCTCGCCGGCGATGCCGAGCAGCGTGGCCAGGGCGGCGGCGCGGAGGACCCGGCCCCAATGGGCGTCCACGCGGTCCTCGAGCCCGGCAAAGCCTTGGCGGTCGGCGCCGGGCAGACGGTCGAGCAGGATCGACCGGCCGTCCGGCAGGATCAGCCGGGTCCAGACGATCAGGAGGCGGGATTGGCCGGCCGCGATCTCGGCATCGTAGGTCCCGATCAGGCGCGCGCCCTGGGGCACGAGGAGGTATTGGCCCGTGGGGCTGTCATAGACGGGGCGGGTGACTTGGGCGGTGATCTGTCCCGGCAGGTCGGAGCGAATGCCGGTGACGAGGGCGGCGGGGATCACCGTGCCGGCCTGGAGGAGGAAGGGGCTGGCGGGCGGGACGAGGCGCTCCGGGCTGACGACTTGGCGGTCGAGAGGCGCGTCTAGGAAGGCCTGGCGGCGCTCGGTCGTGGTGGGCTCTGATTGAGGACCGAACCCGGTCAACGAAGTCGGGCGGGTCGTAGTGAGTCCACCGGTTGGAGCCAGCCCTGCCGGATCTGCGCCCGATGCTTCCGCAAAGAGCGGGCTCATCCGGGCGGCTTCCGCCTCGGCCAAGTGGCGCTCGGTCTCGGGATCGAGGTCCTGGGGCCCCTGGATCGGCGGTGGGCTGACGGGGCGGCCCTCCTCCTGCATGCGCAGCATGGGTCGGCCGAGATCGCCGGGCAGTCGGGGGCCGAGCTCAGGGATCGTGCGGGGCAGCTCATCGTAGTCCCGGGGCAGCTCGGTCAGCTCGTCGGCTTGGGGCGGGTTCTCGATGCGATAGAGTTCCTCGCGGACCGGCCCCTCGCGGGTCTGCAGGGCGACGATCAGCAGGATCCCGAGGATCAGGGCTAAGAGACCCGCCCCGATGGTGAGGACGCGCCGGGAGAGACGGACCACGCGGGGTGGATCGGGACGCAGGCGCATCTCGGCGGCGATGGCGCGTTCCGCGTCGCTGCGGCTCTCAGGGCCCGTCATGGCTTGCCGCCCATCTCATCATAGCGGACCAGCGCGGGCGGGACATCCGTTCGTCGTGTGATACGGACCACGTCTGCGGATCGCCCAACGCCCAGACGCAACTCGGCTGCGGCGAAGAGCCGGTCGACCACGAGCACGTTGCGGAGGACCCGGGTGTTGGCGAGCTCCGGGTCGCCATCGGGCCCCAGCACGAAGAGCGGCGGCATCTCGCCTTGAACGATGCCGCGGGGAAAGACGACATAGGTCCGCCGTCCGTCGTCGAAGACTTGGCTCGGTCGCCAGGGCGGGGTGTCGCCGGTGACGGCATAGCGGTGATTCCGACGCGAGGGCGCCGGAACCGTCGGACGGACCGCTGCAGGGGGCGCTGTTGCCTGCGATCGCAGACGGCGCTCCGGATAGAACCAGGCCACCGAGGGCATGTGGGTCTCCTCGGTCGATATCAGCTCGAGATGGTAGGTGCGCCGGTCAGTGTTGAGGATGAGATTGGTCTCGATCTCGGGCCGGGCGGGCTTGATCAGGACGTGGACCCGAGCGGCGTCCCCCGCCCCGCTGATCGTATCGCCGATGATCCAGCGGGCCGTGTCCCCGGCCGCGATGGGCCCCTCGCCGACCAGGGTCTCGCCATGCTCCAGGGCGATCTCGGTGATCCGGCCGGGCGTGGCGTAGATGCGGTAGAGGGCGCCGGGGCTGAAGGTATAGACTTGGACGGCGTTGAAGTAGCCCGTGCGGCGGGGCTCGATGCGGGCGGCGGCATTGGCCGTCGCGATTCGCTCCAGCGGCGATGCCGCATCTCCAGCGCCCCCGCGCGCCGGACGGATGGTGGGCGGGCGGTGCAGCGGCTCGGGGCCGGTCTCGACCGAGATCGGCGGCGGGGCTGGCAAGGGCGGAACGTCGACGTCGTAGGCGATGTCGGGCGGCGGGGTCGTGCAGGCAGTGAGGAGGAGCGAGAGGGCTCCCATCCACCCCGCGATACGGCCACGCCCTGACACCTGCCGATCAGTCAGGTCTCTCATTGCGCCATCTCCTGGGACCAGTCGAGGGCATGGACGTAGAGGCCGAGGGGGTTCTTGCGGAGCCGTTCGGCATCCCGCGGCGGCTGGACGACGATCGTCAGGATGGCGGTCCAGCGCTCGGTCCCGGCGCGCTGGCCGTTCACATAGCGCCGCTCGCTCCAGGCGACACGGAACGCGCCGGGGCTGGCCCGGATGACGCTGGAGACGTCGACGGAGACCTGCTCCTCGCCGATCCGGGCGAACGGGTCCGCGTCGCGGGCGTAATCGTTGAGGGCCAGCGCGCCCTGGTCGGTGGTGAAGTCGTAGGCCGAGAGCCAGCGGCGGCGGAGCACGATCGGGTCGGCGGGAATGGAGCGGACATCCTCGATGAAGCGGGCCAGATGCCAGGCGATCTGGGCATCGCTGGGGGCGTAATCGCCGTCGGCGGGGGCGACGGCCTGGGCCTGGCCCAGCTCGTCGACCTGCACGACCCAGGGCACGACACTGCCCTGGAGCGATTGCCAGACCAGGGCGGCGGCCAGGCCGGCCACGAGGAGGAGTTCGCCGAGGGCCATGAGCCGCCAGTTGCGCGCCTGGACCCGCGCCGCGCCGATCCGGTCGTCCCAGGCCTGGGCGGCGCGCTGGTAGGGCGTGACCGGCTCGGGGGTCTTGCCGTAGGCGGGGCCGGGACGCTTGAATATAGCTCACTCCTTCTCCGAGAGGCGGATGGCGGTGCCCGCCCCGCCGCCATCGCCGGCGCGCAGCGCCTGGCCGACACTCGTGGTTCCTTGGCTCAGCGCCTGGCCCCGGCGCATGCGGCGGGCCCAGACGGGTGGTCCTGCAGGATTGGACTGCGAGCCTGATGCGGCTGCGGCGGGCGGTGGGCCGCCGGCCGCGTGGGCCCCCGCCTGCCCCCCGGCGACGAAGCTGTCTTTCAGCGGCTGGGCCAGGCGCCGAAGTGGTGAGAGCGCGGCCGCCGTGCCGGCCTTGGCGAGCCCAGCAGTACCGCCGGCGACCGCGCCCATGGGGCTGGACGCCGCGCTGGCACCGGTCTGCGCCGCGCCGACCGTGCCGCCGGCCAGGGCGGCGGCGCCGCGCCCGGTCGCGCCGAGAGCCGCCCCGCCCATCCGGACCGCCGCACCACCGGCCAGGGCCGTGCCGCCCACGGCCAGCCCGGTGCCGACGGCCGCGCCGGCGCCGAGTTGCGGACCGCCGGAGATCAGACCGTTGGCGATGCCCGGCCCGAAGATGCCCAAGGCCAGCAGGGCGAGCGCGGCGAGCACGATCGCCATGGCCTCCTCGATGGTGGGGGTGGCGCCGCTGAAGCCCGCGGTGAACTCTCCGAAGAGCGTGGAGCCGATGCCCACGATGACGGCCAGGACCAGGACCTTCACGCCGGAAGCGACCACGTTGCCCAAGACCCGCTCGGCCAGGAAGGCGGTCTTGCCGAAGAGACCGAAGGGGATGAGCACGAAGCCCGCCAGCGTGGTCAGCTTGAACTCGATCAGGGTGACGAAGAGCTGGATGGCCAGGACGAAGAACGAGAGCAGCACCACGAGCCAGGCGAAGCTCATCACCAGGATCTGCACGAAGTTCTCGAAGAACGAGATGTAACCCAGCAGATCGGCGATGGAGGCCAGGAGCGGTCGGCCCGCATCGAGCCCCACTTGGGCCACGCGGCCGGGTTGCAGTAACGCGTCCGGGCTCATCCCGCCGCCGGCGGCCTGGAGGCCGAGGCCGGCGAAGCTCTCGAAGACGATCCGGGCGAGCGCGTTCCAGTTGCCGATGATATAGGCGAAGGCGCCCACGAAGATCGTCTTCTTGACGAGGCGCGCGAGGATGTCGTCATCGGCGCCCCAGGCCCAGAAGAGCGCGGCCAGGGTGATGTCGATCACGATGAGCGTGGAGGCGAGGAAGGCGACCTCGCCGCCCAGCAGGCCGAAGCCGCTGTCGATATAGGAGGTGAAGACCTGGAGGAAGCGGTCGATGACGCCGGTGCCGTCCATGGCTCAGCGGATCCCGGCGGGGTTGGGCCGCGGCGAGCGCGGATCGGTTGGC
>JBCCCB010000203.1:0-7453 GCA_039033775.1 Pseudomonadota bacterium | reverse complement strand
GCCGCTTCCCAAGCGCCGGGATCGCCCCGAACCCCGTCCTTCAGCACCTCCAATGCCGTCGTCCGTAATGGCGACCGCCAGCCCAGATGCCCCAGCCGGTCGGCCCCCCACCCGATCAACCGCAGCAGAGCCCCCGGAACCGGCACCCGGAGCCGCGCCTCCGGCCAACCCTGCCAGCGCCGGATCGCGGCGATCAGATCAGGCAGCGGGCGCGCCTCAGGCTCAGTCAGATCGGCGATGGTCCCGGACGGCACGCGCCCCTCGACCGCCGCCACGACGGCCTGGGCCACATCCTCGACCGAGACCGTCTGCACCTGCGCCTCGGGCAAGACCTTCGGCAAGACCCCAGGGAAGGCCGCCGCCGCCCGCAACAGAGCCGTCCCGCCATAGGCCTCGGGCGCCAGGACCAGCGTCGGTCGCAAGATCACCCAATCCCCAGCCGTGGCGATCGCCGCGTCGCCCCGCGCCTTGGTCCGAAAGAACGCGGTCGACGCCTCGGCCGACACGCCCGCCGCCGAAATCTGCACCAACCGACAGCCAGACGTCGCCGCCACCAACCGCTCGACCGCCGTCACATGGATCGCTTCGACATCGTCCCGCGCCCCGTCCTGCAAGACACCGGATGCGTTCACGACCACATCGACGCCGTTCAGGATCCCGCACCACTCCTCCACCGACACCGACGGAATGTCCCGGATCACCCAATCCACATCCGGCGCCACCGCCTGGGCGGACGCCGCGGACCGCCCCATCCCGACCACCTCGAACCCCGCCACCCGCAACGCCCGAAGACAGGTCGAGCCGATCAGCCCATAGCCGCCGAGAACCAGAACCCGCGCCATCGGACGACCGTCAAACCCGCGTCACGCCGCCGCGTCGTCCTTCGGGCGCACATACGACCCCGGCGCCGCCATCAACGGCGGATGATCCGGCCCGCCCGGCTGGCGCGCATTGATCTTCCGACCGGACCGCCCGCGCAGCCATTCCTCCCACCGGGGCCACCAGGATCCCTCGTGGAACTCGGCACCCTTCAGCCAATCCTCCGGCGTCTCGACGGCGGCGTCGTTGGTATAATGCCCATACTTCTTCTTCGATGGCGGGTTCACGATCCCGGCGATGTGCCCGCTTTCCGACAGGATGAACGTCTTGTCCTTTGCGCCCATCTGCCGGACGCTATCCCACGCGCCCTTCCATTGGGCGATGTGATCCGTCTCGCAAGCGATGGCGCAAAGCGGCACGTCCACCTCGGCCAGGGTCAGCCCGGTCTCGCCCATCAGGTCGAAGCCGGTCGTCGCCAATTCGTTGCCCACGCAAAGCTTGCGGAGATATTCCGTCACCATCGGCCCCGGCAGGTTGGTCCCGTCGCCATTCCAGTAGAGCAGATCGAAGGCCGGCGGCGCCTCGCCCAGCATGTAGGATTTGATCGCCGGGCCATAGACCAGATCGTTCTGCCGCAGATAGGTGAAGGTCCGGCCCATGAAGAACTTGTCCAAATAGCCCTTGGACGCCGCTTCCCGCTCGATCCCACGGACGAAATCGTCGTCCAGGAAGACGCCCATCTCGCCCGGATCGCTGAAATCGGCGAGCGTGGTGAAGAAGGTGGCGGACCGGATCGCCTTGTCGCCGCGCCGCTTCAGCAGCGCCAGCACTGCCGACAGGGTCGTCCCGGCGATGCAGTAACCAATGGCATTGACCTGTTTCTGTCCCGTGATCTCGCGCGCGACGTCTATCGCCGTCAGATAGCCCTCATCCACATAGGTCCCCATATCCACGTCGCGGTAGGACGCGTCCGGGTTCACCCAGGACACCACGAAAAGCGTATATCCCTGGTCCACGATCCATTTGATTAGCGAATTCTGCGGCTTCAGATCCAGGATGTAGAACTTGTTGATCCAAGGCGGGAACAACAGCAGCGGCACCGCCTGCACCTTCTCGGTGGTGGGCGCGTATTGGATCAGCTCGAACATCCGGTTTCGGAACACCACCTGCCCTTCGGTCGCGCCGATATTCTCGCCCAGGGTGAAGGCATCGGGGTCCGACAGCGTCACCAGCCAATCGCCGCGATTGGCCTCGATGTCCCGGACCAGGTTCTCCAGCCCCTTCACCAGGCTGTCGCCCTCGGTCTCGATGGCGCGCTGCATGGCATCCGGGTTGGTCGCCAGGAAGTTGGTCGGGCTGAACAGATCCACGATCTGCTGGCTGAAGAACTTCACCCGCTGTTTGTCGGCGCCGTCCAGACCTTCCAGATCCCCCACCACGTCGGAAATCGCCTTGGCGCTGATCTGGTATTGCTGCTTGATGAAATTGTACCACGGATGCTCGGTCCAGAGCGGGTTGGAAAACCGGCGGTCCTTTGGCATCTCGTCGGCCGGTGCCACCGGCTTGCCGCTGGCCAGGGCCGTCTGCGCCTCGACCGCATGCTTCAGGGCCATGCCCCAATAGCTGACCTGCTTTTCGATCAACTTGCCCGGATTCGCCGCCATCTCGGCCCAATAGGCGGCCATCGCCTTGGCATACAGCTCCGGCCCCGGCCCCTGCAGCCCCGGATCCGCGCCCTCCCGCTGGGACAGGGCGCTGACCAAACGCTTGGTCAGCTCGTCCATCTTCAGAAGATTCGCGTTCAAACGCTGCAATGCAGCATGCCCCTCATCCGTCTCATCGACGTCACGCACCGCTCCCTTCACATGATCTCCCTGAGACATTTCTTGATTTTCCCCCCGTCACGCGGCACGTATTGCTGCAACTGCAAATTAACGTCTGGCTAGTACCCTAGCCGGAGACTGCTTGCGGAGAAACCATCGCGCACCACCTGCGCGACGGCGCTTCCGCCCCCCGAGGAGGGATCGACCGATGCGTTTCATGGCCGCTTACGACCTGATGGAAGCCACCCGCAACACCAATGCGTGGCTTGGCGCGACGGCGCGCACCATGGGCTCTTACCCGCTGACGGCCCTGGCGCCCCATCCAGCCTTCCGCATGATGTCCGCCTGGGGCGAGGTGATGGAACGCTCGTTCAACCGCATGATCGCCAAGCCCGACTGGAACATCCCGCCGCTCGCGTCCCATGACGGCCACGACATGACCGTCGTGCCCGAGATCGAGATCGCGCGCCCCTTCGGCGACCTGCTGCGCTTCGACGTCAAGGGCCGGCCCGAACGGACCCGCCGCATCCTGCTCGTCGCGCCCATGTCCGGCCATTACGCGACGCTGTTGCGCTCCACCGTCGTCTCGCTGCTGCCAGATGCCGATGTCTGGATCACCGATTGGCACAATGCCCGCGACATTCCCGTCAGCGCCGGCAAGTTCGATATCGAGGATTACACCCTCTATATCCGCGACTTCATCAAACACCTCGGCCCCGACATCAACGTCATCGCCGTCTGCCAGCCCGCCCCCCTGGTCCTGGCCGCCACGGCCCTTTTGGCCGAACAGGAACCCGACGCCCAGCCTCGCACCCTGACCCTGATCGGCGGGCCCATCGACCCAGACGCCGCCGCCACCGACGTCACCGATTTCGGCCGCCGCGTGACCATGGGCCAGCTGGAACAGTCCATGCTGCAACGGGTGGGCTTCCTGTATCCCGGCGTCGGCCGCATGGTCTATCCGGGGCTGCTGCAACTCGCGTCCTTCATCTCCATGAATGCCGAAACCCATGCCAACGCCATGCGCGACCAGATCCTGGCTGTGGCCCAGGGCACGGCCGCCGACCACGACCGCCACAACCGGTTCTATGACGAATACCTGGCCGTCATGGACATGACCGCCGAATTCTACCTCTCCACGGTCGAGCGTATCTTCAAAGGCCTGGAAATCGCCCAGAACCGCTTCATCGTCGATGGCCACCAGGTGGATATCGGCAAGATCACCGCCGTCGCCGTCAAGACCGTCGAAGGCGGCAAGGACGACATCTCGGCCCCCGGCCAATGCGTGGCGGCCCCATGACCTGCTGACCGGCCTGCCCGACGACATGAAGGCCAACTACATCGAACCCGAAGCCGGCCATTACGGCATCTTCGCCGGCGGCTCCTGGCGGCGGAACATCCGGCCCCTTGTGCTCGACTTCATCGACGCCAATTCCGGCCAACCGAAGCCCAAACCCCAACGCCGCAAACCCCAACTCAAAGCGGTCGACAGCGGCGACGCCCCCGACAAGACCGGCCGCATGGCCGTCTGACTAACCACACGGCATTGGCATCCCCGGGGCCTTGAGCGCCCCGGCAACCCGGCGCATCATGGCGATGCAACCCGGAGGATCCCGCCCATGTCGGACATCTTGGACTTCGCCTGTTCCTGCGGCCGTCTCCAGGGCGAGGTGCGGGACGTCTCGCCCCAGGCCTACACCAACATCGTCTGCCACTGCGACGATTGCCGATCCGCCTACACCCACCTGGGCAAGGCCGACCCCGAAAAGGTCGGCATCCTACAAACCACCCAGGATCGTGTCCGCATCACCGCGGGCGGCGAAAACCTCCGCGTCTTCCGCAACACGCCGAACGGACCGCTGCGCTGGTACGCCACCTGCTGCGACACCCCGCTCTTCTACACCATGCCCAAGGCGCGCCTTGTCCATGTGGGGGTTAATTCCGATCGCTTGGCCGATCCATCGGCCATCGGGCCTGTCCAGGTCGAAGGCTTCGTGCCCACCCCGTCCGGCAAGCCCAAGCACAAGAATGCGGGCCGGATGGTCCTGCGCATGATGTCCCGCATGGCCGCCAAGAATCTGTCGGGCGACTGGCGCAAGTCGCCGTTCTTCGACGAATTGGGAAAGCCCACCGTACCGCCCAAGCTGCTGACGCGCGAAGAAAGGGCCGCGGCCCTCATGGGTGTCGGCCGCTGACCTTCCCTGTCGGGGTCCAGGCAGCCCCGATCCGGTTCCGTCCGTTTAGGTTTTCCTAAAAGTCATCAATATTCGCAAGGACTTGGCCAGGACGGGTTAAGTCTCTCTTAGGACCTTGGGCGCAAATTGGGCACAAGTCGGGCAATTTTCCGGCCCCCCTTTCAACAAGATCGGCGAGAGAATGGAGATGCTCGAAAATCCCGATACCGAAAGCCTCACCTGGCGGGTGACGCCCGATTTGCTGGGCATGCTCGACTCCAATGGCATGTTCATGCGCACCAACCCCGCCTGGTTCGAAACCCTCGGCCTCCTGCCGGAGGAAATCGAGTCGCATCTGTTCTTCGACTTCATCCACCCTGAGGATATGGCGAAGACGGCCAAGGCCTTCGTCGACATCCAGATGGGCAGGCCCGTGCTCGGCTTCGAAAACCGCTATCGCCACAAGGACGGCAGCTATCGCTGGCTCTCCTGGCACGCCGTCCCCGAAGGCGACCTCTACTTCTGCGCCGCCCGCGACGTGACCGAGGCGATGAATACCCGCGACGCCCTGGACCTCCACGAAGTCCAAGCGCAATTGCGGGAAGAATTCATCTCGATCCTCGGCCACGACCTGCGCAACCCCCTGGCCGGTGCCACCTGCGCCATCCAATATCTGCGCGACCGCGAAAACGTGTCCGACCGCGGGGCGACGGTGCTGCAGACCGCCGACGAAGCCCTGCGCCGCATGGCGCGGATGATCGACGACGTCCTCGACTTCGCCCGCTCGCGCCTGGGCGGCGGCATCACCGCCGACCTCAGGCCCGACGTGTCGCTCAAAGCGATCCTGTCCCATACCGTCGACGAGATGGAGCTTGCCCATCCCCATATCACGTTCGAGGAGGTCTACGATTTCGACGACCCCGTGACCTGCGATCCGGACCGCATCGCGCAATTGATCTCGAACCTCCTGGGCAATGCCGTGTTCCACGGGGAAACAGGCGGCACCGTCCAAATTCGCGCCAGGGACGCGGGCCCCCAACTCGCCATCGCGATCACCAATCGGGGCGGCAAGATCCCGGCCGCCGTCAAGGCCCTGCTCTTCCAGCCTTTCAAGCGCGCCGAACCGGGCAGCAGCCAAAACGGCCTGGGCCTCGGCCTGTTCATCGCCAAGCAGATCGCCGACAGCCATGGCGGCGACATCGAGGTCGAGTCCGAGGGGACCGAGACCACCTTTACCCTGAAGCTCCCGCGCGCCCTGGACCTCGCGCTCCCGGACCTGGCCGACGAGGAACGCCGGATCGCCTGACGATCCCGCCCGCCGCGCGGCGCCAGCCATTTCCATGCATGACGGCTCTAGGGTCCGCCGGGCTCGACCGGCCGCCGCAGGCCCACCAGCGGGCCTGCCCCCTGGACGATTGCGGCGCGGCCCCATGGGAACCAGGCGGGGGCGATATCGCCCCCGCATCCCCACGCCACCCTATCGCCGCGATTGTCGCAGACCCCTCATCCCGGACCGATCTCACCCTATTTCCCGGGAATGACGATCCTTGCCCTCCTCCTCACCGCCCTCCTCTTCGGCGGCATGACCCTCTTCAGCTTCGGTTTCGCCCCCGTTCTCTTCGCCCAACTGCCCGAGACGCAGGTCCGCCCGCTCCTGCGCGGGACCTTCCCGCATTACTATCTGGTCGTGACGGCGCTTTCGGCCCTCACGGCGCTTGTCGCGGCCTTCGTCTCCGTCCCGGCCGCGATCCTCGTCGCCGCGATCTGCGTGACGACGATCTATGCCCGCCAGATCCTGATGCCCCGGATCAACGCGGCCAGCGATGCGGGCGACGGCCGCGCCTTCGCCCTGCGCCATGGCGGATCGGTCGTGTTGCAACTGGTCCAGATCGGCCTCGCGGCCTGGGCGCTCCTCCTCCTGGCCTGACACCTGCCGATTCGGGTGGCAGCACCGCAATCACAGAACACGGCCCGTTGCGTCGCCCACCCCCACCGTGCGGTGGGGGGTGTACGTTTGTCTGTACGGGGGGTGTACGCCGGGTGTACCGGGGGTGCCCCCCGTTTCGGCCAATGAAAAAAGGGCACGCGGTCCCCCGCGCGCCCCGTCTTCGGAAAAATACATAAACGTCGAACGATCCGGCCCGACCCCTCCGTCAGTGCCCCAGAATCTGGCTCAGGAACAATTTCGTCCGGTCGTTCTGCGGGTTCATGAAGAACGCTTCCGGCTCGTTCTGCTCGACGATCTGACCGGCATCCATGAAGATCACCCGGTTCGCCACCTGCCGCGCGAAGCCCATCTCGTGGGTCACGCAGAGCATGGTCATCCCCTCCTCGGCGAGCTGGATCATCGTGTCCAGCACCTCCTTGATCATCTCCGGATCCAGCGCCGAAGTCGGCTCGTCGAACAGCATGATCCGCGGCCGCATGCACAGACTGCGCGCAATCGCCACCCGCTGCTGCTGACCGCCCGAAAGCTGCCCCGGATACTTGTCCGCTTGCTCGGGAATCTTCACCTTCTCCAGGAAGTGCATCGCGGTCGCTTCGGCTTCGGCCTTGGGCGTCTTGCGCACCCAGATCGGAGCCAGCGTGCAATTCTCCAGGATCGTCAGATGCGGGAACAGGTTGAAGTGCTGAAAG
>JBCCCB010000202.1:0-7480 GCA_039033775.1 Pseudomonadota bacterium | reverse complement strand
TGATGAACAAATTGAAAATGGCATAGGTGAGGGGTGTGGAAATGCCGGACATGCTATTGGTTAAAACCATTACGCTGCGCTCTATCCGCATATGAGCGTGCGCAAGAACATCGCCTTCCCGATGCGCATGGCGCGGGTGCCCAAGGACGAGCAGGACCGCCGGATCGAGGCGGCGGCCAAGGCGCTCAACCTCACCGACTATCTGGATCGGCGACCGGGCCAGTTATCGGGCGGGCAGCGCCAGCGCGTTGCCATCGGGCGCGCCATCGTGCGCGAGCCCGCGGCCTTCCTGTTCGACGAGCCGCTGTCCAATCTCGACGCCGCGCTGCGCGTCGGCATGCGCCTCGAAATCAGCGAACTGCACGAGCGTCTGAAGACCACGATGATCTATGTCACCCACGATCAGGTCGAAGCCATGACCATGGCCGACAAGATCGTCGTTCTGCGCGCCGGGCATATCGAGCAGGTCGGCAGCCCGCTGGAGCTTTACCGCAGCCCGCGCAACCTCTTCGTCGCCGGGTTCATCGGCAGCCCCAAGATGAACCTGATCGACGGCGAGGCGGCGGCAGGCCACGATGCCCACACCATCGGCATACGGCCCGAGCATATCGACCTGGTCGAGGAGGGGCCATGGCAGGGCACCGTGGGCGTGGCCGAGCATCTGGGATCGGACACGTTCCTCCATGTCCACGACACCGGACTGACCGAGACGCTGAGCGTGCGCGCCACCGGCGAGGTCACGCTGCGCCATGGCGACCGCGTGGCCCTGCAACCCCAGGCCGGGCAAATCCATCGCTTCGATGCGGCGGGGTTGCGGATCGCGTGATGCGGCTGACCGGGAAAACTGCGCTGAAGGGGAAGATTGTGCCGACGGCGCCGATGGCCCATCTCATCGCCAGCAACATGGCCGGTGGATGATGGACGAGTTGAAGGCCGATATTCCGGTCCGGCTGAACCGAGCCGCACGGCCGGGTCGGCTGGCGATGCCGCGCTATGGCGCTGCGGATCTGTCGCCCGGCATTCTGCATATCGGCGTCGGGAATTTTCACCGTGCGCATCAGGCCTGGTATCTGCACCGCCTGATGCAACGGGGCCTGGCCATGGACTGGGCGATTATCGGGGCCGGTGTGCGCCCGGGCGACGCGGCGATGCGCGAAAAACTACGCGCGCAGGACTGCCTTACGACCCTGATCGAACTCGGCCCCGACGGCGTGTCGGGCGAGGTCTGCGGCGCAATGGTGGATTTCCTGCCGGTCGAAGATGACAACGCCGCCCTGATCGCAGGCATGGCCGATCCGGCGATCCGCATCGTCTCGCTTACGGTGACGGAGGGGGGGTACTTCCTGAGCCCCGCCACCGGCGCCTTCGACCCGGCGCATCCCGAGATCGCCGCCGACGCCGCCGATCCCCAGGCGCCGCGGACCGCGTTCGGCGCCATCGTCGCGGCCCTTGCCCGCCGCCGGGCCGGGGGCCACGGCCCGTTCACCGTGCAAAGCTGCGATAACCTGCGCGGGAACGGGGATATCACCCGCGATGCCGTCGTATCGCTGGCACAGCTGAGCGACCCCGGTCTCGCCGATTGGATCGCGGCGCAGTGTAGCTTTCCCAACTCCATGGTCGATTGCATCGTGCCCGCCACGGGGCCGGAGGAGATCGCCCGAGCCCGCGCGCTGGGCGTCCTCGACGCCGCACCCGTGACCCATGAAAACTTCCGCCAATGGGTGATCGAGGACGCATTCTGCGCCGGGCGCCCGGACTGGGACCGGGTCGGCGCAACCTTCACGGATCGGGTCCACGACTACGAAGCCATGAAGATCCGCATCCTGAATGCCGGGCATCAGGTGCTGGCCAATGCGGGCGAGCTTCTGGCGCTCGAGACCATCGCCGACTGCATCGCGCAACCCCAGCTCGCCGGCTTCTTCCGCAAGATCCAGCGCGAGGAGATCGTCCCCCAGGTCGCCGCGGTCCCCGGCATGACCCCACAGGATTACGCGAAACTGATCGAAACCCGCTTCGCCAATCCCGCGATCCGCGACACCACGCGCCGGGTCGCATTCGACGGCCTGTCGCGCCACGCGGCCTTCGTTCTGCCGATCATACGCGACGCCCTGGTCTCCGGCAGCGCTGTCGAGGGGCTGGGCCTGGTCGAGGCGCTCTGGGCGCGGATGTGCGCCGGAACGCGCGAGGACGGGTCCGAGATCGCACCGAACGACCCGGAATGGGAGACGCTGAACCGCGCGGCGCACGAGGCCAGGCACCGCCCCGCCGCCTGGCTGGAGCAGCGCGACATCTACGGAACCCTCGCCCAGGACATCCGGTTCTCGGCCCCGTTCGAGACATGGCTGCGGCTGCTCTGGGACAAGGGCGTATTGGCGTCGCTTCAGGCCTATGCCCGGAGCCAGCCGCCGCGATGACCCTGCACGGCCCCACCTGCATGGCCCCACCTGTATGGCCTACCCCGCATAGCGACAGCGAGGCCCCAACCAAAACGCGCCGGATCGAGAGGTTCTGCCCAAGGCACGCGCGCCAGCCCCGCGTATATCCGGCCCCGGTTATATCCAACCCCGCGCATATGATGTGATGCGCCGTGCTTGATCCCCCTGGGCATCTGCGCGATGAAGTTGGGATGGGCTCAACGCGGCTAGGCAGCGAATTCGACGGGGACGGCGGATGGTGAAACGAGATATCTGGATCGCGGCGCTGGCCGTTCTGGCGCTGAACGCCCTGCCGGCCGGCGCTCAGGACATCGAGGCGGGTGCCAAGCTCTACAAAAAGGAATGCCGGGGCTGTCACGGCCCGACCGCCAAGGGTCTTGCCAGCTATCCCAGGCTCGCGGGTCAGCCCGCCGACTATCTCGTCCAGCGGCTGGAGCAGTATCGCGCGGGTCAGAAACTCGGCCCGAACACGCCGCTGATGGCCCCGCGGGCCAAGAAGCTGTCCGACGCGGATATCGCCAATATCGCGACTTTCATCGCCACATCCTTCAACTGACACGGCGCTTCTCGCCCAGGCTTGCCGGCGCTCGCCTGGCCCGATTGTGAAGCCAAATACAATTCAAGCGTTTCTCAGAAAGCGATTAGATGTTGCTTGGGTTGCGCGAGCGACCCAAACTGAGACAGTTCTGGCGGCTGCCCGGCGCATCCGCGCGGCGCGATCCCGGGACGAACAATAAAAGACAAGGGAGGACTGAATGATCAGTCGACAAATCAAGGGGCTCCTGC
Organism: Pseudomonadota bacterium; assembly: GCA_039033775.1. GTDB lineage: Bacteria > Pseudomonadota > Alphaproteobacteria > Rhodobacterales > Rhodobacteraceae > Jannaschia. Next base: position 4,259 of record JBCCCB010000202.1, on the reverse strand, counting down.
CTCTGGTCATGTGTTCGGTGATCGGCGCGACGCCAGCGCTGGCCCAGGACACGACGAGCCTGACGCACAGCGTGGTGCTCGACGATCTCGAAAACCCGTGGGACATGGCGTTCCTGGCGGACGGGACGATGTTCTACACCGAAAAGTGCAAGGGCCTTTCGGTGCGCCTTCCGTCCGGCGACACCAAGGCGCTGCTGGGAATGACCGGCTCCGAGGGCTATGCCTCGACCGCCGAGGATCTGTTCTGCGAAGGCCAGGCCGGGATGATGGGCGTCGCGGTGGATCCGGCCTTCGACACGAACCGGCGGATCTATGTGTACTCGACCTCGAACCAGTCGACACCGCACACCAACCGGCTGATGCGGCTGGTGGTCGGCGATGACTTCTCGGGCGTGTCCGAGCGGACGGATATCGTCGACGATGTGCCCTACAAGATGAAGGCTTCCGCCCACCCGTTCGGCGGGCCGGGCGCGCATAATGGCGGGCGCGTGCGGTTCAATCCGGCGGCTGGGTCTCTGGACCTGACCACGGGCGACACCCATGACGGCGCGGTTCCGCAAAGCCCGACGATGATGGGCAGCAAGGTGCTGCGCATCGACACCGACGGCACGGCAGCCGCGGGCAACACCCCGCCGGTCGGGTTCGACAAGCGGACCTACTCCTATGGCCACAGGAACGTGCAGGGCATCGCTTTCCACCCCGGAACCGGCACGCCGATCACGGCCGAGCACGGTCCCTGGCATTCGGACGAGATCACCGTTCTGCGCAATGGCGGCAATGCCGGGTGGGACCCGCGCCCGAACATGGCCGGACGCGGCGATTGCCCGGATGACTACTGCGGCTACACCCCCAATCAGATGGATGGGCTGAACCGCTTCCAGCGCGCCGCCTATATGCCGATGACCGACTTCGAGACCTATCCCGCCGCCATGCCGCCGATCTGGAACAACAACGGCTGGTCGCAGGGCACGTCCTCGGCCGCGTTCCTGGAAGGCGAGGCCTGGGGCGACTGGAACGGCGCCATGGTCGTGGGCATCATGGGGATCGGCTTTGGCGGAACCCCGCTTGGCCAGCGCATCGAGGTGCTTCAGCTTTCCGAGGACGGCACCGATGTGGAGGCGATTTCCACCATGGCCCTGCCGATGGAATCCGGCCGCTTCCGCTCGGTCGTGATGGGGCCCGATGGCAGCCTCTACACCGCCATCGACGAGGGCATGATCCACAAGCTCACACCCTGAGCCTCTTCCCGGATGCGCCGCCCCGCGCGGCGCATCCGACCCCGGCGCGGATCAGTCGCCGAAAACCAGGACGTCCGTCAGTTCATAGCGTTGATCGTCGACCCGGATGACATGCAGGCCGCCGTCCAGCCGCCACGCCGTATCCCGGCCCACGCCGGACATGGTGGCGCTGGCCGACACGAACTCCCCATGAACGAAATAGAGCGTGCGCGCAAAGCCGTTCGGGAAGGTGACGACCACGGCGGCATCGCCGCCGGTGCCGCGCGTGACCGCCGCGCCGCATCGGCCCAGTTGCTGGCCTTGTTCCTGCGCGCAGGCGACTTCGCCCCGGGCATCATAGTCGCGCCTGCGCGCGCGGGCTTTGCTGTCGTCCCTGCCCATCGGGGTCGCTCCGTCCGGTCCCCTTGCGGGCAGCAGGTGATCCGCCTGCACGAAGCCCCTGGTTCCACCGCGAAACGGGCGAACCCCGCACCAAAACGCGCCAGCCACTTCGCGACAGCCGAGATTGGACAGAACGGTGCCTTCGGGCACCACCGAAACAACCGCCGCATCGGCGGCGGGTGAGGTCAGAAGACGAAGCTCTCGCCCCGGCGCCGCGATCCAGCGGCGCACGCCGCCGTCGTCGGGCGCCAGGTAGACCGCCGCGTCTTGACCACCGGCTGATTGGGCCCCGGTTGATTGGGCCGCGGCTGATTGGGTCTCGGCCGCAGGTGGCTGGCCGCAGGCCAAGGCCATGGCGAAGCCAAGGCAAACCCCGCGCGGTGCCGATCCCATCCATGCCGGACGTTGAAAACCCACTGCGTATACCCCTGCCAAGCCCCGGCGTCAGGCGCGCGCCCCTTGTGAGCTCCGCCATCGGGTGGAGGTTATCCAAACAGGCCGCGGCTTTCCAGAACACGAAGGCCCGCCGCGCGGTCCGCGTCTCTCACAGGATCTTCCGCGCGGTCGCCTCCGCCGCCTCCAGCGCACCTTCCAGAAAACCACCAAAGCTCTCACCCATTTCGGAGGAGGCGAAATGCAGCCGCCCCTCCCACAGATCGCCAAGCTGAAGCGGCAGGCCATAGCGGGGGTGAGCGGTCGGGGGCGCGTTGCGGTCGGCCTCGGTCGCCGTTTCGGGCTCGACAGCCCAGTCCTGGAGGTGAAGCGCCACGGGGTCTGCCGCCCGCGCCCCGAAGAGGGTGGCGAGTTGCGCCTGCGAAGCGGCCTTCAGCGCGTCCCCGGTGCCGGCATGAAGCTCGGCGCGGGCCGATGCCGGAACCCCGATAAAGCCGAACAGCGCACCGGCACTGCCATCGGCGGGCGAGGCATCGTGGATCTCCGCCAGCGGTCCCGCATGGCTGATCGCATCGCCGGACAGGCCCAGTTCCCGCCAGAATGGCGTATCATAGACGGCGATGACCTTCGCATGGCCCGCCATCCAGGTGGGAACGTTCCGCATCGCGGCCATAGCATCGTCAGGCAGGGCCGGGTCGAACCCGATCCCGGCGCCGATGCGCGGTGGCAGGGCCAGGACTGCGGTCCCGGCGTCGATTTCGACCGGCCCGGTCGCGCTTTCCACTCGGGCGCGCAAACCGTCGCCCTTGCGCGCAAGATGCGACAGCCTGTGGCCCAGCAACGCGCCCTGCGCCGGCAGGTCCGCCAGCAACCCCTCGACCAGCCGCGTCATGCCGCCTGCGATCCGCAGCGAGCCCGCCATCGGCGCCATGTCGATATCGCGTCTGATCCGGCCATTGCCGTCCTGAAAGACCAGATGTCCCGTCGCGTATTGCTCGAACACCTCCAGCCCCAGGCGCCGTGCCAGTTCGGCGACGCGCGGCTGTCCGGGCCAGAACCAGGCGGGGCCCAGATCGTACGCCGCCCCGCCCAGGCGCCGGGTCAGAATGCGCCCGGCGGCCCGCTCGCGCGCCTCGACCACCAGCACCTCGCGCCCCGCCTTGTGGCAGGCATGCGCCAGCGCCAGCCCCGACAGTCCCGCGCCGGCGATCAGGATATCCGTGGCCCGCTTCATACCGGGCGTCATCGTCTGGTTCGGGTCAAGGCAGGTCCGCCGGCTGTCGCTCCATCCCGTGGGTCAGAGCAGTTCCGCGATCGGCGGCAGTTTCTTCCATTCGGGCACGGGCTGGTCCGCGTTCTCTGCCGGGATGTGGCGCGAGGGCGCGACCTCGGCCATCTCCGGCACATAGCGCGGGCAGTTGGGATAGATGTGATCGGTCTCGACCCGCACGATCCGCTGCGCGCCGGGATAGCTAGCCAGCGCCGGGTGGTCGTCATGCACGCTGGCACGCCCGTTGACACGGATCCGCAGATAGAGCGCTCCTTGGCCCTCCTCCGCCCCGAACTTCATGAACAGCAGGCCGACACTGGGGTTCTCCAGAATGTTGCCCAGCGATTTGTACATCCGGTTGCCGTCGTAATCCGGGAAGATCAGCTCTCGCGGTCCGGTCACCCGCACAAAGCCAGACTGGCCGCCTTTGAACGAGCAATCGGTCACTCCGTTGGCCGAAGTGGCTAGGAAGAAGAACGGCACCGCCTCGATAAACTCCCTGAACTCGTCGGTGAAGCTGTCGGTCTCGACCATCTCGACGATCCGGTCGGCAACGGCCCGCCCGCCATAGCGATCCTGAAGTGCGCGGTTTCCCTCGTGAAACATCGCCATGGTCTTCTCCTGTCTGCTGGTGGTCAGAGGCCCTTGCGCGCCGCCCCCCGTCCGGTTGCGGGCTTTGGCGCAGGCGCAGGGCGCAGCCCCTCAAGCACCCGTAGCGGCGCACGGGCGGGCGACTTGGCCCCGGATTGCGGCGCGATATAGACCAGCTTGGTCACCTCCACCATCGCCACCCCGGCCAGCCGCTGCGCATCCAGCCGCTGCCCGATCCGTTCGATCCCCGGCGCGACCTTCAACCAGAAGCGCTTGTGCGATGGCGGCAGGTAAAGCGCCGCCTCATGGCGCTCGGCACTGAAGTTATGGCTGGTCAGCGTGCTCTCCAACTGCCCGACCGAATAGGGCCGCCCATACCCGAACGG
>JBCCCB010000201.1:0-7481 GCA_039033775.1 Pseudomonadota bacterium | reverse complement strand
TCGTGAAACAGCTTCAGCCCCGTCAGCGACCCGCTGGCCAAACCGGACCCGTGATAGCCGCGCCAGCGCGAGATGATCTTCTTCTTCTCGGGCCGGCCCAGGATGTTGTTGAAGTACCAGACCAGCTTGATATTGGTCTCGTTCGCGTCCGAGCCGCCCAGGCCGAAATAGACCTTCGACATGCCGTCGGGCATCCGGTCCAGCACCATCTTGGCCAGCGTGATCGACGCCTCGGTCCCGTGGCCGGCATAGGCATGGTAATAGGCCAGTTCGCGGGCCTGGTCGGCGATGGCGTCGGCGATTTCGGTCCGGCCATAGCCGATATTCACGCAATAGAGCCCGGCGAAGGCGTCCAGCAGGGACCGACCGTCCCGGTCGGTGATATGGCAGCCCTTGGCGGTCTGGATGACCTGGCCGGCCATGTCGCCGCGCGCGAAGGCGCCCCATTGGGTCGAGGGATGCAGGAAGCTGTCCCGGTCCCAATCTGCCAATTGGTCGTTTCTGAGCATTGCGCATTCCCCGCCTGATCGACCCGTCCCGCCCCTCGGTATGACCAGCGCGCCGGTCGGCGGCAAGGGCGGGGCGCGGGGTGTAGAATTCGCTAACCCTTCGTCATCCTCCGCCCCTATGGTCCGAGGCGTCGCACCGGGGCGGGAGGGCGCATGTTCGGCTATCTGATGATCGCGGCCTTCCTGGTCATGTTCTGCATGGTCGCGCACCGGCTGTCGCGGACCGTGATCACGGCGCCCATGGTGTTTCTGGGCTTCGGCGCGCTGCTGGCCCAGGTCGGCATGGTGCCGGAAGAAGGGTCCGAAGAGGTGCTGCACCTGGTGGCCGAGATCGCGCTGGTGGTGCTGCTGTTCCTGGACGCGGCGCAGATCGACCAGCGGGCGCTGTTGCGCCGCCGGGTCTGGCCGCTGCGGATGCTGGTGATCGGGCTGCCGCTGGGGGTGCTGTTCGGGACCGCGCTGGGCTGGCTGTTGCTTCCGGGCTGGCCGCTGGCCGCCGTGGCCCTGATGGCGGCGATCCTGGCGCCGACGGATGCGGCCCTGGGCCAGGCGGTCGTGACCAACGCGGCCGTGCCGGAACGGCCGCGCCGTGCCTTGACGGTGGAAAGCGGGCTGAATGACGGGTTGGCGCTGCCCCTGGTGTTGCTGATGGCGTCCATGGCGGCGCCGGCGGCCATGGCGCCCCAGGGCGGATGGGTCCTGTTCACGCTGAAGCAGGTGATCCTGGGCCCGCTGGTCGGGATCACCATGGGCTTGGTGGCGGGCAAGGTCCTGCTTTGGGCCAAGCGCAATTCTGCCACGGCCGACATCTACGAGGGGATCGCGGCCCTGGCCCTGGCGGCATTCGTCTACCTGCTGGCGATTCAAGTGGGCGGCAACGGCTTCATCGCAGCCTTTGCGGCGGGTCTCGGGTTCGGGGCCATCGTGCGGGGGCGCTGCGCCTTCGTCTTCGAATTCACCGAGAGCGAGGGGCAGTTCCTGTCCTGGGCGGCGTTCTTCCTGTTGGGCGCGGTTTTGGTGCCCGACGCGGTCCGGCATCTGACGGTCGAGACGCTACTTTTGATCCTGGGCAGCCTCTTCCTAGTGCGCCCCCTGGCCATCTGGCTGTCCCTGATCGGCACCGATTCCGCGCCGGTGACGCGGCTTTTCTTCGGCTGGTTCGGGCCGCGGGGCCTCGCCACGGCGCTGTTTGCGCTGCTGGTGGTGGACCAGTTGGACCACGGCATCGGCGAAGAGGTGTTGTTCCTGGCGGTCAATGCCGTTTGGATCAGCGCGGTGCTGCACGGTATGACAGCCGTGCCTGGCGCCGCCTGGTATGCCAGAAGGGTGGACAGGATGACCGAAGACCATGCTGAATTGCAGTCGGTCGAGCCGTCGACCGACGCGTTCAAGACCAGACTGAGCTAGAAGACAGGGATCCCCACATGACCAAAACAGCCGTTGCGCGCCTGAGCGAGCTGCCCGACCGCGACCCGCAATATGCCCTGGTGGCCGATGTCGATCTGGTGGTCGTGCGCTTCGATGACGAGGTCTCGGTGCTTTATGGTCGCTGCCTGCATCGTGGCGCGCTGATGTCGGACGGGTATGTGCGCGGCAAGGATCTGATCTGCGGGGTGCATGATTGGGATTACCGGCTGGAGACCGGCGTGTCGGCCTATGCCAACGAGGAGAAGCTGCCGAAATTCACGTCCTGGATCGAGGGCGACGAGGTGCTGGTCGACGAAGACGAGATCGCCGCCTGGGCCAAGGACAACCCGCAGCCGTTCAATCGGGACGCGTATCTGGGGCTTTACGCCGATACCAGCCACGATCCGGGGGACGAGCCGTATACCGGCCTGATCCAGCAATATGCCCGGGACGGGCTGTCGAAGACCGGCCATCACGGCAAGGTCGACGCCATGGGTGTGCCGCGCCACCAACTGCCCGACTGGGACGACATCCAGCTGCTGACGGCGCAGCTGCACCGCATGCCTTTGCTGGAAGACGAGGCGGTGGGAACCGATGTGGTGATCGGGCCCAACGCGCAGAAGCCGTTGCGGCTGGATATCCCGCTGCTGGTCTCGGACATGTCCTTCGGCGCCCTGTCCGAGCCGGCCAAGCTGGCCCTGGCGCGCGGCGCCGAGATCGCGGGGACGGGCATCTGTTCCGGCGAAGGCGGCATGCTGCCGGAGGAGCAGGCGGCGAATAGCCGGTATTTCTACGAACTGGCCTCGGCCCGGTTCGGATTCGATTGGGACAAGCTGGCGAAGGTGCAGGCGTTCCACTTCAAGGGCGGGCAGGGGGCCAAGACCGGCACGGGCGGGCACCTGCCGGGCAACAAGGTGACCGGCAAGATCGCCGAGGTGCGGGGCTTGAAGGACGGCGAGGATGCCATTTCCCCGCCACGCTTCCCGGATTGGACCGAGCCCGCGCAGATCAAGGATTTCGCCGACGAGGTGCGGGACCGGACGGGCGGCATCCCCATCGGCTACAAGCTGTCGGCCCAGCATATCGAGAAGGATATCGACGCGGCGCTGGAGGTGGGCGTGGACTACATCATCCTGGACGGGCGGGGCGGCGGCACAGGGGCCGCGCCGATCATCTTCCGCGACAACATCTCGGTGCCCACGATCCCGGCGCTGGCCCGGGCGCGGCGGCATCTGGATGCCTCGGGTCGCGGGGACGTGACGCTGGTCATCACCGGCGGGCTGCGCAAGCCGGCGGATTTCATCAAGGCCCTGGCGCTGGGCGCCGACGCGGTGGCCGTGTCGAACGCCGCGATGCAGGCCATCGGCTGCATCGCCATGCGCGCCTGCCACACCAACAATTGCCCCGTCGGCATCGCCAGCCAGAAGCCGCATCTGGTCAGCCGCCTGGTGGTCGAGACATCGGCCCGGCAATTGGCCAACTTCTTCGCGGCCAGCGTGGAACTCATGCAGGTTATGGCCCGCGCCTGCGGTCACGATCATGTGTCGGGCTTCAATGCGGACGATCTGACAACCTGGGACCGGAACATGGCCGACTTGTCCGGCGTGGCTTACGGAGGCGTGGCATGAGCGATTTGGAATGGATCAGCGTCGGCAAGGCCGAGGACCTGCCGGAGGGCCGGATCAAGACGGTGACGGCCCGGACGACCTCGATCTGCTTGTCCCACTTCGAGGGGCAATGGGCCGCCATGGACAATCGCTGTCCGCACCAGGGCGCGCCGCTGGGCGAAGGCTCGATCGAAAAGGGCGTCGACGGGCAATGCTGGATCCGCTGTCCCTGGCATGGCTGGGACTTCGACCCGCTGACCGGCAAGCCGCCGGGCGGGCACGCGGATACGGGCCAGAAGACCTTCCCGGTCGAACTGCGGCAGGGCGAGATCTTCGTGGGGCTGGAGCCCGAGCCGGACCATCCCCGCACCGTCACCGATGCCATGGCCGAGACCTTGGTCAATTGGGGTGTCAAACGGGTCTTCGGCATGGTCGGCCATTCCAATCTGGGGCTCGCCGATGCCATCCGCCGCCAGACCGCCACCGGCGCCATGAGCTTCGTGGGCATCCGGCACGAAGGCGCGGCCGCCTTCGCGGCCTCGGCCTATGGCAAGCTGACCGGCAAGCCCGCCGCCTGCCTGACCATCGCGGGGCCGGGGGCCACGAACCTGTTGACCGGGCTTTGGGACGCCAAGGTCGACCGCGCGCCGATCCTGGCGCTGACGGGCCAGGTGCAGACCCAGGTCATGGGGCCGGGCGCGTTCCAGGACATCGATCTTCTATCGGCCTTCGAGGCCGTGACCCGCTTTTCGCAACCGGTTCTGCCCAGTTCCAACCAGGTGGAGCTGGCCTCGCTGGCCTGCAAGACGGCCTTGATCGAGCGCGACGTCGCCCATCTGATCTTCCCCGACGACGTCCAGACCCTGCCCAGCGACGCACGGGCCGGCGGCCCCAGCGGGCGCATGTCGACACCCTTGGTCAAGCCCGCCGATGCCGAGGTGGATCGCGCCGTCGAGATGATCAACCAGGCCAAGCGCCCGATCATCACCATGGGCCACGGCGCGTGGGAGGCGCGGGATGCCATCATCGGCTTGGCCGAAACCATCGGCGCGCCGGTTCTGACGACGTTCAAGGGCAAGGGCCTCATCCCCGACAGCCACCCGAATGCGGCCGGCGTGGTGGGCCGGTCGGGCACGCCCATCGCCAGTTGGTTCATGAACGAATGCGACCTTCAGATCGTGCTGGGCGCCTCGTTCTCGAACCATTCCGGCATCGACGATAGCAAGCCCACGATCCAGGTGGATTTCGAGCGGATGCAATTGGGCAAGTTCCATCCCGTCGCCCTGCCGATCTGGGGCGAGATCGGCGCCTTCTGCGAGGCCGTGGTGCCGCGCGCGGCCCGCAACGGCGACGGCCCGGATCAAGTCGCCGAACTGGCCGAGCGCTGGCGCATCTGGCGGGCCGAGAAAACGGCCCGTCTGGACGAGGAAGGCACGCGGGGCGTCCATTCGGCGGCCATCTTCGAGGCGCTGTCGCGGGTCGCCCCGGCCGATGCGCTGATCGCGGTGGATGTGGGCAACAACACCTATTCCTTCGGCCGCTACTTCGAGACCAAGGGCCAGCGGGTGATGATGTCGGGCTATCTGGGCTCCATCGGTTTCGCGCTACCCGCCGCCATGGGCGCCTGGGCCGCGACCCAGGATTTCGAGGAGCTGAAGGGCCGCAAGGTCATCTCGATCTCGGGCGATGGCGGCTTCGGGCAATACGCGATGGAGCTGACGACGGCGGTGAAGTACAAGATGGATATCACCCATATCCTGTTGCACAACAATGAGTTGGGAAAGATCAGCAAGGAACAGCGGGCGGGCGAATGGCCGGTCTGGGAAACCTCGCTGATCAACCCGACCTTCTCGGCTTTCGCGCGGCTTTGCGGGGCGCAGGGGACCAAGGTGACCAAGGGGGCCGATGTGGAAGCGGCCTTGGCCGAGGCGCTGGCCGTCGACGGGCCGTCGCTGGTCGAGGTGATGACGGACCCGGATCTGGTCTGACCGGGCGGGTCAGACGCGGCCCATTCGGGCCAATGCCTGGCGCAGATCGTCGGCGCGGGGATCGCCCGCCTCCAGCGCGAAGACCCAGGCATGGGTTAGGAAGAAGGCGCGGGCATCGCCCGCCCGCGCGTCGGCCGCCGCGGCATAGAGCGTGACCAGCCGCGCCCGGTCGCCCGCCGCATGGGCGGCGAGGATGGCCGCGTCGTTCATGCGCCCAGGCGGCCGGCGATCCAGTCGTGGAAATGGTGCGTGGGTCCGTCCATGGCCGGGCTGAAGCGGCCGCCATCGAAGCCGGGTGCCGCGCGGCCCCGCTGCATGCCCTCGACGACGAAGACGTCCTCCTCGAAAACGCCGCGCCAGAGCGCGGTGTTGCGGTCGGCCAGGCCGGCGTCGAAATCGGGCGTCGGGTAGTAGATATGAACGTGTTCCCGCGTGCGCGTCGGGCCGTCGGCGGCCAGGATGATGGCGTAGGCGTGGTCCCGGTGAACGCCCATCAGCACGTTTGGAAAGATCGCCAGATATTCGGCGGCTGTGTCCCACTTGTCGGATAAGCCCTTGAAATCGGAGAAGCGGCGGCCGTCCTCCTCCAATTGGCGATAGACCCAGGTGCCTTGCCCCGCGAAGCCGTCGCCCTCGATGTTGTAATGATCCTCCAGCCGGGAATAGCTGTTCAGGCCGGGATGGATCCATGGCAGGTGGTAGCTTTCGCAGTAATTTTCGACCGCCAGCTTCCAGTTGCAGGCGACGTCCAGGGTGAAGGACCGGCCGTCATGGTGAAGCGGCTGCTCGAAGTCCGACCAGCGGGCCAGGGCCGGGCCCATGGCATCCGCGAAGGGCGGGGCCAGGCCGTCCAGGTTCACGAAAACCACGTCGCGCCAGATATGGCTGCGCACCTCGATCAGGCCCAAATTCGAGCGATCCAATCTCTCGTCCGAGTTCCGCCCCGGCCCGCCCACATGGGGCGTGGCGACCAAGTCGCCCTGGGTCGAATAGCACCAGGAATGGTAGGGGCAGCGGATCGCGCCTTCGATCTTGCGCGGCTCGGACACCAGGATCATGCCGCGATGGCGGCAGACGTTCTGGAACACCCGGACTTGACCGTCCTTGTCGCGCAACAGCAGCAGTGGCGCGCCGGCGAAATCCAGGGGCAGGGCATCGCCCGGCTCGGGCACCTGGGCAGCCACGGCGAGGCCCGCCCAACCGCCATGCAGCACCGCGCGGGTTTCGGCCGCGACCGTGTCCGGATCGGTGTAATGCGCGTTCGGCAACCCGTTGGCCCGTCCGATGGGTTGGCGCACGGCGGCGAGCATGTGGTGATCGTCCATCGGCCGGACCTCCCGTCTGATCTGCCCCAGCCTGGGCATGTCGGTGACCAACCGTCTTGTCTGGCAGCGACATTGAGAGGTCCGATGCGAAGCCCAGAGGCGCCGCCAAACCGCCCGATTCCGCTGCGACGAGACAGCCCAAATTATCGTTAACGAGCTGTCATCATGTCCGATACGATCCTGACCAGTTCCGGTGTCGCCCTCACGCTTCGGGACGGTGTCCTGATCGACCGCAGCACCCCGGTCAGCGCGCCCGGCCTTCCGGACGACGCGGCCCAGTTGACCACCTACGACCCGGTGACCGGGTTTGAGACGGGGCAATCCTTCGTCATCGACGGCGTGCCGGGGCCCGTGCAATCGCCCCTGGCCCTGGTCGCCACCAGCGAGACGATCACCGATCCAGGCGGCGCGTCCTGGTCCAAGAAGATCGAGCACCGCGACGCCCAGGGCAACCTGATCGTCGAGGACACGTTCGGTGATGACGGCATCAATGTCCGCGCCCGCTTCTTCGGCGAGACGCCGTGGCAGATCCGGCAGGTGGACACCGAAGACGCGTCTCCTGGATCAACCAGACCCAGTTCTTTGACTCGATGGGCAACTTGCAGGCCCTGTTCCGGTTGGACGACAATCTGGTCGAGACGTTGG
>JBCCCB010000200.1:0-7495 GCA_039033775.1 Pseudomonadota bacterium | reverse complement strand
GCGCAGCACGATCTGGCCCACCGCATCGCCTTCGATCACCACCATGTTGGTCCCGCCCTGCAACTGGCCCAGGGGGCTGTCGGCGGGAACCAAGGTGGGCCGCATTCTTTGTTCGATCCCCGCCGCCGTCCGGCGCGCCTCGCCCAGCAGCTTGATCCGATAGCCCATATCGCCCGCCCGGCGGATATCGTCGATGCTGACCCGCTCGATCCCCTGCAAGTGCACGCCTTCGAAATCGACCTGTGTCCCGAAGGCGATGGCCGCCAGGATCGCCAGCTTGTGGCCCGCATCGATCCCGCCGACATCCAGGGTCGGATCGGCTTCCAGGAAGCCCAGGGCGCGGGCTTCCTCGAACACGTCCGCATAGGGCAGGCCGGCCGAATCCATGCGCGTCAGGATATAGTTGCAGGTGCCGTTCATCACGCCCGACACACGCGTGATCGCGTTACCCGCCAGCCCCTCGGTCAGGGCCTTGACGCACGGGATCCCGCCGGCCACCGCCGCCTCGAAGCGCAGCGACACGCCCGCCGCTTCGGCCCGCTCGGCCAGGGCCTGGCCGTGCAAGGCCAGCATGGCCTTGTTGGCCGTCACCACGTCCTTGCCGGCGTCCAGGGCGGCTTCGGTCGCCGCCTTGGCCGGTCCGTCGGCGCCGCCCATCAATTCCACGAACAGGTCCACATCGTCCCGCCGCGCCATTGCGACGGGGTCATCCTCCCAATCGTAGCCGCTTAGATCGACGCCGCGATCCTTGGACCGGGTGCGGGCCGACACCGCGCTGATCGAGACTGTACAGCCCGTCCGCGCGGTCAGCAGGGCGGCATGATCTTGGACGATGCGGACGACGCCGACCCCGACCGTCCCCAGACCGGCAATGCCAAGGCGAAGGGGTCTGGTCATGGCGCTACTCCGAAACGGGGATTGTCGCTGCGGTGCTAGCCGCTCGTCGCCGGGGGCGCAACGCGGGGCTCAGATCTCGGCGGCGCGCAATTCGGCCGCCCGCTGGCGCAGGCGGTCGCCGCGCGCGGCCAAGTCGCCGGTCACCGGCGGGGCGATGGCCCGTCGGGCCAAGGCCGCGCCCCGTGCCCGCAGGGCGTCGCCCGCCGGCTGGGCCCGCGGCGGCACCTGGGTCTCGGCCAAAAGCGGGCTTAACGGGACCAGCCGGGGGAACGGCAGGTCCGGTGCCGGGCGCGGCAGCGTTGCCGCCTCGGGCGGGAGCTGGGCGCAGGCCGTCAGCAGCAGGAAGGGCAGAGCGAAGCGCATGGCGCGGACCGTAGGCGGCTTGGTCCGACGGGGCAACGGGCTTGGAATTGAACGCCCGTTCGGTTTATGCCCCTGGGCCATGGCGAGGCCCAGCGGATCCCAGGCCGAGGTGACCGGCCCCCGCGTGCGCGCGGCGGCAGAACGCCTGTTCGCGCGCCACGGCTATGCGGCGGTGTCCATGCGCCGCATCGCGGCCGAGGTGGGGATCGGGGCAGGGGCGCTCTATCACTACATTCCCGACAAGCAGACCCTTCTGGTCGATCTGATGGCCGCGCATCTGGAGGAGCTTCTGGCCGCCTGGCGGGCCGCCGATCCGGGCGGTGACCCGGTGTCGCGGCTGGAGGCCTTCGCCCGCTTCCATATCCGGTTTCACCTGGACCGGACCGATGCCGTGACCGTGGCCTACGGCGAGTTGCGGTCGTTGGAACCCGACGGCCACGCGCGGATCGAGACCTTGCGCCGGGCCTATGAGGCGGTGCCCGAAGGCATTCTGACCGACGGTGCCGTGGCGGGTGCGATGCGGGTGGCCGATGTGCGATTGGCCGGCATGGCGCTGATCGCCATGCTGACCGGGGTCAATACTTGGTACAGAGACGGCGGACGGCTGACCCGTACCGATGTCGAGACCATCCATGCCGATATGGCGCGCGGCATGGTCGGGGCCGGACCGCCCTGACGGAGGGCGGCTATGCCCGCTCTGAATATTCCATCGTTTCGGTATTGACGACGATATCCTCGTCCTGGCCGACGAAAGGCGGGACCATCACGCGGACGCCGTTGTCCAGAAGCGCGGGCTTAAAGCTGTTGGCGGCGGTCTGGCCCTTCACCACCGGCTCGGTCTCGACGATCTTGCAGGTGACCTTTTGGGGCAGCGAGGCGTTCAGCGCTTCGTCTTCGTAATATTCCACCTGCACCATCATGCCGTCCTGCAGAAAGGGGCGGCGGTCCCCGAGGATGTCACTATCCAACTCGACCTGATCGTATGTCGTCGTGTCCATGAAGACGAGCTTGCCGTCGCTTTCATAAAGAAATTGCTGGTCCTTCTGTTCCAGGCGCACACGTTCCACCTTGTCGGCCGATCGGAACCGCTCGTTCAGCTTGGATCCGTTGCGTAGATTGCGCAGTTCCACCTGCGCGAAGGCGCCACCCTTGCCGGGCTTCACATGATCCACCTTCACGGCCGACCAGAGATGCCCGTCATGTTCGAGCACGTTGCCGGGCCGGATTTCGTTTCCGTTGATCTTGGGCATGGGGGGTCTTTCGGCAATTCGCTGGGTGGCCGCGTCCTATCTTGCCGCGCCGGAGCGAGCAACATCGCAGAGAACCGAGTCTTTACGTCAGGAAATACGACGAAATATTGACAAAAGCTTGATCGGTTCACGACATCCGCCATATGTAGTCGTCAGAACGACCCTGGGGGGGCCAAATTTGGTGTCCACGTCTGCTCGCCATGATGTGAGCGCATATGTGGTATCACCAAATTGCATGGCACGAATCACGTGAGTGCGTGTTAGTGCGGCGTACCGGGGAAGATGCAAGAGCAATAGCAGCAGGAGGACGGGGATGTCCGATTTCGTCGACGCAACAGCGTTCAATTTCGAGCAGGGTCAAAGGGCCCGGAAACTGTTCGCTGCGGTCGTACTGGCGGCCCTCGACGATGCTATCTCTGATGACAAGAAGTTCGGCAACGGACCTGAGCAGATCGCCAGATGGGCGCGGTCGCGGGATGGGCGCGAAGTTCTGTCCTGCGCGGGGATCGACCCGAACGAGCGGGTCGTGTCCGGCCTGATGGAGTTCGTCAGCCGTGGCGTCCGCACCTCGGTCGCGCTGTCGCGCGAGGAAAGCGAACGTCGCCAGGCCGCTGAATTGGCCGAGGCTGCCGAAGCCGCATAAGAATTATCGTCTATAGAACGGCAAAGCGCCGCGCGTCGACCTTGACGCGCGGCGCTTTTTGTTTGTGTTCAACCGATTAGAGGGCGATCTTCACGCGATCAGTCGAATTCGTCAGACGAGAGGAGCTGCCGGATCTCGCGCCGGACGAGCTTGCGCACGTTTCGGGTGATCCGCTCTCCCAACTCGCCGGCCAGTTCCTGACGCACGATGTCGGCGATCAGGTCCCGGAAGCCCTCGTCGTCCAGCGAGATCACGTCCTTGTCGGAGGTCTCGCCAAGGTCGGCCAAATCGATATCGGCCCCGTCCGAGCCGGCCTCTGCAGCGGGGGCCGGCGCATCGGCCACATCCTCTGCGACCGGCACGTCGCCGCCCCTCTCTTCGTCACGGGCGTGCATCGCTCCGGTTTCGATCTCCGTCGCAGGTTCCGATGCAATCGGCGGCTCATCCACCTCTTCCGTACCGGCTCCGGCCTCTGCGACGTAGTCGGTATCCTCAAGATAGCTCTCGGGGGCGGGCGGGGCCGGCGCGGGGGCGGGCCAAACCAACGGGTCACCCTGGTCCTCGGTTAGGTCGGTGGTGATGGCGGCCGTGTCGGTGTCCAATTCGGCCAGCACATGGGCCGCGTCCCGTCCATCCCGTTCCTCTTGCGCCAGCCCGACCATCTCATCGGCCGATCCGAGCCAGATATCCGTCGAGTCCAGGGACGCGCTCTTTGCCTCCGACGAGCCGTCTTCGTCGGCCACTTCCTCCGCGACGGGGGCTTCAGCCTCGCTGCCGTCCAGTGCCTGGATCGTCTGAAACGGGTCTTCGGGCTCGGTCACTCGGTTCGCCGGCTCCAACAGCAGGGCCGCTGCGACGGAGGATCGGTCCCTCCCACCTGGAGACGACGAGGATTCCGGATCGCTGGAGACAAGGCGCCGGATCGACGAGAGCACGTCCTCGATATCATTCGTCTGCGCCAAACCCGCTCTCCTCACGCCATGGTCTCTGCGGACCGTTCGTTTCTCGGCTGGTAGCATAGCACGAAAGGGAGGGGCCAGGTCCATGGCCCGGCTCCCAAAAGCCCGGTAAGCGTCGATCAGTTGCGACCGAAACGCCGCAGGACGCTGTCCAGACGTCCACCTTGTTCGGACGGCGAAACGGCCGGCGCGTTGGACACCTGGTTGTAGTATTCCGACGGATCGAACCGCTCGACGTTCAGCCCGAGATGATCGGTCGTCAGCAGGCCGACCGCGTCGAGCACCGAGTAGACGGCCAGATCGGCGGCCGTCTCGGCCTCGATCAGGGCCAGCCGGGCGTCGATCAGGTCTTGCTCGGCATCGAGCACGTCGATCGTTGTCCGCGCGCCCAGCCGTGCTTCCTCCTGGAAGCCCTCGAAGGCCAGTTGCGCCGCGCGAACGCCTTCGCGTGTGGCGGTGATCTGGGCCCGGGCGATCTGCAACTCGGCCCAAGCGGTGCCCACCCCCTGGGTGATGGCGCGGGAAATCGTGTTGAGGTTGGACCTTGCGGCCTGGGCATTGGCGATGGCCTGGCGGTTCAGAGCCGACAATGCCCCGCCGGTGAAGATCGGCACCGTCCCGGTGACGCTGACTCCGGCCGTCACGGTATCGGGGCGGCTGACCGTGAAATCGGATTGCAGCCCAACGGTGGGAAGGCGGTTCGCCTGGGCGATATCGGCCAGCAGGCGCAGGGCCGTGATGTCGTGTTGGGCCGAGATGATCAGCGGATGGACTTGCAAGGCCAGCGCCTGAGCCCGTTCCAGGGTGGGCGGCAGGGCGGGCGGCGGCGGCGGCGGCGCCAGCGTTCCCGTCGGCAGCACGCCGATGGCCTGGCGATAGAGTTCGCGCGAAATGTCCACCGCCCCGCGGGCGGCGGCCAGGGCCGACAACGACGCGGCCAAGCTGGATTCGGCGATGGCCACGTCCGTCCGCGTCACTTCGCCGACCTCGAACCGGTCACGGGTGGCCCGAAGTTCTTCTTGCAGAAGCCGCAGGTTGCTTTCGCTGACATCGACGGACAGCACGGCCTCGCGCAGGTCCAGATATGCGTCGATGGCCGTCAGCAGCACGTCCTGCTCGAAGTCGATCAGGCTGAAGCGGGCGGCCAGGACGCTTTCCTTCTCGGCGGCGATCCGAAGATGACGCTGGCCGGCATCGACCAATGTGAAGTCGAGGACCAGGCCAAGCGACGACGTCGTCGCGGTGGAGGTGCCAAAATTGGAAGATGTCCGGACCTTGCCGTAGCTGGTCGCGAAGCTGACCGCCGGGCGCAGGGCGGACACGGCGATCGCGACGTCTTCGTCGGTGGCACGCAGCAGGAACCGCTGCTGTTCCAGGATCGGCGAACTGCGATAGGCCTGCACCAGCGCATCCGACAGCGTCTGACCGGACGCGCCCGATCCTGCCACCGCCAGTGACACGGCGACGGCCAGGGTGGCGCCGGTCCTTTTGATCTGCTCTGCCCAAATCATGCTCGATCCCATCTGGTTTTTGTTCTAAAGCGCGAAACTTCGCGCGCGGGAAAATCCTGGCAGCACCGGGGCCGCCGCGTTGAAATCGAAGCGCCAGGCGATCCGCGTGCTGTCGGCGTCGGCCGTGCGGTGGCCGATCCGGACCTCGCCCAGCGCACCGTCCATGAAGATGGCTGCGATCCGGCCACCCTCGCGCAATTGATCCAGCAAGGCCGTCGGAATGGTCTCGACCCCGCCTTCGATCAGGATGACGTCGAAGGGCGCCGCCTTGGGGGCGCCTTCTGCCAGCGGCGCGCTGAGAACGGCGGCGTTCATCACGGATTGCGCCGTCAGCGTGGCTTCGGCGTCCGAGGCCAGGCCGGCCTCTTCTTCGACCATCACGACGGATTCGGCCATCCGGGCCAGAAGCGCGGCGGAATATCCCAGCCCGCCCCCGACGATCAGAACGGAATCGTCCAGAGCCAAGTCCAGCGCGTCCAGCATCTTGGCGAGCGTGCGGGCCTCCGGCATCTCCCGCCCGGCGCCCAGGGGGATCGGCGCGTCCATATAGGCCACGGCCTTGGCGCTTGCCGGCACGTATTCCTCGCGCGGGACCTCCAGCATGGCTGCGATAATCGGGAACTTAGTCACGTCGGACGGACGGACCTGCGTATCGACCATCATCGTGCGGAGAGATTGCCCAGATGTCATTGGAATATCGTAACCTGTTCAACTGCTGCCGTTTAACTTCGAGAAAGCACGTTCCCCGAGCCGTCGCAACGATCAAAGACCACGTGAGCGGTTGCGAGCTTCGCGGTATGGCGCTAGGACCACGCCACCCTGCGGCGAGTTGGCGGAGTGGTTACGCAGCGGATTGCAAATCCGTGTACACCGGTTCGATTCCGGTACTCGCCTCCATTTCATTCTAAATCAGTGACTTAGCTTCATGGCTATCAAGTGGGACACAACGGTGGAACACATCCATGAAGTTGTCAGCCTACCTAAGCCCTTCCAGACACGGTATATTCTACTTTCGCTGGCCTCTGCCCAACTCCGGGCAGGAAAAGCGAAGCACGGTTAAGGTATCGTTAAGAACAAGATGCCCACATCAGGCGGCAGACTTGGCACGATACTTGGCTGCACGTGGTAGAATAGTAACGGATAGCAACGCCTTGGCGGGACTCAGGCAAAGCGAGATACGCGAGAAGGTCCAAGCCTATTTCAAGGCGCAACTGGACCAGTACCTTGACTGGCTGGACCGGCGCGGTCTGTCGAAGAATGCCCTGATCGATGCCCGCGAAGAAATGCTGGACCATGAAAGTTTCCTTGAGATGGAAACGACACATCCGCTCTGGCTGCCAGTCTCACGCTTCAAGCGCGTCATGGACGTTTCAGACGAACAATGGGACGCCAGCCAGCCCCGCATCACCTACCAGCTACGCCAAGGCCGCAGGGACATGCTCAGGCGCGTTCTGGACGCCGCTGAGGGCCTTGAGCGTTATTCCTATGACGATGGCACCGGCCATCGCTCCTGCCCCTGTAGAGGCGGTTCCAGCCGCTCCCAGCGTCACGCTAGAGAAAGCTATCGCAGATTACATGGACGAGCACGCCCACCGCTGGGACGAAAAATACACCGACCAGATACGGGCCTTCCTCAATATCCTTGTCGAGTATTGCGGGGCAGATCGCCAGCTTGCGACGATCACCAAGCAGGACGCGCAAGAAATCAAGAAGGTTGTTCGAGCATTGCCGCAGTGACCTTCCCCCGCGATTAGGGCCGGGGTGATCCAGAATCTTCCGGTCGAGATTGAGTGTTGAGCGGCAGCGCGGAGACCGCAAGAGTCTCAAGCGCTGGCGCGGTGGTTTTGATTAGGAACTCCGTTGGGGAGAGGT
>JBCCCB010000199.1:0-7561 GCA_039033775.1 Pseudomonadota bacterium | reverse complement strand
CAAAGCCGCGACCCCGGCCGAGTGAGGACAACGCACATGAAACTCTTCACCAAAGCCCTCGCGATCCTCGCGATATCCTCCTCGGCGGCCCTGGCCGCCGGGAAGGCGGGCGTAGTGACGGATTACGACTTCTCGTTCGAAGGTCCTTTCGGGACCTACGATCAAAACCAGCTGCAACGCGGCCTGAAGGTCTACACCGAGATCTGCTCGGCCTGTCACGGCATCAAATACGTGGCATTCCGCGATCTGACCGCGATCGGCTACACGCGCGAGGAAGCGACGGCCTATGCCGAGTTCTTCGAAGTCATCGAGATCAACGAATTCGGCGAGACCGAATTCCGGACCGCGACCTACCCGGACAAGTTCCCGGAGAACAACTCGGTCGGCGCCCCCGACCTATCGCTGATGGCCAAGGCCCGTGCGGGTTTCCATGGCCCCTATAACTTGGGCATCAACCAGGTCTTCCAGGGCATGGGCGGACCGGAGTACATCGCATCCCTCCTCGCCGGCTATACCGGCGAAGAACGGGAAGAGGCGGGGACCATTCTCTACGAGAACACAGCCTTTCCGGGTGGGTGGATTTCCATGGCGCCTGTGCTCTATGGCGATGACGTCATCTTCGACGACGGTTCTTCCACGGACATCGAATCCACCGCAAAGGATGTCGCTGCGTTCCTGATGTGGACAGCCGAGCCCAAGCTGGCCGCGCGCAAGCAGATGGGGCTGACCGCCGTCATTATGCTGACGGTGCTGTCAGTCCTGCTCTACCTGACCAACAAGCGCATCTGGGCGCCGGTCAAGGCGGGCCGGAAGGATACGACCCCGGCCGAATAGATCGTTTACGGTCTTCACGTCTGCGCGAAAAAGTAGGCCGATCTGTCAGGATCGGCCTTTTTCGTTGGCGGGATACCAGCGCAGGGCCCATGATGGGGAAAAACCCCGGAGGCCCGCAGCATGTCCGACATCAAGCGTTATCGAGGCGGTCGTGCCATTGCCGTCATCTTGGACAAACTGGGCTGGCTGGCCGCCGTGGCGGGCCTGGCCGTGGCAGGTTTGGCCGTGGTGACGACCGCCGGTGATTGGATCACCCAATTGTCCGCCGCCCTGCCTGGCGTGATCCTGTCCGTCGTCGGCCTGATCGCCGTCACGGTCGCCCAACTGACCCGCGCCGCGATGGACGGGGCCGAGGCCATGCGCGAAGTCGCCGCCCTGACCCGCGACCGCCCCCGCGCCGACCCCGATGCCCGCACCGCCTTACGTGCGGCCGCCGCGCATGCCGCCAAATCCGAACCGCCCGACGACGTTCCCGCCGCCCCACCATCCCTCGGCCTTCGGGCTAAGGCCGAGGCCCCGAAGCTGACCGCCGCCAAGCCTGACCGTAAGGATGCCAAGATCCATCCGATCTTCAGCGCCAGGCCACCCGGGGCCAGCTAGGCCAGCGCCGCCGTCGTGCTATCCCTGGGCTGGGGCGCCGCCCGACCTCTCCGTCAAAGCATGTAATCTCCGGTCGACATCGCACCGGGCCGTCAGGCTGCGTTCAACAATGCAAACGCTGCCTCAGTCTGTCCCTTGACCGCATGGCCCCGGTGACACGCGATACGCTTTAAGCGGAAATTAAGGTTAACGCGCCCTCCCCATCACTGGTCTGCAAATACGCAAATCCCACCCTCTCAGCCCGCACCACGTCAGAGAGAGGCGCGTATGGCGCCACGGTCGCGGGACGATTTAAGACTACAGTCGTCGGATATAAAAAGAGGGGGCGCCCAGTTGAGCGCCCCCGTCATTCCATGTCGCTTGAGGTCAGGCCAGCGTCCGCTCGACCTCTTCGCGCTCGAAGATCTCGATGACGTCGCCTTTGCGGATGTCGTCATAATTCTCGAACGCCATGCCGCATTCCTGGCCGGACTGGACTTCCTTCACCTCGTCCTTGAAGCGCTTCAGCGTCTTCAACGTGCCTTCGTGGATCACCGTGTTGTCGCGCAGCAGACGCACGCCTGCCGACCGTCGGGCCACGCCCTCGGTCACCAGACAGCCCGCCACGTTGCCGACGCCGGTTACCCGGAAGGTCTCGCGGATCTCGGCGTAGCCGATGAAGTTTTCGCGCACTTCGGCCGACAGCAGACCCGAGGCCGCCGCCTTCACGTCGTCCACCAGGTCGTAGATCACCGAATAATACCGGATCTCCACGCCCTTCTGGTTGGCGGCCGCCCGCGCCGGCGCATTGGCCCGCACGTTGAAGCCGATGACCGGCGCGCCCGAGGCTTCCGCTAGGGTGATATCCGACTCGGTGATGGCACCGACGCCCGAATGCAGCACCCGCACGCGGACCTCATCGTTGCCGATCTTCTCCATCGCCTGGATGATCGCCTCGGCTGAGCCTTGCACATCCGCCTTCACCAGGATCGGCAACTCCGACACGTTCTCGTCCGCCTTGGCGTTGGCCAGAAGCTGATCCAGTGTCGTCGCAGCACCGGCCGCCGCTCTCTTGTCCTTGGCGGCCTGTTCCCGATAGGCGGCGATCTCTCGCGCCTCGGCCTCGGTCTTCACCACGTTCAGAACGTCCCCAGCTTCGGGCGTACCGTTCAGGCCCAGCACCTCGACGGGCACGGATGGGCCAGCCTCGTTGACACGCTCGCCCTGATCATTGACCAGCGCGCGGACCTTACCCCATTGCTCGCCCACGACGAAGATATCGCCCCGCTTGAGCGTGCCGTTCTGCACCAGAACGGTGGCCACGGGCCCGCGGCCCACATCCAACTGCGCCTCGATCACGGCGCCTTGGGCGGCGCGGTCGGGATTGGCTTTCAGCTCCAGGATCTCCGCCTGCAGCGCGATGGCTTCCAGCAGTTGATCGAGGCCCTTGCCGGTCACGGCCGAGACTTCGACATCCTGCACATCGCCCGACATCTCCTCGACGATGACCTCGTGCTGCAAGAGCTCGGTCCGCACCCGGTTCGCATCGGCGGCGGGCAGGTCCGACTTGTTGATCGCGACGATCATCGGGACCTTCGCCGCCTTGGCGTGGTTGATGGCTTCGATGGTCTGCGGCATCACCGCATCATCGGCGGCCACGACCAGCACGACGATGTCGGTCACCTGCGCGCCCCGCGCCCGCATGGACGTGAAGGCAGCGTGGCCCGGCGTGTCTAAGAAGCTTAGCTTCGTGCCATTGGTCTCGACCTGGTAAGCGCCGATATGCTGGGTGATGCCTCCGGCCTCGCCTGAGACGACCTTGGTCTTGCGGATCGCGTCCAGAAGCGACGTCTTGCCGTGGTCCACATGGCCCATGATCGTGATGACCGGCGCGCGATCCTTCAGATCCTCGTCCTTGTCCTCCTCGACCTCGATCGCCTGTTCCACGTCCGATTCCGAGACACGCTGCACCTTGTGGCCAAACTCCTCGATGATGAGCTCGGCGGTGTCGGCGTCGATCACCTGGTTCTGCGTGACCATCATGCCGTTCTGCATCAGCGCCTTGACCACCGCCGCGACGCGTTCGGTCATGCGGTTGGCCAATTCCGAGACGACGATCGCTTCGGGCAGCTGCACCGTGCGGACCACCTTTTCCTGCGGGCCGCTATCGCCGCCGCCCTTCTGGCGCTGCTGCTTGCGCCGCATCGACGCCAGCGACCGGGTGCGCCCCTCGCCGCCACGCAGTGCCTGGTTCACCGTCAGCTTGCCGCCACGGCGCTCGCCGCCACGCGGTTTACCGCCATCGTCGTCGCGCTTGCGCGGGCCATCGTTGCGGCCGGGGCGCGCATCGGGGCCCAGGTTCCGCGTCCGGTCCGGCTTCTCGGCCACCGGTTCAGCCACGGCGGGCGCCGCCTCGGGCTTCTTGCCCTCGCGAGCCTCGCGCTGGCGGCGCTCGTCCTCTTCGGCCTTCTGCTTGAGAAGCTCTTCGCGCTCCTTCTCCTCGCGCTCCTTGGCCTCGATCTCGGCCCGGCGGCGTTCGCGGGCCTCGATGGCCTCCTGCTCCTCGCGCTTGCGGCGCTCGGCATCCTCGGCCTCGCGGGCCTTAGCGGCCTGCAACGCCTTCAGACGGCGCTCCATCTCCGCATCCGTCGTCCCGCCCTTGGCCTTGCCGCCCTGGGCGTTCACCGCAGCCGCCGACTGCGCACCGGGCTTCGGCACGTTCACGCGCTTGCGCTTGGTCTCGACGACCACGTTGTTCGTCCGTCCGCGGGCGAAGCTCTGCTTCACCGTGCCGGCGCGCGCGCCGCCAGACAGTCCGAGGGGTTTCTTGCCGTCCTGATCGCTCATGCGTTCCCAGTGTCCTTCCGGGCGGCCGGATCGCCGCCATTTTGTCTGATGCCCTGGAGCCTTGCGGCGTCCTCTACAATACGTTGCGCCAAGGTGCCAGCGGCCACCGCCGCATGGATCACCCGGTCGCGGCCGAATGCCTGACCCAGCTCGTCGGCGGTCAGGAATCCGATCCATTTCCCCCCTTGCGGGGTGCTCAACTTGCCTTTGCCTCGTTCCGATCCGTCCGTCGCCTGAAGAAGGACCTGCGCCTCCTCCGCCATCAGCATGGACTTCACCTTCTCATAGCCCGACACGGCCCGCCCGGCCTTTCGGGCGATTGCGATCCCATCCTGGAGGCGCTTCAGAAGCGCCGCCTCGACCGTATCGACCAATCCGTCCGGAACCGAGACCTGCCGCTTGGCCCCTTTGGAGAACATGCGCTTCTCGACCGCTTTTTCCAAGGGGTCGCGTTCGGCCGTCACGTAAATCCCGCGCCCCGGCAACTTGCCCGCCACGTCGGGATAGACCGCGTCGTCCGGTCCCACGACGAATCGCACCAGCCCCGCCTTGGGGCCGGTCTCGCCGGTGACGATGCAGCGCCGTTCAGGTTCGCTGCGATCTTTCGCTCTGCCGCCGCGCGTCAGGGACCAAATCCGGGGCGATCACGCCCCGGCCTCCTCGGTCTCGCCCTCTTCGCTCTCCTCTTCGGAGGCGCCAAGCGCGTCTTCGGGCGTGACCCAGCCCAGCATCACGCGGGCGGTCATGATCATGTCCTGCGCTTCCTCCAGCGAGACGTTGAACGGCTCCAGCAGACCGTCATCCTTGGTCCGTTCACCGTTCTCGATGGTCCAACCGCCGGCCAGTTCCCAATCGGCGCAGGTCGCGAACTCCTCCAGGTTGGTCACGCCGTCCTTGGTCAGCGCCTCCAACATCTGCGGCGTCAGCCCCTCGAAGGCGGCCAGATCGTCCTGCAACCCGGCTTCGCGGGCGGCGGCCAGGGCCTTGGCGTTCTGCGCTTCGATGTAGTCGCGGGCCCTGGCCTGCAACTCGGAGGCCGTGTCCTCGTCCACGCCGTCGATCACCAGAAGCTCGTCCACCTCGACATAGGCAACCTCTTCCAGGTTGGTGAACCCTTCCGAGACCAGCAACTGGGCGAAGAACTCGTCCAGATCCAGCGTCTCCATGAACAGCTTGGTCCGCTCCTCGAACTCCGCCTGGCGGCGCTTCGATTCCTCTTCCTCGGTCAGGATGTCGATGTCGAGTCCTGTCAGCTGCGACGCCAGCCGCACGTTCTGACCGCGCCGCCCGATGGCCAGCGACAGCTGTTCTTCGGGCACGACGACCTCGATCCGCTCGGCTTCCTCGTCCAGGACGACCTTGGTCACCTCGGCCGGCTGCAACGCGTTCACCAGGAAGGTCGGCGCGTCGTCGTTCCACGGGATGATGTCGATCTTCTCGCCCTGTAACTCGTTCACGACGGCCTGCACGCGGCTTCCCCGCATGCCGACGCAGGCACCCACGGGATCGATGGAATTGTCGTAGGAAATCACCGCGATCTTCGCGCGCGACCCCGGATCCCGCGCGCAAGCCTTGATCTCGATGACGCCGTCATAGATCTCCGGCACCTCCATCTTGAACAATTCCTTCATGAAGTCCGGATCCGTCCGGCTCAGGAAGACCTGCGGCCCCCGGATCTCGCGCCGCACGTCGCGGATGAAGACCCGAATCCGGTCGCCCGGCCGATAGCTCTCGCGCCCGATCTTGTCGTTCCGGCGCAGCACACCCTCGCCGGGATTCAGGTCGACGATGACGTTGCCGTATTCCTCGCGCTTGACGGCCACGTTGATGATCGTGCCCACGCGATCCTGATATTCCTCGAACTGCTTGTCGCGCTCGGCCTCGCGCACCTTCTGGATGATGACCTGCTTGGCCGATTGCGCCGCGATCCGGCCCATGTCCACGGGCGGCACCTCGTCGACGATCGTGTCGCCCACCTTCGGATCGTCCAGATACGGCTTCGCCTGCTCGACGGTCAGCTCGGCTTTCTCGTTCTCGATCAGCTCGTCCTCGACCACCGTCCGCACGCGGGTAAACGTCGCCCGCCCGTTCTTGCGGTCGATGCTCACCCGGATGTCCATCTCCGTCCCGTAGCGGCTCTTCGCGGCCCGGGCCAACGACTCCTCCATCGCCTCGATCACGAGGCCGGGGTCGATCATCTTCTCGCGTGCCACCGCGTCGGCGATCTGGAGCAGCTCCAGCTGGTTGGCGGATGTGATTGCCATGTCAGTCTTCCTCACCGTCCATGAGTGTCTTCACTTCGTCGAATTGCGTCTCGTCGATCTGCCCGCCATCCTTGCGGGCCTTCAGCACCTCGCGGATCAACTCATCCGTCAGGATCAGCTTCGCGTCGCTCAGCCAGTCGAACTTCAGACCGATGGTCGGCGTCTCGCCGCCCTGCTCGATCTCGATCAGCACCTCGTCCCCCTCGGTGCCCTTCAACACGCCCTTGAACCGGCGCTGCCCGTCGATCAACTCGGTCGTCTCGACCCGCGCCTCGTAGCCGTCCCAGGCATCGAAATCCTTCAGCCGCGTCAGCGGCCGGTCGATCCCGGGACTCGACACTTCCAGCACGTATTCGTCCACGATCGGGTCTTCCACGTCCAGCACAGCCGACAAATCCGTCGAGATCCGGGCGCAATCGTCCACCTCGATCCCGCCCGCCGCCTTGTCGGCCATCACCTGCAACGTCGCCGTCTTGCCGCCCTGCATCCGCAGGCGCACCAATTCGAACCCCATGTCTTCGATGACGGGGGCGACGATCTCGGCGAGGCGCTTGTCCAGCGCGGTCTTGGCGATCAGGTCTGACATGTCTGTCCGTGAAACAAAAAAGCGGGCCCTGCGGCCCGCTGATTTTCCGGTGGAGCCCGAAGGCGCCGCTGTTGAGTCGCATATAGGAGCAACCCGCCCCCGGCACAACCCGTCCTCTGTCGGCGCTGTTCCAGACCCGATGCAGCCTCGGAATACCCCCTGGCAGGCCGTCCTCCCCCCGGCGTTCGGCCAAGCCGACATCTCAAGGTTTGCGTATTTTGGGACCAGTGATGACCAGGGCACGCATTAACCTTAACGCGCGCCCTCTTCTTCCCTTCACAAATATCCCGGGGAGCGCGAGGGGAGACCCCTCGCACCCGCCCTCTCGACAGGGACGGACATGGACCAGTTAAGATCCCGTCACCAAACCCGTGCGAACGCGCGGTCGCACGGGGGGTGTACGCCGGGTGGACGGGGGGCAGATACCGCTTCGATCAAGAAAATCTTGCCT
>JBCCCB010000198.1:0-7617 GCA_039033775.1 Pseudomonadota bacterium | reverse complement strand
GCGCCGTGGGACGCGCGGAAGACCCGCCTGCGGCTGACCAAGTGGACGGTCTGGGCCCTGATCGGCCTGGCTACGGGTGGCGCCTGGGTCTTTTATTTCGCCGACGCGCCGACGCTGCTGCGCGACCTGGTGACGCTGAACGCCCACCCGGTCGCCTATGTCACCATCGCCATCCTGACGACCACGACGGTGGTCCTGGGCGGCTTCATGCGCGAGCAGGTCTGCATCTACATGTGCCCCTGGCCACGCATCCAGGCCGCCATGGTCGACGAGGGCACGCTGACCGTCGGCTACCGCGACTGGCGGGGCGAGCCGCGCGGCAAGAAGCGGATCGAGGGCGCGGGCGACTGCATCGACTGCATGGCCTGCGTGAATGTCTGCCCGACGGGGATCGACATCCGCGACGGCCAGCAGATGGCCTGCATCACCTGCGCGCTGTGCATCGATGCCTGCGACGAGGTGATGGACAAGATCGGACGCCCGCGCGGGTTGATCGACTATCTGGCGTTGGATGACCGTCCGCCGACCCAGCCCGAGGATCTGGCCGCCGTGCGGCCGCTGGGAAGCGACGCGCCGGACACGGTGTCGCGGACCATGGTGGCAGACGGCGCCCCGGCGCCGGCGCCCAATGCCGGGCCTGTGCCGCTGCTGACCCAGGGCAGCCGCGACTGGCAGCCCCAGCCGGCCTGGAAGCACATCTTCCGGCCGCGCACGATCCTCTACGGCATCGCCTGGGCCGCCATCGGCATCGCGCTGGTCGTCGGCCTGTTCATCCGGCCCGAGATCGACATGACCGTGGCGCCCGTGCGCAACCCGACCTTCGTCACCCTATCGGACGGGACGATCCGCAACGCCTACGACATCCGCCTGCGCAACAAGCATGGCGAGGCGCGGGAGTTCCACCTGTCGCTGACCTCGGACACGATGATGCGGATCCAGCTGGAGGGACGCGACACCCTGTCGGTCAGCGTGCCCGCAAACGAGACCTATCGCCAGCGCGTCTATGTCTCGGCCCGGCCCCAGGATCCGGCGGCCAGCGCCGACCGCACCGATCTGCGCTTCTGGGTCGAGGATCTGACCTCGGCCGAGCGCGCCTTCGTGGACACCCTATTCTTCGGCAAGGAGAGCTTCGATGAACGCAGTCATGACGGGCCGTAAGGTCCTGGCCATCTTCGTGTTGATGTTCGGGACCATCATCGCGGTGAACCTGACCCTGGCTTTCAACGCGGTAAAAACCTTCCCGGGTTTGGAGACGAAGAACAGCTATGTCGCTTCCCAGAAATTCGAGGCGCAGCGGGCCGCGCAGGAGGCCCTGGGCTGGGCGTCCACGGCCCATGTGGCGGACGGGATGCTGATCCTGGACCTGCGGCACGCCGACGGCACGCCGGTGGCCGACGCACAGATCACCTCGGTCCTGGGGCGGGCGACGAACGTGTCGGACGACATCGTCCCGGCCTTCGCCTTCGACGGCGCGGTCTGGCGTGCCCCGGTCGACTTGCGACCCGGTAACTGGGACCTGCGGCTGGAGGCGGTGGCGACGGATGGAACCTTGTTCCAGAAGCGCCTGAAGCTGGCGCGCGTGCAATGACCGCCGTCGCCGATCCCCATTCCCTAGCCGAGACGCCGCGCACCATGGTGCTGTCGGTGCCGGACATGCGCTGCGCCGGCTGCATCGCCGGGGTCGAAGGGGCTTTGAAGGCTCTGCCCGAGGTGGCCGAGGCGCGGGTGAACCTGGGCGACAAGCAGGTGCGCGTCAGCGGCACCTTCGCCGATGCCACGCCGCTGATCGCGGCGCTGGATGCCAAGGGCTTCGCCGCGCGCGAGATGGACGAGACCGCCCTGGCGCCCAGTGTGGATGCCGAGGGGCGCGGCCTGCTGATGCGGATCGGCGTGGCGGGTTTTGGCATGATGAACGTCATGATCCTGTCCGTCGCGATCTGGTCGGGGGCGAGCGATATCACCCGCGACCTGTTCCACTGGATCAGCGCCGCCATCGCCGTGCCTGCCGTGATCTATGCGGCGCGGCCATTCTATGCCTCGGCGCTGACGGCCTTGTCGGCCCGTCGGGTGAACATGGACGTGCCCATCAGCCTGGCGATCCTGTTGGCGTTGGGCATGTCGGTGCACGAGGCGTCCGTGGGCGGTGAGGATGCTTGGTTCGACGCGGCCCTGTCGCTGACGCTGTTTCTGTTGATCGGGCGGTATCTGGACCACCGCACCCGGCGGGCCGCCCGGTCGGCCGCCGCCGCGCTGACGGCCCTGGAAGTGCCGCGCGCGACCTTGGTGGAGGCGGATGGCGACCGTGTCGTGCCGACGGCCGAGCTGGCCATCGGGGACCATGTTCGCGTGGTGCCCGGCGCCCGGGTTCCGGTCGACGGGGAAGTGATTGAGGGGGTGGGGGATCTGGACCGGTCGCTGCTGACCGGAGAGAGCCTGCCCGTCCACGCCGTTCCCGGCACCGACGTCGCGGCGGGCGAGACGGTGATCGACGCGCCGCTGGTCCTGCGGGCCACGGCGGTGGGCGAAGACACCAGCCTGCGCCGCATGGCCCGTGCCGTGGCCGTGGCCGAAGGTGCGCGGGGCAAGCACGTCGCCCTGGCCGATCAGGCGGCGCGGATCTATGCGCCGCTGGTGCACAGCCTGGCGGCCATCGGCTTCACCGGCTGGTTCATCGCCACGGGGGATGTGCATCGGTCGCTGTTGGTGGCCGTCGCGCTGCTGATCATCACCTGCCCCTGCGCGCTTGGCTTGGCCGTGCCGGCCGTGTCGGTGGCCGCCAGCGGGCGGATGTTCAAGCTGGGACTGCTGCTGAAATCGGCCACGGCGTTGGAGCGGTTGGCCCAGGTCGATGCCATCGTGTTGGACAAGACCGGCACGCTGACCACCGGCGTGGCCAAGTTGGATCATCTGGACCCGGAGGCGGCGTCGGTCGCGCTGGGCCTGGCGCGGGCATCCGATCATCCCGTGTCGCGCGCCATCGCGGCGGCCTTGCCGGACGTGCGGGCGGCCGAGTTGAGTTCGGTCCGGGAAGTGTCGGGCGACGGCGTCGAGGGCCGATGGAAGGGCCGGCCGGTGCGGCTCGGGCGCGGCGCGCGGGGGACCGAGCTGGTCCTGCCGGGTCGCGACCCGATCGACGTCAGCCCGGTCGAGACGCTGCGCCCGGGCGCGGCCGACCTGGTGGCCGCGGCCCAGCGCGCGGGTCTGCCGGTGCTGCTGTTGTCGGGCGACCGGACGGAGCCGGTGCGGCGCCTGGCCGAGGCGCTGAACCTGCCCGATTGGCGGGCCGAGGCCGATCCCCAGGACAAGTTGGCGCTGCTGCGCGAGCAAGCGGCCCAGGGGCGCAAGGTGTTGATGGTCGGCGACGGGTTGAACGATGCCGGGGCGCTGGCGGCGGCCCATGTGTCCATCGCGCCCGCGACCGCGTTGGACGCGGCGCGCGCGGCGTCGGACGCCGTGCTGCTGGGCGGCGATCTGTCGGTCATCCCGCAAGCGCTGGACCTGGCCGGCCAGGCGCGGCGGCGCATCTTGCAGAATTTCGGCTTGGCAGCGACCTATAATGCGATCAGCATCCCCATCGCGATGGCTGGGCTGGCCACGCCACTGATGGCGGCGGCGGCCATGTCGACCTCGTCCATCCTGGTGGTGCTGAACGCCATCCGACTGAAGGTGCGCCGATGAACGTGCTCGTGTTCCTGATCCCCGTCTCGCTGGTCCTGGGCGGGCTCGGCATGGTGGCCTGCCTTTGGACGCTGCGATCCAGGCAATATGACGACCTGGAGGGCGACGCCGCCCGCGTCCTGCTGGATCGGGAGCCGGAGGAGTCCTGACCGACGCCGAGACCTGGGTCGCCCTGCTGGGCGTGAAGGGCGGGCCGGCGATCCGGCCCGGATCGAACCGGCCGACCTCGACCCTGGTGCGGATGGGCGGGCTGACATTGCTGGTCGATGCGGGGCTGGGCGCGGCCTTGGGGGTCTGCGAGCAAGGCGTGGCGCTGACCGAGATCGACGCCATCGTCGTGACGCATCTGCATTCGGATCACTACCTGGAATTGGGACCTTTGCTGCACACGGCCTGGACCTGCGGGCTGGCGCGGCCGCTGCCGGTGATCGGGCCGCCGGGGCTAGGGGCCTATTGGCGGCACTTCCTGGCAGCCATGTCCTTCGATGTGGAGTTGCGGCAGCGGGACGAGGGACGGCCGCCCCTGGCGCCACTGGCCGATCTGGACGCGCTGTCGGACGGGTACGATCGCCGGGTCGGTGACCTGCGGATCGAGGCGCTTCGCAACGATCACCCGCCCATCGCGGACAGCTTCGCGCTGCGCCTGACGGCGGGCGAGACGCGCGTCGTCCTGTCTGGCGACACCGCCCCGCAGCCGGCCTTGGAGGACTTCGCCCGGGGCGCAGACTTGCTGGTCCACGAGGCGATGCTTGTCGATGGCGTCGCCGCGACCATCGCGCGCATCCCGGACCCCGATCCCCGGCTGGAACAGCATATCCTGCGGTCCCACACGCCCGCGCAAGAGGTCGGGAGGCTGGCCCAGGCGGCCGGGGTCAAGGCTTTGGCGCTGAACCATTTCGTCCCCGATGGCCTGCCGGGCTTCGGGGAGGACGATTGGACCCGCGAGGTGCGGCGCCACTGGGACGGCCCGCTGCATCTGGGCCGGGACGGGATGCGGATCGCGCTGCCCGGTTGACGCAAGGCCGGCGCACGCGCACATCGGCCTATGGCCTTCACCCTGACCGATCTGCCGCTGCCCGGCACGCTGCCCTTCGACGATATCATCGACGTGCGCGCCCCGGCCGAGTTCGCCCAGGATCACATGCCGGGCGCGATCAACCTGCCCGTCCTATCGGACCGGGAGCGGGCGAAGGTCGGCACGATCTATGTCAGGCAGGATCGCTTCCTGGCCCGCAAGGTCGGCGCCGCCTTGGTGGCGCGGAACGCCGCCGCCCATATCGACGGTCCGCTGGCGGACCGCGACGGTGGCTGGCGGCCCCTGGTCATGTGTTGGCGCGGCGGTCAGCGGTCGGTCAGCTTCGCGTCGATCCTGGCGCAGATCGGCTGGCGGGTGGAGGTGCTGGACGGCGGCTACCGCTCGTACCGACGTCTGGTGAAGACGCGGCTCTATGACGATGCGGTGCCCCATCGGCTGATCGTGATCGACGGAGGGACGGGCAGCGGGAAGACCGTGCTGCTGCGCCATATCGCCGAGGCCGGGGGACAGGTGATTGATCTGGAAGCGCTGGCCGCGCATCGGGGCTCGAATTTCGGCGGTTTGGCCGAGGCGCAGCCGTCCCAGAAGATGTTCGAATCCCGCCTGGCAGCGGCCTTCGGGCTGCTGGATCCGGCGCGGCCGGTCTTCGTGGAGGCGGAAAGCAACGCGATCGGGCGGGTCCGGATTCCGCCATCCGTCTGGACGGCGATGCGGGCGGCGTCCTGTATTCGGTTGGAGGTTCCGCTGGCGGCGCGGGCGCGGCATCTGATCGAAGCCTATCCGGACCTGACGGCGGATGCGGATCTGCTGGCCCAGCGGATCGACGCCCTGCGCCCCTATCATGCGCGCGAGCGGGTCGAGCAGTGGCACCGGCTGGCGCAAGAGGGGCAGGTGGCGGACCTGGCCGCGGACCTGATCGAGGCCCATTACGACCCGCGATACCGGACGCTGCCGCGAGAGGCGCTGGCCGACCCCGTGCGGTTGACGGGCGTGGCCGATGCGGATTTCCGCGCGGCGGCGACGCGGATCATCGACCTGGCGGACTAGATCGCCCGAAGGCCCGGCGCATCGGAGATCCGGCCGATGCGGGCGGCGGCGTATCCGGCATCCCTGAGTTGGGCGAGGAGGGCGTCCACCTCGGTCTCCGCCACCGCGGCGAGCAAGCCGCCCGCCGTCTGGGGATCGTGGAGCAGGAGGCCCCGGGGGCCGTCGGCGCCCTCGACAGGTGTCGCCTGCCGATTGGGTCCATGTAGGACCGAGAGATGGCCGTCGGCGGTGGCGGCCTCGGCCCCGGCATAGACGGGCAGGCCGGCCAGCGCGATCTCGGCCCCCGTGCCGGAGGCGCGGCAGATATTGGCCAGGTGCCCGGCCAGGCCGAACCCGGTGACATCGGTCATGGCATGGGCGCCGTGCAGGATGGCGGCGGCGTCGCCCTGGGGTCGGGCCATGGCGGCGAGCATGTCCATCACATCCTGGCCCCGCGCGCGGCAGGCCATTTCGGCCGCCAGGATCGTGCCGGTGCCGATGGGCTTGGTCAGCAGGAGGGCATCGCCGGGTCGCGCGCCGTCCAGGCCGATGGCGGGGCCATTGAGCAGGCCCGTGACGGCGAGGCCGAGGGACAGCTCGTCGGCCATCATGGAATGGCCGCCGGCCAGATCGGCGCCGGATTCGGCCAGGGTCCGGGCGACGGTTTGGGTGATTTCGCCCAGCGTGCGGGTCTGGAGCGGCTCGGACATGCGCGGCAGGATGACGGTCAGCACGGCGGCTTGGGGCGTGGCGCCCATGGCCCAGATATCGCCCAGCGCATGAACCGTCGCGATGCGGGCGAAGAGCGTGGGATCGGCGGTGAAGGCGCGCAGATGGTCGGTGGTCAGGACCTGACGCGCGTCGCCGATCCGCAGGATCGCGGCATCGTCGCCGGGCTGGGACAAGACGTCGTCGCGGCTGGCCGGTGGCAGCTGCGCAAGCGCAGCTGCGAGCGCCTGCCCCGAGACCTTCGAGCCGCACCCGGCACAGAGTGGTTTGGCGCCGGCCATCTCCTCCCGGACGCTGGTGGCGAGTTCGGGGGGAAGGGGGTCGGGCCGCATGGGCGCCAGCTCGGTCAGTTGGGTCATGAACTTGCGGTCGATGCGGTCCTTCCAGCGCCACAGCCAGGGATGGGACAACGCCTTGTCGCCCCGTTCGGCCAGGGCGTCCTTGCCGCCGAGCGAGACGAGTTTCAGGTACTTCGCCTGCGGGTGGAACGGCTTGGTCCGACCGCCGGACAGGGCGGCGCGCAGGTTGCGTTGCAGGATAGGGGCGGCGCGGACGGCATAGACACCGGCCTTGGGGCGGGGGCTTTCCGCCATGAGGACGCAATCGCCCGCGCCGAACAGGTCGTCGCGGCCGTCAACCGACAGGTCCGGGCGGACGCGGATGAACCCGTCCTGCACCGGCAGGGCCGTTTGGGCCACCCAGGGATGGGGCCGGGCGCCCGCCGCGCCGGTGACGAAGGCGGCGGGGATCGTGGTGCCGTCGTCCAGGGCGACGTGGTCCGGTTCGATCCGGGCGATAGTGACGCCGCCGCGGAACCGCACGCCAAGATCGTCCATGGCCCGGTGCAGGCGGGGCGCGGCGGCGGTGCCGGTGATGTCGGGGGCCTGGTCCAGCACGGTGACCTGGGCGCCCGGGACGGCATGGGCCATGGCCATGGACAGCTCGACCCCCGCGATACCGCCGCCGATGATGGTGCTGTAAAGACGCATCGGCATTTTCATCGTACAGCAGTAGTACTGCTGTACCAGCGGATGCCTACTCGACAGTTTTTTGTTTGCCGACATTCGTCAGTGTGGGTCTACTGACAAAACGTCAGCATATATATATATACGAGTATATCCTGAAAATTTCCGCGGCGATTAGACAGG
>JBCCCB010000197.1:0-7711 GCA_039033775.1 Pseudomonadota bacterium | reverse complement strand
GAGACCCCTCGCTCCCGCCCTGTCCGGACGCGCAAGCACAGACCAGTTAAGATCCCGTCACCAAAACCGTGCGAACGCACGTTCGCACGGGGGGTGTACGCCGGGTGTACGGGGGGCGCCCCCTCGATCCAAACGCTTGCTGACGGCCGCCCGAGTCCCTACTTTCAGCCCGACGACCACCCACGGAGACCGCCCATGGCCATGCAGGCCCACGAGATCGAGGCCCTGATCCGCGAGGGCTTTCCCGATGCAAAAATCACCATCACCGACCTGGCCGGGGACGGCAATCACTACGCCGCCGAAGTCGTCGATGCCTCCTTTGCCGGCAAGTCCCGCGTCGCCCAGCAACGTGCTGTTTATGCAGCCTTAAAAGGCAAGATGGACGGCCCCTCCGGCGATCTCCATGCCCTTGCGCTGACCACCCGCGCGCCGTGACCGGGGCCAGCTGGATCATCGCCGGCCTGATCGCCGCAATCCTGATCGCCCGGGCCGTCTGGATCCTCCGTGCGGAGGCGCGCAGGGACGATGGCGGCCGCCCCCGTGGCATTCCCCCAGGCACCGGCTATACCGAGATCGAGAGCGACTACTCCTCCGGCATCGGGGGGGGGAACCAACTGAAAACGCGGGTTCCCAAGGACCCGCAGGATTATGCCCGCATCTTCGTGCCGAAGACGAACGGCAAGGATAGGAGACCCTGAGACATGACCGACGTGACCGACGCCAAGACCCGCATCGACGAGATGGTGAAGGGGACCGATGTGGTCCTGTTCATGAAGGGCACCAAGGCCATGCCCCAATGCGGCTTCTCGTCCAAGGTGGCGGGTGTGCTGAACTACATGGGCGTCGATTATTCCGACGTGAACGTGTTGGAAGACGCCGATATCCGCCAAGGTATCAAGGATTACTCCGACTGGCCCACCATCCCCCAGCTCTACGTCAAAGGCGAATTCGTGGGCGGCTGCGACATCATCACCGAAATGACGCTGTCGGGCGAACTCGACACCATGCTGGCCGAGAACGGCGTCGGCTTCGACAAGGACGCGGCGGACCGGATTCGCGACGCAAACGCCTGATACGACCTGTCAATCGCCGGGCTCCGGCTCCGGCTCGACCTTGCGCGCGGCGT
Organism: Pseudomonadota bacterium; assembly: GCA_039033775.1. Classification (GTDB taxonomy): domain Bacteria; phylum Pseudomonadota; class Alphaproteobacteria; order Rhodobacterales; family Rhodobacteraceae; genus Jannaschia. Next base: position 6,585 of record JBCCCB010000197.1, on the reverse strand, counting down.
CTTGCGCCGCCGCTTCGGTGAAGGTCGTGAAGACGCGCTCCTGCTCCAGTGCCTCGTCGATCTTGCCGGTGGGGCCGATGATCGCGGGCCGGACCGCGAAGATAACGGCGAGCCCGATCCCCACAAGCGCAGCGGTCAGCACGACCCAATCGACGGTGACGGCGCCACTTTCCTGCCGGAGGAAGGCGTTAAGACGTTGGGACATCGAAGCTCTCAACCAATAAATGTTGACCCCATAGGCCCCTGCGTCGCGGCGGAAAATGTCCAAAATCATGGCGGAAACGTGGCGTTTCCGATCAATCAATCGCGCCGCCGCCCCTCCACATGCTTGCGCAGTCGCGAGGGCTGCGCCCGTTTGCGGCCCTTATAGGGATTGGCATCGCCCTGGCTGCGAAGGTGCAGCCGGATCGGCGTCCCGGGCATGTCGAAGTCTTCCCGTAACCCATTGATGAGATAGCGGGTATAGGCATCCGGCACGGCCTCGGGATGGGAACACATGGCCACGAAGCCCGGCGGTCGGGTCTTGACCTGGGTCATGTAGCGCAGCTTGATCCGGCGGCCCTGGGGCGCGGGCGGCGGATGCTGTTCCAACATGCCGGTCAGCCAACGGTTCAGGGCCGAGGTGGGCACGCGGCGGTTCCAGACCTCATGCGCCTTCAGGATCGCGGCCTGCAACCGGTCCACCCCGCGCCCGGTCTTGGCGGAGACGGTCACCAGGGGGGCGCCGCGCAGCTGGGGCAGAAGGCGCTCGAACGCCTCCTTCAGGCTGGCGAGCTTGGCCTGCCGGTCGTCTTCCAGGTCCCATTTGTTGACGGCGACGACGACAGCCCGCCCCTCGCGCGAGGCCAGGTCAGCGATGCGCAGATCCTGTTGCTCGAACGGGATCGCGGCGTCCAGCAGAACGACCACCACCTCGGCGAATTTCACCGCGCGCAGACCATCCGAGACCGACAGTTTCTCCAGCTTTTCCTGAACCTTGGCCTTCTTGCGCATCCCGGCCGTGTCGAACAGGCGGCAGGGCGTGCCGTCCCAGTCGAAATCCAGGGAAATCGAATCCCGGGTGATCCCCGCTTCGGGCCCCGTCAGCAGGCGATCCTCGCCGATGATCCGGTTGATCAGCGTCGACTTCCCCGCATTCGGGCGCCCCACGACGGCGATCTTCAGCGGGCGCTTCCGGGTCGGCTGCCAATCGACCTCCAGATCGCCGTCATCGACCTCGACCTCCGTCTCGGCCTCTTCGTCGTCCACGTGCAGCTCGATAACAGGGCGCAAGGCGGCGGCCAGGTCGGCCATCCCCTCGCCATGCTCGGCCGAAATGCCGATGGGCTCGCCCAGGCCCAGCGAGAAGGCCTCGAACATCCCGGCCTCGCCCAGCCGGCCTTCGGCCTTGTTGGCGGCGACCAGCACGGGATGGCCCTTGCGGCGCAGGATGTCGGCGAAGACCTCGTCGGCGGGTGTCACGCCCTGGCGCGCGTCGATCACGAACAGCGCTGCATCGGCCATGTCCACCGCCCGCTCCGTCAGGCGCCGCATGCGGCCCTGGAGCGACTCGTCCGTCGCCTCTTCCAACCCGGCCGTATCGACCACCGTGAAGCGCAGGTCGCCCAGCCGCGCCTGCCCCTCGCGCAGGTCTCGGGTCACGCCGGGCTGGTCGTCGACCAAGGCGAGGCGCTTGCCGACCAAGCGGTTGAACAGGGTGGACTTGCCCACATTGGGCCGTCCGACGATGGCGAGGGTGAACATCTGGGGCGCTCCGGCTCAGACAGGCGACCTAGCGCAGGACGGCGCCGACGGAAAGCGCGAAGCGCGCCGATTAACAAAAAGTAAACCTTTTCAATATTATAGATCAAGTCATTGATCTGAAAAGGTTGCCAATTGGCAATCGCCGGTCACCGATAGGCGTGCAACTGCCCGTCCCGGCCGGTGACATACAGCGCGTCGCCGAACGCGATCGGGCGCGACGCCGCGCCGCCGGGAATGGCCGCCTGGGCCTGCACGGCGCCCGTGGCCGGGTCGAAGCCGCGCAGAATCCCATCCGACGACGACACCCAAAGGCGCCCGCCCGCCAGGACCGGCCCGTAATGGGCGAAGATGCCTTCGCGCCGCGTAAGGCGTCGCGCCCGATAGAACGGCAGGTCCCGGCGCCACAGGACCTCGCCCGTCCGCGCATCCATTCGGATGAGTTGCGCCCGATCGGTGATCGCGAAGACCGACCCTCCGGCCACCGCAACCGGGCTGACGGCCCCGTCCGTGGCGGTCCACCGTCGGGTGCCCGACGCGACGTCCAGCGCCACGATGCGTCCCGCCGCGGTTCCGGCATAAAGCACGCCATCCGACACGACCGGGTCGCCCGTGATGTCGCCGATGCCGCCATAGGCGACCCCCAACCGCTGGCCGGACACCGAACTGCCCCAGACCCGCAGCCCCGTCTGGCGCAGCACGGCCTGCAATTCGCCCGATCCGAAGGGAAAGATCGTCAGCCGCTCGGTCACCGCCGGCGCGGGGGCCGTGGCCATGACGGTCGTGCTGGGCTGGGACGGAACGTCCCAGCGGATACGGCCCGTGCCGGCGTCGATGGACCAGGCGCGGCCATCGCGGCTGACCACGTAGACCGCGCCATCCACCACCTTGGGCGTGGTGATCGGCGCGTCCAGCCGCTGCACCCAGCGTTCGGCCCCCGTCGCGGCGTCCAGGGCATGGACTTCGCCATAGCCCGTCGACCCGAAGACCAGGCCATCGGCCACAGCCAGACCGCCACCCGAGGCGTCGCTGTCGCGTTCGAAGCTGGGAACCAGGCTGCGCGACCAGATCCGGGCGCCGCCCAGCGTTGTGGCCACGACCCGGGATTGGGCATCCATCGTATAAATCGCCCGGCCGTCGCTGACCGGATCCGCCGTGATCCGCAGCCGCCTGGAATCTCCCGCCCCGATATTCGCGCTCCAAAAGCGCTGCGGCGCTGCCGACAACGTCGCGTGACTCGGATCGTTCGCCGCGTTGCCGACCCGCAGCGGCCAGGCCGCCAGGCGTTGGGCCGCGGGCAGCGCGATCGGCAGCCGGTCCGGCGCCGCAGGCGCGGTGGCCGAGGCCAATACGCTGCCATCGGATTCCGGCCGGATCGGCAGGCGTTCGCCCGGCAGAATGATCTCTTCTTCGGCGCAGGCCGCCAGAACCGTCGCCGCGACGAGGATCGTCAAGATCGGTCTCATGTCAGCCTTGCCCCCCTTCGCCTCGGTCGCGCCCCTGTCTCATGCCGGGTCCGGCGATACCCCGAGGGCCACCATCACTTGCAGGGCCCTGCGGCGCAAGGCGTCCGAGACGCCGGCCTCTTCCGTCAGAAGGCGGAACAGCGTGATCGCCGTCGCCTCGTCGCCATCGGCCAAGGCCATCAAGGCCTGCTGTTCGATGGCCAGGCTGCGATAGGGCGCGCCGGGCGCGGCGAGGCCTTCCAGCAGGACGGCGTCCTGCATGCCGTCGCCGCTGCCGCCGGCCAGGATCATCTTCAGCACGGCCAAATCGCGATAGACGGGGTTCAGGTCGCCGCTTTCGGCCAAGGCCATCAAGGCGCCGCGCGCGACCACCGGCTGGGCATCGTCGCCGCTATTGGCGGCCGTCGCCCGCAGAAGGGCCAGCAGCGCGGCCTGGTTATCGTCGTCCGGTTCGATCGCCGACAGCGCGGCCCGGCGCGCCGGCAGATCGGGTCCCGACAGGGCGGCCAAGATGGCATCTCCGAACGCTTCGGCCGAGGCCTCCGCCTGGGCGCGGCGCCATTCCGTGACAGCCGCGCCGCCCACGACCAAGATGACGATCGAGACCCCGAGCCACGCCCAGCGGCGCAAGAAGGCCTGTATACGGTCCTTGCGGACCTCCTCGGTCACCTCGTTGACGAAGCTGTCGGGATTGGACATCGCACGCTCCCCTGTCCGGCGTCCGGCGTCGTCTACCCTGTTGACGGCTCCGGGCCAAGGTGCAACCGACACCGTGGCGACCCGGTGCCAGTCCCGATTCCAACGCCACGTTCGGGTTGGAAAGTCGTCCGGCCACGCATATTTCTGAACCAATCGGTTCAGAGCGTCGTAAGGCCCAAGAACTAAACCCGGGTACGGGCCCGCCCGAAAGGACGTGACATGCGCTTCTTCTCCGTCGTAACCGCGATTTTGGTTGTGGTGGCTCTTTTTATGGTTGTGTTGCAGCGCGAGGCATTGCTGAGCTGGGCGGCCCGTCTGACCGGAGAGGACGTGGCCGACGCAGCGCCGGACCAGAGCCAGGTCGACAGCAGCCCCATGGCCATCGCCGAGATCGAGGCGGCCCAGGAGGTCGATCCCGTGCGGGTCGTCGCCCTGCGCTCGGTCGCGCGCGCCGTCGCGGATGCCGTGATGGTGCGGGGCCAGTCCCAAGCCGCCCGCGAAGTCGTTGTCCAAGCCGAAACCACCGGCACCGTGGCGTCCGAACCGCTGCGGGCCGGCTTGTTTGTCGATGCCGGCCAGCTTCTGTGCGAGTTGGACCCCGGATCCCGTCAGGCGGATCTGGCCGAGGCCGAGGCGCGCCTGGCCGAAGCCCGCGCCCGTGTCCCAGAGGCCCAGGCCCGCGTGCCCGAAGCCCAAGCCATGGTGGCCGAGGCCGAGGCGCGGGTGGACGAGGCGGAGATCAATCAGAACGCCGCCGTGCGCCTGTCCGAAGACGGATTCGCGACGACGACGCGCGTGGCCAGCGCCGACGCGGCCATGCGGGCCGCCGAAGCGGCCCGAATCGCCGCGGAGACGGGGCTGGAGACGACCCAGGCGGGCATCGAATCCGCACTGGCGGGGGTGCAATCGGCCGAAGCCGCGCTGGAACGCGCCCGCCAGGAGATCGCGAAGCTGACCATTGAGGCCCCCTTCGACGGCTTGCTCGAGACCGATACGGCCGAGCTGGGCTTGCTGTTGCGCGAGGGCACGCCCTGCGCCACCGTGGTCCAGTTGGACCCGATCAAGCTGGTGGGCTTCCTGCCCGAAGCCCAGGTCGACCGCGTCGGCTTCGGCGCCGCGGCCCAGGCCAAGCTGGCCTCGGGCGGAGAGGTCACGGGCCGCGTGACCTTCGTCAGCCGGTCGGCCGACGAACTGACACGTACCTTCCGCGTCGAAGTCACGGTCCCCAACGACGATCTGAGCATTCGGGACGGCCAGACCGCCGAAATCCTGATCGAGACCGAGCCGACCATCGCCCATCTGATTCCCGCCTCGGCGCTGACGTTGAACGACGAGGGCGTGCTTGGTGTGCGGGTTGTCGAAAATGGCATCACCGGCTTCCTGCCGGCGACACTGGTGCGTGATACGGTGGACGGCGTGCTGCTTGCGGGCTTGCCACCGGAGGTCGAGGTCATCACCGTCGGACAGGAATACGTCACGGACGGCGTGCCGGTCGAGGCGAGCTATGTCGATCCGGGCGCGCCATCGGAGGCCACGCAATGACGGGCATCATCGACTGGGCCGCAACCCGCGCCCGAATGGTCTTGGCCTTCGTCGCCCTGTCGATCATCGCGGGCACCACGGCCTATATCTCGCTGCCCAAGGAAGGCGAGCCGGATATCGACATCCCCGGCGTCTTCGTCGCGGTGCCCTTCCCCGGCATCTCGGCCTCGGACGCCGAGAAGCTGCTCGTCAAGCCCATGGAAACCGAGCTGAAGGAGATCGACGGCCTGGATTCCATCCTCGCCACCGCCAGCGAAGGCGCGGCCTTGGTCTTCATGGAGTTCGAATTCGGCTGGGACAAGTCGGCCACCCTTGCCGATGTGCGCGACCGCATGAACCGGGCCGAGGCGGAATTTCCGGACGGGGCCGAGCAATATACGATCGACGAGATCAACTTCAGCGAGTTTCCGATCCTCATCGTCTCGCTGTCGGGCAACGCGCCCGAACGCACATTGCTGCGCCTGGCCAACGACCTACAGGACCGGCTGGAAGGCATGAACGCCATCCTGGAAGCGGGCCTGGCCGGCCACCGGGACGAGATGCTGGAGGTGCTGATCGACCCCCTGGCGCTGGAGGCCTACAACGTCACCGCGGGCGAGTTGATCAACACCGTCACCAACAACAACCTGCTGGTGGCCACCGGGTCGGTCGAGACCGAGAGCGGCGCCTTCCCCGTCAAGATCCCGGGCAATTTCGAGACCCCGCAGGACGTCTACAACCTGCCGGTGAAGACCGATGGCGACCGGGTCGTGACCTTGGGCGATCTGACGTCGATCAACCTGACCTTCGAGGACCGGGTCGGCACTGCGCGCTACAACGGCGACACGACGGTGGCGCTGCAGGTGGTGAAGCGGAAGGGCTTCAACATCATCGACACCGCCGCCGAGGTCCGGGCCGAGGTCGACGCCCAGGTCGCGAGCTGGCCGGAAGAGTTACAGCGGGCCGTGGACGTGACCGTGACGCTGGACCAATCGCGCACCGTGCGCTCGATGGTGCAGCAGCTCGAAGGCTCGGTGTAAGAGCTGGAGCGGTGCTGCACCTCATCTTCGCCTTTTTTGCTGCTTTCCTCGGCTTAATGGCGGGTTTGGCCGCCTTTCGGGGAGATGGTTATCGCGCCGCCCTGGGTATGGTAGCCGCT
>JBCCCB010000196.1:0-7720 GCA_039033775.1 Pseudomonadota bacterium | reverse complement strand
CCCGTCGACCCCTCCGTCTGGCGTCTTCGATCCAGGCGACGTGACCCTGGATGCGCCATTGGCCCCCGGCGGCCCGTTCCCTGTCACGCTCCTCTCCCACGGGACGGGCGGCACCGCCGAGAGCCTGGGCTGGCTCGCCCGAGCCCTGTCCAAGGCCGGCCATGTGGTGCCGGGCGCCAATCAACACGGCAATACGGGGCTGGAACCCTATCGCCCCGAAGGCTTTCTCTGCTGGTGGGAGCGGGCACCGGACCTGTCCATCCTGCTGACTAGGCTCGGCGAGTCCGATGTCTTCGTCGGCCACCTGGACATGGGCCGCGTCAGCGCAGTGGGGTTTTCGCTCGGCGGATATACAGCCCTCGCCCTGGTCGGCGAGCGGACGTCTTTCGCGGCCTTCGAGGCCTGACAGCGGACGACCGACACACCCATGACGGGTCCGCGGGAATTTCCGGATGTGATCGACCACTTACCGACGCTCCAAGGTCGCTCCGCGCCCTTCCGGATCTCCTGGGCGCGCCAGGAAGAGAGCTTCGCGGACCGGCGCATCGCCTCGGTCGTGGCAATCGCGACCGCACCGCCCGTCCGTTCGTTCCATCCCGAAACCGTCTCCGCGATCCGCCCGCCGGTGACCCTGCTCACCGGCGGAGCCGATACCGAAGCGCCGACGGATCAATGTGCCGCGTGGCTTTGCGACCTCCACCCCGGCTCTCGGGATCACGATCTGGGCGAGGATGTCGGGCACTACACCTTCTTGGACAATCCGGCGGACCGATCCTTGGTCGGCAAGGTCGATATCTTGACCGATCGCCCCGGTGTGGACAGGCGAGACGTCCATCGCCGCAGCGCCGACCTGGTGCTAGAAGCCCTTCCATAGGTCGGCCAGCCAGCCGACGGCGGTCAGCGGCCTTGTCCCCGGCCCCGGCCCCCTTACCTCCGACCGATGACCAATCGCCGCCGCTTCCTCAGCCTGGGCGCCCTCGGCTCGCTTGCCGGGGCCGCCGCCTGCGCCGTCCAGACCACTGCATCGGGCAATGCCTATTACCAGGGCCCCGTCAGCGACCATTTTGACGGCACCCGCTTCTTCAACCCCGGCGGCGAGGATCCGCGCGGCTTCCGCGACCTGCTGCGCTGGCAATTGGGCGGCGACCGCGCCGACTGGCCAGACCGCGTCGGCATCACCCAGACGAGACCCGATCCGCGGGTGCCGGACCTGCGCGTCACCATGGTCGGCCACGCCACCGTCCTGATCCAGGCGGGCGGGAAGAACATCTTGACCGATCCGGTCTGGTCCCGCCGCGCCTCGCCCTTCGCCTTCGCGGGACCCGCCCGCGTCACCGCGCCGGGCGTAGCCTTCGCGGACCTGCCGCCCATCGACGCCGTGCTGCTCAGCCACAACCACTACGATCATCTGGATATCGCCACCTTGCGCCGCCTGCACGACACCCATGCCATGCCGGTCCTGACTCCGCTGGGCAATGACAAGATCCTGCGCGAGGCCATCCCGGATATCGACGTGCAGGCAGCCGATTGGGGCGAAACCCTGAACCTGCCTGACCTTTCGGTGCGTCTTCTGCCCTGCCACCACTGGAGCGCCCGCGGCACCCGCGACCGGAGCCACGCGCTTTGGGCTGCCTTCGCCATCGACACGCCCACCGGCAAACTGCTCCATATCGGCGATACCGGCTACGACAAGGGGCGCCCATACCAGGCCGCCGCGGCCCATGGCCCTTACCGCCTGGCGATCCTGCCCATCGGTGCCTATGCCCCGCGCTGGTTCATGGCGCCCCAGCACCAGAACCCCGAGGAGGCCGTCGCCGGCTTCCAGACGTCCGGCGCGCGCCACGCCTTGGCCCACCATTGGGGGACGTTCCAGCTGACCAACGAAGCCCGCGACGAGCCGCCCGCCAAACTGACCGAAGCCTTGAAGATCGCCGGTCTGCCAGCCGATCAATTCAGAGTCGTTCCGCCGGGACAGGTCTGGGACGTCCCCGTCTGAGGGCGCAGGGCGGACATCCCCATCCGCCGAGGAGACAGCCAAGATCATGCTTTCCGGGATCTGCATCGGCGCGAACGACCTCGAGGCGGCCGCGGCGTTCTACGACGCCGTCCTGGCAACCATCGGCATGACTTGCATCCTCGTGGAGCCGGACGAGCTCGCCTATGCAGGCACGGATGGCCGGCTGACCTTCTTCGTTGTCCGCCCCTATGACGGCGGACCGGCGACATTCGGCAACGGAACCCAAGTCATGTTCTATGCCCCCGACGCCGGGGCCGTGCGGGCGTTCCATGCGACCGCCCTCCGCCTCGGCGGATCGGACGAAGGTGTCCCAGGTCCCCGCGCATACCATCCGCGCTATTACGGCGCCTATGTGCGCGATCTTGATGGCAACAAGCTGAACGTTTCCGTTAGCCTGGAGTGATGAAGGGGGAATACCGTGCCAGCGGTCAAAATGGGCCGTGCCATCGCCAAGCCCATGGTGGCCGGTTGCCGTCTTTTTCGGATCAAAGTCGGACGGGGATCAGGCGTTGCCCGCCACGGATAAACCTCACGTTCGCCCTGCTTCTCCTTTGGCGTAAGAAAACGTTCGGGTGTGTCCTGAGGGGGCAGACGGCCTCCTCAAACGGGGAGTACGCGGGGGCTGGCGCCTCGCCTGCCTCACGCCCGCCGAAACGTCAGATAATGGGGCACCCGTCCTTCGCGCAGGGCCTTGGCCTCGTACCGCGTTCGGGTCCAATCGGACCACGGCTCCCGCCAGTCCGAAGGTGAGTCCGCCATCCATTCGAAGCCGTGCCGCGGGACCTGTTCCAAGGTCTGCCGGACATAGTCGGGGATGTCTGTGGCAACGCGAAACTCGGCCCCGGGCCGCAGGACCCGGGCCAGCGGCTCCAGATGTTCCGGCGTGACGAAACGTCGGCGGTGATGGCGCGCCTTGGGCCAGGGATCGGGGTAGAGCAAGAACGCCTTGGCGATGCTTTGGTCGGGCAGCACGTCGAATACATCCCGGACATCCCCAGGATGTAGGCGAACATTGTCCACCGGCAATTTCCGGAGCTTGCCGAGCAGCATGGCGACACCGTTGATATACGGCTCAGCCCCGATGATCCCCACCTCCGGGTGGGCCTCGGCCTGGGCGGCCATATGCTCGCCACCGCCGAAGCCGATCTCCAGCCAGACATCGCGCCCCTCGAACAGAGCCTTCAGATCCAGCGGAACGCGATCGGGATTGGCCTCCCAGGATACGGAACCGGGCGATAGCGCCTCCAGGTCCGAGGCCAGATACCCTTCCTGCGAGGGCTTGAGGTGCTTGCCCTTCCGGCGGCCGTAGAAATTGCGATGGGGTCTGTCGGTCATGGCGGCGCGCCTAGCGCAGATCAGGGACGGGTAAAACGGGTGACATGCCCCATTTTGCGCCCCGGCCGAACCTCGTCCTTCCCATAGAGATGCACCTTCAGCGCCGGATCGGCCAGCAGCGACGGCAGCTTATCCATGTCGTCGCCGATCAGGTTTTCCATCATCACGTCGAATTGCCGGGTCCCATCGCCCAGGGGCAGCCCCGCGACGGCACGGATATGCTGTTCGAACTGGTCCACGGCGCAGGCGGCTTCGGTCCAATGGCCCGAATTGTGGACCCGGGGCGCGATTTCGTTGACGACGAGACCTTGGGCCGTGACGAACAACTCGACGCCCAGAACACCGACATAGTCGAGCGCATTGACGATCCGCCCCGCCAACAGGGCGGCATCGGTGCGCTGCGCCGCCGTCAACGCGGCCGGCAGCGTCGTCGTCCGCAGGATGCCGCCCTGATGCACGTTCTCGCCAGGGTCGAAGCAGACGACCTCGCCCGATAGGCCGCGCGCGGCGATGACCGAGATCTCCCGCTCGAACGGGACGACGCCTTCCAGGGTGGCGTCGGCGCCGGCCATGGCGTCGAAGGCTGCCCCGGCTTCGGCGGGGTCGTCGATGCGGACCTGACCCTTTCCATCATAGCCTAGACGGCGGGTCTTCAGGATGGCGGGGGTGCCGATATCGACCAGCGCGGCCACAAGGGCGCCCGCATCGGACACGTCCCGGAACGGCGCGGTGGCCAGGCCCAGGCTGTGCAGGAACGTCTTCTCGTCCAAGCGGTCCTGGCTGACGGCAAGCGCGTCGCGGCCGGGCCGAATCGGACGGCTGGCATCCAGCAGATCAAGGGCCGTCGCCGGCACGTTCTCGAATTCGAAGGTGATGACGTCGACCGCCCCGGCAAAGGCCGCCAGCGCGGCGCCATCGGTATAGGCAGCCTGGGTCCAATCATTCGCCACCTGGGCAGCGGGGGCGTCTCCGGGCTCGAAGATGTGGGTGCGATAGCCGAGGCGGGCCGCGGCCATGGCCAGCATTCGGCCCAGTTGGCCGCCGCCAAGGATGCCAATGGTTGCACCAGGTGGAAGGGGGGATGTCATGGCCGCGCTCCTGGATCGAACGCGCCTGCCTCTGGCACGGGCGGAGGCGAGGGGCCAGCCCCGCGCGCTCCGCAACGTCCTTTTGGCCGGAGGACGATGTGGCGGGCCATCCGATAGCTGTTCAGCCAGCGTATCGTTCACGCCGCTTGTCTCTCAGACAGGCGCCTCGGGGATCGAGCCCGACAGGTCCGCCCGCCACGTGTCCAGACGACCGGCGAGGGCGTCGTCCGACAGAGCCAGGATCGAAGCGGCCATAAGCGCGGCATTCGCAGCACCGGCAGCGCCGATGGCCATTGTCGCGACGGGAAAACCCCGGGGCATCTGAACGATGGAGTAAAGGCTGTCGACGCCCGACAGCGCCTTGGTCTGGACCGGCACGCCGATGACCGGCAGCCGGGTCTTGGACGCCATCATACCCGGCAGATGGGCCGCGCCGCCCGCCCCCGCGATGATGACCTTCAGGCCGCGGTCCACCGCCTCCCGGCCGTAATCCCACAGCCGGTCCGGTGTGCGGTGGGCCGACACGATGCGGGCTTCGTGACCGACGCCTAGCACATCCAGCAGGTCCGCCGCCTCTTTCATGGTCGGCCAATCGGACGTGGAGCCCATGATGATGCCCACGGGAACGGTCATGGAAAGCCCCTTTCAGGCGATGATGTCGGGGGTCAGCTCGTCCTCGATCCGGGCGATCCGGTCCTTGAGTTCGAGCTTCTTCTTCTTCAGTCGCTTAATGGCCAGCATGTCGGGCATCGACTGCGTTTCCATGGCTTGAACGGCCGCGTCCAGATCACCGTGTTCCTGCCGCAGAAGTTGCAGCTTCACGCGGAGAACATCCTCGTGGGTCATTTCTTCTGGCGGGGCGGTCACGGTGTGGCGAGCTCCGAGGGCTTGACCCGCATGGTGTAGCACCGCAACCCGTCGCTTGCCCAGCATCTTGCGCATCGGCGCACCCCTTCCCACATTGTGGCTGGGGCCGATGCCGCGATTGGGTCGGCCCCGACCGGATCGCTGACATAGGACCCGAACGACATGACCAAACTCGGCTTCGCCACACATCCCTACCTTCTGGGATTCGACCAGTTGGAACGCCTGGTGGAACGCACCGCCCGCACTGGGAATGACGGCTACCCGCCCTATAATATCGAACAGACAGGGCCGAACGGCTTTCGAATCACGCTGGCCGTTGCAGGCTTCGGCGAAGACGATCTGTCGATCACGCTGGAAGACCGCCAATTGGTGATCCGTGGCAAGGCCGGGGACGATAGCGACCGGACTTATCTGCATCGCGGGATCGCCGCGCGGCAGTTTCAACGTGCCTATGTTTTAGCCGACGGTGTCGACGTGGCGGGCGCCGCTATTGAAAATGGGTTGCTGCATGTGGATTTACGGCGATCCGAGCCTGAGAATGTCGTGCAGCAGATCAAGATTGAAACGGGACGCAACCCAGGTGCGTGACCCGCGCCGCTTGAAAGGAGACCGAAGCATGTCGATGCAAGGAACACCCGACGCGGTGAGCGACGCCCTTGTCTACGTTCGCAAGGTCCAAGTCGCGGACTTGCCGAAGGCGGTCCAGAAGGAGGCCCGCGATGGCGGCCTGGACGAACTTTATGCCCTGCACCGGGCCGATGGCGCTCGGGTTGCGCTGGTCGGCGATCGGGGGCTGGCTTTCACGCTGGCGCGGCAGAACGACCTGAACCCGGTCAGCGTCCACTGACCTTCTTGCCGCCTCCGGACATGGTTCGGCGGCGCCAGGCTCGATGTGGTGGGCAATCAGCCTGCCGGTCCAGCCATATCGAAAAACGCCCATGCGTCCGCTTCGGTGTCGAAGGCGTGGGTTTGCGGCGGAATGACCCAGCCGAACGCTTCGACCATCGCCGATGCCCCATCGGGCGCCATGGCCGTCACATAGCGGCCCACTTTCCAGATCGCCTGCGTTTGCGCCTTTACGGCTGACGAGGTGGCGCCTGCCATGGGCTCCGATCCCTCATAGCCATCGAAGATCAAAAGCATGTCGACCTTGTCATCCGATGTGTCAAAAACGTCGTTCATGCGTTTGCCCATGGCCGCCATGTCGTCCCGGGTCAGCAGGCCCGACAGGCGGAACGCATGAAGACCAGGTTTCGCAACCCGCATCTCGCGAATGGTCGGTGTGGTGAGCATGGTGGACCTCCGTTCGTTGCGAAGGCAAACGTCTGAGACCGTTGCCTGTTCCGGCCCTGGCAACGACGGAATCGACGAACCCGCCGCATGTCGGGAAGGCCTGGCCCAAGGGCGGCAAAGATCTAAAGCGGAAGACCGATGCCTTATCCGGCGATCAGGCCCATGGCTTCGAGCTTCAGCAACACCTGTTGGGCACAGGTATCGACCTCCGCCCCTTCCGTATCGACGACCAGTTCCGCCTCGGTCGGGGCTTCGTATGGGTCGGAGATACCGGTGAATTCCGGAATTTTGCCCGCCCGCGCCAGCTTGTAGAGGCCCTTGCGGTCGCGCCGCTCGCACTCCTCGAGCGATGTGGCCACATGGACTTCCACGAAGGCGCCATATTGCTCGATCATTTCGCGCGCCGCGCGGCGGGTGGCGGTGTAGGGCGCGATGGGTGCGCAGATGGCAATGCCGCCGTTCTTGGTGATCTCGGACGCGACATAGCCGATGCGGCGGATATTGATGTCGCGATGCTCCTTCGAGAAGGTCAGTTCCGACGACAGGTGCTTGCGCACCACGTCGCCATCCAGCAGCGTCACCGGGCGGCCGCCCATTTCCATCAGCTTCACCATGATCGCGTTGGCGATGGTCGACTTGCCCGACCCCGACAGCCCCGTGAAAAACACCGTGAACCCCTGCTGCGAGCGCGGCGGAGAGGTGCGGCGCAACTCCTTGACCACTTCAGGGAAGGAGAACCATTCGGGGATCTCCAGCCCTTCGCGCAGGCGGCGGCGAAGTTCGGTGCCCGAAATGTTCAGGATCGTGACGTTGTCCTTGTCTTCGATCTCGTCGGCAGGCTCGTACTGCGCCCGTTCCTGGACATAGACCATGTGTTTGAAATCGACCATCTCCAGGCCGATCTCGTCCTCGTGTTCGCGAAACAGGTCCTGTGCGTCGTAGGGGCCGTAGAAATCCTCGCCCTGGCTGTTTTTGCCTGGGCCCGCATGGTCGCGGCCGACAATCATGTGGCTGCAGCCGTGGTTGCGCCGGATGATGCCATGCCAGACAGCCTCGCGCGGGCCGGCCATGCGCATGGCCAGGTTGAGCAGCGACATGGTCGTGGTCGACGGCTGATACT
>JBCCCB010000195.1:0-7737 GCA_039033775.1 Pseudomonadota bacterium | reverse complement strand
GGGCCGTCATCGCCGCGCGGACTGGCATCGGTGCCCTCCGGCCCGATGGTCGAGAGGATGCAGAAGCGGGACGCATCAATCCATCGACGATAGAGCGGCGTCAGCGCCGTCGCGACCTTGTCGAGCGACGCCCGACCGGGCGTTCCGTACAGCGCTTCGAGCGTGGGGATGTCGGTGATGTCATGGGGCATTGGCAACCTATGCCATGTCGCGGCCGGTCACGCATCACTCGAGACCGGCCAATCTGCGGTCAGGCCCCCGCCCCCAAGGGTTTTCCGCATGCTCAGACGACCGTCGACGATGTCGGCGCCAAAGCGTCGATAGAAGGCGATCCCCCCGTGGTTGTCCCGCTTCACATGCCAATCGATCCGGCCTGCGCCCAGGGCGCAGGCTTGCACTTCGATCCAGGCCATCAAGGCTGTGCCGATCCCGGCGCCGCGCGCGCCCGGCATGACGAACAGCTCCTTCAGGTCCATCTGCCTGCACCGCCCCGGCCGCGGATCGCTGATGGACATGACGATCGCGACAGCGGCAAGGCCCATTACCCGGCCGTCTCCGTCCTGCGCGATGACCAGGCGGTGCGGCGCGGATCCGTCCAGCAGACGCTCGGCATGGGCCGCGACCACGTCGAATTCGGGCACCCCCGCATCGGCCACATCATGGGCATGCAGGGCCGCCAGGACGGGAACCAGCGCGGCGGCATCCTCCGCCCCGGCCCAGCGGATGCGGACCCCATTGGGCCCACCCGAGGCAGCCTTTCCGCCGGTCATCGCAGACCTGCGGGCCTCATCCGCCGGGGGTGACACCATACGCTCAATGGGTCGGCTCCACGACCGGGTCGATCAGCGTGCGGCCCCCATCGAAGGTCAGGATCTGCCCGATCATGAAGCCCGACGCGTCCGAAGCCAGGAATTGCACCGTCTCCGCCAATTCCGACGGCGCCGCGATCCGGCCCATGGGCGTGGCGTCCACGATGGCCTGGCGCAGATCGCCCTCTTCCTTCAGCCGGCTCTTCAAATTCGCCGACATGACCGAGCCCACCGCTATGCCATTCACCCGGATCCGGTCGCGCGCCAGGCTGACCGCCAGGCTGCGCGTCATCTGATCCAAGGCCGCGGCCGACACCGAATAGCCCAGCAATTCCGGCTGCGTTCGCCGCCCGGCGATCGAGCCGATATTCACGATCGTCCCGATGGTCCCGGTCCGGGTGCCATCGACCTCCGCCTCGGCGGCCTGGTGGATCATGCGCTTCGCCACGGTCTGGCTCAGCCGCAGGGCGGTCAGCAGGTTCTGCTCCAGCAGGGTCATGACCGAGTTGTCCTCGGGGTCCAGCGGGTCGGTCACCAGGATCTGCCGCGACGCGTTGACCAGGATATCGACCCGGTCGAAGGCGTCGATGGTGGCCGACAAAAGGTTCGCGATGGTCAGCCGCTCCCTCAGATCTCCGGCGAAGTAGCGCAGGTTGCCCGCCTCGCTCTCCTGCTCTTCGCCTAGTTCGGCTTCCAGCTTGTCCTCGTCGCGGTCGGCGAACATGACATTCGCGCCCTGCTCGACGAAATGGCGGGCGATGGCCAGGCCCACGCCATTGGCCGCGCCGGTCACGATGGCGGTCTTTCCGTTTATGTTCAGGCTCATCTGCTCCGCCTTGGTTTGCGCGCCTCGATCACCTTGTAGCCCCCCCTGTCCTCCAGGACCAAGGTTTCCGCAAAGGCATCCGCCAGCGCCGCCTCGTAGGGCAGATGCCGATTGGCCACCATCCGCAGCCGGCCCCTGGGCGCCAGGCGCGCGGCGGCGGCGACGAAGGCGCGCCCCAGATCCGGGTCGGCCTTGCGCGAGGCGTGGAAGGGTGGGTTCGACACGACCCAGTCGAAGGGCCCGCCGTCGAACCGGGTGGCATCGGCCCAATGGAACGCCGCACGCGGGTCCGTCACGTTCAGCCGGGCACAATCCAGCGCGGCCCGCTCCGCCTCGACCAGCGCGATCTCCGTCACCGCATCGGAGGACAAGACGGCGCGCGCCAGAAATCCCCATCCGGCGCCCAGATCGCAGACCCGGCCCGACAGCCCCTCCAGATGCGCGGCCAGCAACGCCGATCCCGGATCGACCCCGTCGGCCGAAAACACACCCGCCGTGGTCAGGAAACCGTCGGCCTCCAGCGGCGTGGCAGCCCAGCCTTCTGGCGCTCGGACGGCGGGGAAGGCGAAGCACTTGCCATGGGCCTTGGAGACGACCTCACCCACATCGAATGCGCCCCGGCACAGCTTCAGCACCGATTCCACCCCGTCCGACTTGGCCCCGTCGACGATCACCGGCGCGCCGGGCGGCAGCGCGGCACAGGCCGTGGCGATCAAATCCAGCGCCAGCGCCTTGGCGCGGGGCAGGCAGACGATGGCGGCGGCGAACGTGCCCTCGGGCGCGTCAGCGACGGCGACCCGCCGGGCCAGCGCGTCGTGATCGGGCCGGAAGCCCGTCACCGCCACCACCCGGTCCGCGGGCAAGGCCGACAGGTCAAGGCTGCCCGCCGCCCTCAGCAACAGCACGCGCCCCGCATCGGGCAGCGACAGCGGACCCGACAGGGCGTAGGACAGGCGGGACGTCACGAGCCGGCGAAGAGGATTACTCCTCCTTCTCCATCGTGCATTGCAGCGGATGCTGGTTGCGGCGGGCGAAATCCATCACCTGCGCCACCTTCGTCTCGGCGATCTCGTGGCTGAACACGCCGACCACGGCCACGCCCTTCTTGTGGACGGTCAGCATGATCTCGACCGCCTGGGAATGGGTGATGCCGAAAAACCGCTCCAGCACATGGACGACGAATTCCATCGGGGTGTAATCGTCGTTCAAAAGCAGCACCTTGTACAAAGGCGGCTTGGCCGTCTTCGGCTTGGTCTTGGTGACGACCGAGACGTCGCCGTCATCCCCGGTCTTGTCAGCCATGGCGTAGAATCGGTCCAGTCCGGTCATGTCCATCCCATCGGGTCGCTGGGTCATATCAGCAGTATATCGGTCCGAGTGATCCCGTCATATAGGCGACAGGCCGCGTAAGGGAAGGGGGCCGCGATGCCCATCACGACGATCGGGTTCGATGCCGATGACACACTCTGGCACAACGAAACCGTCTTTGCGTTAACGCAGGAGAAATTCGCCGATCTGCTGTGCGACCATGCCGATCCCGACCATCTCATGGACCGTCTGCTGGCGGCCGAGCGGCGCAATCTCGGGCATTACGGCTTCGGCATCAAGGGCTTCACCCTGTCGATGATCGAGACCGCCATCGAAGTCACCGACGGCCGTGTCCCCGCCTCCGTTATCGGCGCCATCCTGGCCGAGGGGCGCGACATGCTGCGCCATCCCGTCGACCTGCTGCCCAATGCCGAGGCCTCGATCCGCGCCCTGGCCCCCGACTACACCCTGGTCCTCATCACCAAGGGCGATCTGCTGGACCAGGAACGCAAGCTGGCCGAATCGGGTCTCGGCGATCTCTTCGACGGGATCGAGATCGTCAGCGACAAGACCCCCGCCATCTACGAACGCGCCTTCTCGGCCCATGGCGATGGCGCCGACCGGGCGCTGATGGTCGGGAATTCCATGAAGTCCGACGTCATCCCCGCCATCGAGGCGGGCGCCTGGGGCGTGTTCTGCCCGTCCGAGATCGAATGGGCGCTGGAACGGGCCGATCCGCCCGACAGCCCACGCTATCACCAGATCGACGATCTCGGCCAATTGCCGCACCTCGTCGCCGAGCTATCCTAAAGGGGGCCGATGGGCGTCGGCCTCGCGGCTCTCCGACCGGGGATCTGCGGGCCCCCGCCGCCCCGGCCCGTCAGCCGAGGAACACGCCATGCAGGAGCCGACAAGCCGACCGATCCGCCACATCCTGCTTGGCGGCGCAATCGTGGCCACCGCGGCGGGTTTCGCGGTGGTGCTGCCGCCGGCCCTGTCGGGGATGGCCCTGATCCTGATCCTGCTGCGGATCTGCTGGTTGGAAGACAACATCAAATCCGACCTGTTGGGCACCAAAGCCTTGCCCGCCAATCACGAACAGCCCCTGCGGGACCGCGCGGCGATGCTGGGCACCGAACCCGATATCCGCAGCGCGGCCATGGTGGCGACGGCCCTGCGCGGTCAGGCGCAGGCGCTATGGGCGGCGGGGTTCGGCGCGCTGTCGACCCTGACCGCCACGCAAATGGTCGGGCATCCGACGCTCGCCCTGTTCGTCGGTGTCGTTATGGTCTGGCTGGGTTTCCGCCGCGCGGATCGTCTGCTGGTCACGCTGTCCCACCTGGAACGCGGTCGCCCGCTGCCCAAGCACGCGCTGTGGTCGGCCCATCCATGGGTGCATTCCCACACCATGCGCGACGATTGATCGCCGCGCCTCAGACCAGATCGCCCTCGGCCGTCAACACGCGCTTACCGCCAAGCCACGGGACGAGACCCTCCGGCAGGACGACCGAGCCATCCGCCTGCTGCCCGTTTTCCAAAACGGCGATCAGACAGCGTCCCACGGCCAGCCCGGACCCGTTCAGCGTATGGACGAAATCCGGCTTTCCCCCACCTTCGGGCCGGAACCGCGCATTCATCCGCCGGGCCTGGAAATCGCCCGTGGTCGAGCAGCTCGAAATCTCGCGATAGGTCTTCTGCCCCGGCAGCCAAACCTCGATGTCATGGGTCCGCCGCGCCCCGAAGCCCATATCGCCGGTGCAAAGCACCACCGTCCGATAGGGCAGCCCGAGCCGTTCCAGCACATCCTCTGCGCAGCGCGTCATCCGCTCCAACTCGGCCCGGCTTTCATCGGGGTGCACGACCGACACCATCTCGACCTTCTCGAACTGATGCTGCCGCAACATCCCAGCCGTATCGCGCCCCGCCGATCCGGCCTCGGACCGGAAACACAGCGTATGCGCCACCATCCGGCGGGGCAGATCCGCCGCATCCATAATGTCGCCCGCCACCGAATAGGTCAGCGGCACTTCGCTCGTCGGGATCAGCCAATAGCCCTCCCGCGTCAGGAAGCTTTCATCGCCGAATTTCGGCAGCTTGTCGGTGCCCAGCATCGCATCGTCGCGCACCAACACAGGTGTCTGATGCTCCACCAGCCCGTTCTCGGCCACGTGCGTGTCCAGCATGAATTGCGCCAACGCTCGATGAATCCGCGCCACCGCCCCGCGCAGCATCACGAACCGCGCGCCCGACAGCTTGGCCGCCGTCTCGAAATCCATCCCCGGCATCACGCCCGGGATCTCGAAATGCTCCACCGGATCGAAATCGAAGACCCGCGGCGTGCCCCATCGGCGCAGCTCCACGTTGTCCGCCTCGTCCGCGCCGTCGGGAACATCGGCGTCCGGCAGGTTGGGGATCTCCAGCAACGCGTCCCGCAATGCCGCGTCCTTCTCGCGCGCCTCGTCCTCCAGCCGCGCGATCTCCGCCTTCTTGTCGGCCACCAGCGCCCGCAGCCGCTCGAACCCGGCCTCGTCGCCCGACGCCTTTGCCGCGCCCACCTCGCGGGACGCCGCGTTCCGCTCGGCCAAGGCCGCCTCGGACGCCGTGATGCAGCCCCGCCGCGCCTCGTCCAGCGCCAACAACTCGGACGACATCGGCGCCAGCCCCCGCCGGGCCAGGCCCGCGTCGAAGGCGGCGGGGTCGTCTCGGATCGCTCTGATGTCGTGCATGGGTGTGGCCTCCGGGTCTCGCCCCGCCCCATGCCATAGGCCGCCGCGGCTTGCCACCGTCCCTTGCGCGCCCCATGTCGCCCGCATAGGTTCGCCCCCGACTTTCCGCGCGGGCTGCGCGACACCATCCAAGACCCGAGGACCCCACATGTTCGCAACCCCCGCCTATGCGCAGGCCGCCGGTGGTGCCGCCGCCGGCTTCGGCAGCTTCATCCCCCTGATCCTGATCTTCGCGATCATGTATTTCCTGCTGATCCGTCCCCAGCAGAAGAAGGTGAAGGAACACCGGGCCATGGTCGAAGCCCTTCGGCGCGGCGACCAGGTCGTCACCCAGGGCGGCGTCATCGGCAAAGTGTCCAAGGTGAAAGACGACAACGAAGTCGAGGTCGAGATCGCCGACGGCGTGAAGATCCGCGTGGTCAAGTCCACCATCGCCCAAGTCCTGTCCAAGACCGAACCCGCGGGCTGACCCGATGTTGCAGATCGCGCTCTGGAAGCGGCTCCTGATCGTTCTGACCTGCGCCTTTGGCCTGCTTCTGGCGATGCCGAACCTCTTCTACGGCACGGTTGAGCGCTACAACGACGCCCATCTGCAACTCGAACGCACCGGCGCCGTCTCGGCCGAATTGGAACCCGCGCTGGACGACTGGCCCGATTTCTTCCCCTCGGGCCTCGTCAATCTGGGCCTGGACTTGCGGGGCGGCGCGCATCTTCTGGCCGAAGTGCAATTGTCGGACGTTTATGAAAGCCGCGTCGAGGCCTTCTGGCCCGATGCCCGCGACGCCCTGCGCGATGTCCGGGATCAGGTCGGCACCATCCGCCGGCAGGAAGCCCCGCCCGGCGAACTCCGCATCCGCATCGGCGAACCGTCGGGCTTGCAGACGGCGGTCGCGACGGTCCGCGACCTCGGCTCGCCCATCCAATCCCTGACCGGTGTCGGCCAGACCGATATCGACGTCACCGGCGCGGGCGACATCGTCACCTTGACCTTGTCGGAGGCCGAGCGCACCGCCACCGACGACCGCACCATGCAGCAGAGCTTGGAGATCATCCGCCGCCGCGTGGACGAGGCCGGGACCCGCGAACCCACCATCCAGCGCCAGGGCGCCGACCGCATCCTGATCCAGGTGCCCGGCATCGGCTCGGCCGCCGAACTGAAGGAGTTGATCGGCACCACCGCGCAACTGACCTTCCACCCGGTCGTCAGCCGCCAGGGCACGGCAGGGCAGAGCGTCGATATCGACCAACTCCTGGTCCCCGACCTGGAATTCCCCGACCAATACTACGTCCTGGAACGCGCGCCCGTCGTCACCGGCGACGACCTGGTCGACAGCCAAGGCGCCTTCGACCAAAACGGCCGCCCCGCCGTCACCTTCCGCTTCAACCCCCAGGGCGCCCGCGCCTTCGGGCAATACACGGCGGCCAATATCGGCTCCCCCTTCGCCATCGTCCTGGACGACGAAGTGGTGACCGCCCCCGTGATCCAATCCGCCATCACCGGCGGCTCGGGCCAGATCACCGGCAACTTCACCGTCGAAGAAGCCAACCGCCTCTCCATTCTCCTCCGCGCCGGGGCCCTCCCGGCCGAACTGACCTTCCTGCAAGAAAGCACCATCGGTCCGGATCTGGGCCAAGAAAGCATCGACGCGGGCCAGACTGCCTCGATGGTCGCTCTCGCCGCCGTCTTGGTCTTCATGATACTCGCTTATGGTCTCTTCGGAACGTTCGCCACCGTGGCGTTAGCCATCAATATTGGCCTGATCTTCGGGCTATTATCCCTCGTTGGCGCGACCCTGACTCTCCCCGGCATCGCGGGCATCGTCCTCACCATCGGCATGGCGGTTGACGCTAACGTCCTGGTGTTCGAGCGCATCCGCGAGGAACTCAAGACCGCCAAAGGCCCCGCCCGCGCCATCGAATTGGGCTACGAACGCGCCCTATCGGCCATCGTCGATGCCAACATCACCACGTTCATCATCGCCACGATCCTCTTCACCCTGGGCTCCGGCCCGGTGCGCGGCTTCGCGGTCACCTTGGGCATCGGCATCCTCACCTCGGTCTTCACGTC
>JBCCCB010000194.1:0-7744 GCA_039033775.1 Pseudomonadota bacterium | reverse complement strand
GCCGTGTCGATCAGCGTCTCGCCCTTCTTCAGGGAGGAGGCCTGCATCGCCATGTTCATCACATCCGCGCCCAACCGCTTGCCCGCGATTTCGAAGCTGGCCTGGGTGCGGGTGGAGTTCTCGAAGAACATGTTCACCTGGGTTAGCCCACGCAGAACCGGCTCCACCGCCTCGTGCCGCCGCCCGGCCTCGGCGTAATGCTCGGCGCGGTCCAGCAGCGTGGTGATCTCGGCGGGGTGCAGTGGCTCGATGCCGAGGAGGTGGCGTTGGGTGAACATCGCCCAAGCTTTTGCGCGGTCAGACCCTGGGGATCAATGGAAATGCGCCGAGGGGGTCAATCCAACCGGATGGCGATCCGGGCCAGAGTCATTCTGTCCTGTCTGGTCCATCCTAAGGCAA
Organism: Pseudomonadota bacterium; assembly: GCA_039033775.1. GTDB lineage: Bacteria > Pseudomonadota > Alphaproteobacteria > Rhodobacterales > Rhodobacteraceae > Jannaschia. The sequence continues at coordinate 7,345 of JBCCCB010000194.1, read as the reverse complement.
GGGCCTCGCGCCCATGTCCCTGCTCGGCCAGCCAAAACGCGTAGTCGCGGCGCAGCCCGCCAATTTCCCACGGCCGAGAGTCAATTGCGAGCGCCCTGCGATAGACGAATTCTGCCCAGGCATGATCGCCTTTTGCCATAGCATGCGACGCAACGGGATGGAGAGCCGCGAATAAGGCCGCACCAGACAACCGCTCTAGCAAGAGATCGATATCGACCCGCCCGGCTTGAAGGGCGCCCTCCATGCCCGCCCTGATGATTGCTTCAGTCTCGTCCCCGACATATCCATCCGTCGATCTATCCAACATCGCCAGAACGACGTCATATTCCCCGCGAGCCCCGCCCAGCCGCGCCAACGTCTCCGATGCAACTTTGTCAGCCCGGCCGCCCGGTTGAAGTCGCGCAACCAAGTCGAGCGTTGCCTGCCAATCCCCAGCCATCGCCTTCGGCCATGCCAGGATCTCCACCAGAAATGAAGGGAGCGGACCGTCGATCTCCGCCGCCAGGGCCTCGGCCATGGACAGGGCCGCTGTTCTTTCGTCGGCCGTCATCGCGCCGCCATGAGCGACGCGAAATTTCTCGATCCGTGTCTCAATATCTTCGACATTCGCGATCACTTCCATCGCTGACGCGAACGCGGCCCGAGATAACTGGTGAAAGGCCGCTCGGTTAACCTGTTCTCGCAAGTTCTCTGGGACGGTCTCGTCCGGCAGATCATTCAGAAGGGCGACCTGGCGGCCTCGCATCAGCCCATAGATCCAAGACGTCCGCAGTCGCTCTTCATCTAGGCCAGCTTCGCCGATCAGAGAATTGAACGCCTCAACATCTCCCAGCATGCCATAGCACCGTGCAATGGCAGACAACAGAGCGGCCCGACCCTCGGACTCGTCAGCGGGAAGCAACTGAGCGACCGCGCGGAGTTCTGCGACCAACCTGGTCGCCACGATCGGCAGGCTCGGCGCATCGTTCCGGATGTAGACGCAGGATCGCCTGAGCAAGATCTTAGCCCGCTCCGCCATTTTCGGTTCCCGTTTGGTCAGGTTGTCCAACAAGGATGACAGGATCGCATCGAGCGAGGGCTCACCAGAGACATCCGCAAAGCTAGCGAGTTCCAACATATCCTGCACGTAATGGCCCGTATCGGCCTCCCGCTCGACGGCGTCCAACGCGATCCGGAAGACGCAATCCCGCGTCGGCGCCGACAGGCATATCTGGGTGTCGGTCTGGGCACTGGCACTGGGGACTACGCTGACCACGGCCAGGCTAAGAAGGGCCAGAAAAGCTCGGGATAGCACGGTCAAATCTCCGTCTTGGTGCCCTCGCTTGTCCCCGACCAAGATGGCGAAGTTTTGGCCCGACCGGGGATCACGTCAAATCGACTTCCGGTTTGCGGCAAGGCCCGATAGCGTGCCGCCATGCAGCCCGACCTCGACCCTCACACCGCCCGCGCCACCCTGGAATGGCTCCTCGAGATGGGTTGCGACGAGGCCATCGCCGACACCCCCATCGACCGCACCGCCCTGCCCGACCGGATGCCCGGCGCGGTGACGGCCAGGCAGGCCGCCCCCACCATCGCCGCCGCCGACCCCGATGCACCCGCGGACCCCGTGACCGAGGCCGAGCGCGCCGCCGCCACGGCCCCCGACCTGCCCAGGCTGAAGGATGCCCTGGCCGCCTATCCCTGGTGCGATCTGCGGCTGGGCGCCAAGTCCCTGGTCTTCTCGGACGGGCAGCCCGAAGCCCGCGTCATGATCATCGGCGAAGCCCCGGGGCGCGACGAGGACCGCCAGGGCAAGCCCTTTGTCGGCGCCGCGGGCCAATTGCTCGACAAGATGCTGGCCGCCATTGACCTCGCGCGGGACAACCCCGACCCGGACCACGCCGTCTACATCACCAACATCCTGCCCTGGCGCCCGCCCTCGAACCGCGATCCCGAGCCGGCCGAGGTGGCCATGATGCTGCCGTTCCTCAAACGCCATATCGACCTGGCGGGCCCCGATATCCTGGTCCTCATGGGCAACCATTCCTGCAACGCCCTGCTGGGTCGGCGCGGCATCACCCGCCTGCGCGGCCAATGGTCCGAGGCTCTGGGCCGTCCCGTCCTGCCCATGCTCCACCCGGCCTATCTGCTGCGCCAACCCCATGCCAAGCGCGACAGCTGGGCCGACCTCCTCTCGCTCCGGGCGCGCCTGGACACCTGACTTCTTCCTTTCACAAATATCCCGGGGGTGCGGGGGCTGGCCCCCGCTCCTGCCCTCACAATCGGAGCTGACGCCCATGACCTACACGCCCCCCGAAATCTGGACCTGGGACGCCGAATCGGGCGGCAAGTTCGCCAGCATCAACCGCCCCGTTGCCGGGCCGACCCACGACAAGCCCCTGCCGGTGGGCGAACATCCGTTGCAGCTCTATTCCCTGGCCACGCCCAACGGCGTGAAGGTCACGCTGCTCCTCGAAGAACTGCTCGAAGCCGGGCACGACGCGGAATACGACGCCTGGCTGATCGACATCGGCGAGGGCGATCAATTCGGCTCAGGCTTCGTGGAGGTGAACCCGAACTCAAAGATCCCCGCCATGTGGGACCGTTCCGGCCCCGAACCGGTGCGCTTGTTCGAAAGCGCGTCGATCATGCTGCACCTGGCCGAACGCTTCGGCGCCTTCCTGGGCTCGGACAGGGCGCAGACGCTCAACTGGCTCTTCTGGCAGATGGGATCGGCCCCGTTCCTGGGCGGCGGGTTCGGGCATTTCTATGCCTATGCGCCCGAAAAGTTCGAATATCCGATCAACCGCTACGCCATGGAAACCAAGCGGCAACTGGATGTGTTGAACCGCGAATTGGCTGGGCGCGACTGGATCGCGGGAACCGACTATTCCATCGCCGACATGGCGATCTGGGCCTGGTATGGCCAGCTTTGCCTGGGCCGCCTCTATGGCGATGCGGCGACGTTCCTAGCGGTGAAGGACTACACCCACGTCATGGACTGGGCCGAGCGGATCGACGAACGGCCCGCGACGCGCCGCGGGCGCATGGTCAACCGGAATTTCGGCGACGACGAGAGCCTGAAGTTGCCGGAGCGCCATTCGGCCGCCGATTTCGACCGATAGCGGCCAGGGCGCGGCGTCACGTCAGACGATCTGGAAGGCGCCTGTTTCCAGATGGCGCCGCCAATGGCCGAAGGTCGGCCATTCGGGGGCGGTGAAGGTCGCCGGGTCGATCTTCTCGGGCCGGACGAACCGGAAGGCCAGGGCCTCGCCGTCGTTGGCGGCCAAGGGGCCGTCGACCGCCCCGGCATGGACCAGGAGCGAGACGCTCTGAAGGACGTCCCTGTTGGGATAGGTATAGCGTTCGACCCGCGGATCCGACGACAGGCCGAACGGCCGGACATCGGTCAAGGTCAGGTTCGTCTCCTCCCGTGTCTCGCGGTGGACCGCATCCATAAGCGACTCGCCCAATTCCATCGAACCGCCCGGCAGGCCCCAATGTCCGCTGTCGGACCGCTGCAGGATCAGGAACCGACCCTCGGAATCCTCGACCAGGACCCGGACACCGACGGCCAGAAGGGGCCTGGGCCCGACAAGCGCACGCAGGCCCCCGAGATAGCTGTCGGCAAAGCTCATGACGGATCCTTCCTGTCGGCCCTGTTGCCAAGCTAGATGCCCAGCCGGCGCCCGAACACTGGGAATTGCGTTTTCCCCGCAGGCGAACGCCGCCATACTCCGCCCGACAAACCCGGATGCCTCGCCATGCCCAACCGCACCTTCCTGCCCTGCCGCATCGCCGTTCTGACGGTCTCGGACACGCGGACGCCCGACGACGACCGATCCGGCGATACCTTGGTGGATCGGCTGAAAGGCGCGGGCCATGTCCTGGCCGACCGGACGATCGTCAAGGACGACCGCGCGGCCATCGCCGACCGGCTGCGCGCCTGGTGCGCGGACCCGGACATCGACGTGATCCTGTCGACCGGGGGCACCGGGCTCACGGGCCGGGACGTGACGGTCGAAGCCCATCGCGATGTCTACGAGAAGGAGATCGACGCCTTCGCCACGCTCTTCACCATGATCTCGGTCAAGAAGATCGGCACCTCGGCCGTCCAGTCCCGTGCCTGCGCAGGGGTGGCGTCGGGCACCTATCTTTTCGCGCTGCCCGGCTCGCCCTCGGCCTGCCGCGATGCCTGGGACGAGATCTTGGTCCACCAGTTCGACTACACCCATAAGCCCTGCAACTTCGTCGAGATCATGCCGCGCCTGGACGAACACCTGCAGCGCAAATAAGCGGCGCGCCAAGGACAGAGGGGCAGCCGCCGCATTAAACTTACCCAATCGCGAAACATTGTTGCGCCTGCCGCGCGGTCGTGGGACATATCCGCGAAGCACAACCCCCCGAGGACCCGATGCCCGCCAGCAAGCTCGACCCCATAGACCGCCAGATCCTCGCCGAGCTTCAGGCGGATGGGCGGATGACCAACGTGGAACTGGCCCGTCGCGTCGGCATCAGCGCCCCGCCCTGCCTGCGCCGGGTTCGCGCGCTGGAAGAGGCGGGATTCATCCAGGGCTATCATGCCGACGTCAATGCCCGCGCCCTGGGCTTCGAGGTGCAGGTCTTCGCCATGGTGTCGCTGCTGCGCCAGGCCGAAACCGACCTCTCCGCCTTCGAGGCTCTGGCCCGTGGCTGGCCTCTGGTCCGGGAATGCCACATGCTCAACGGCGAGATCGACTTCATCCTGAAATGCGTCGCACCTGACCTTTCGACATTCCAATCGTTTCTGACCGGGCAACTAACCGCCGCGGAAAACGTGGCCTCGGTAAAGACATCTCTGGTCATTCGCGGCGCGAAAGACGTGCCCGGCGTGCCGTTCGAGGTCTTGGAGGCCCGGCTGGCCCAAGACGCTTAGTGTTTCCAAATTTGCGACGTAAATGTCTAAAATACGGCCAAATTTCGTGTCAAAGCTGCCTATATTGAACCCCTATGGCAGCGAGCCGACATGAACCTTTGTTTTAAAGATTGGAACGGCACCCGACATTGCGTCGGCTCGGTGATGGACCAGCTCCATGGCGCGGCTCCCGGCGGTCTGGAAGCCGGCCTCGGCATCTTGATCCTTCTGGCCGTGACCATCGGAATCTTCATCTTCAAGGACCCGGCGTGATGCCAAACCGGGCCCATCGGTAACAGCCCGCCCCCCAAGCGAGCTGTCCGATCCCGCTCAGACCTTGAGCGCCGGGATGATTTGCTTTTTCCGGCTCATGACGCCGGGCAATACGACCGCATCCCCCGATGAGGACGCCCCGAAGCTCTTTTCGGCGACGGTCTTCGTCAAATCGTTCGGAAGCAGCATCGTCGCCTCTTCCCGCAGGATGTCGACGACGAACAGCAGGACCTGATCTACGCCGTCCTCCGCCGCCACCACAGGCATCGCGTCGATCAAGGCCGCCTTTCGATCCAGCACCGTGGCGGGCGCTGTCGTCTCCAGGACGGAAACGCGGAACTTGGTTCCGTCGACTTCGTATTCCTTGGAATCCATCCGCAACAGTTCCGCCTCGCTGAAGGCGCTGACATCGGACTTGGCGGCGAACATATCGGCCGCGAAGGCGGCGATGTCGACGCCCAGATCGCCGGCCAGCCGTTCGGCCACGGCCCGGTCGTGGTCCGTCGTCGTGGGGGACCGAAATTCCAGCGTGTCCGACAGGATCGCCGTCAGCATCGCGCCCCGCACCCCCTCGGGCGCCGACGACACGGCCGAGCCCATCAGGTCGTACATGATCGTCGCCGTGCAGGCGAGCGGGCGGATGGTGATGTCGATGGGCGCCTTGGTCTCGATTCCACCGGCCAGCTTGTGGTGGTCGATGATCTGCCGCAGGTCGGCCTTGCCGATCGAGGCGGGCAATTCGGCAGGGTTGTTCGTATCGACGACGACGACTTGCTGCCCCTCGGCCACGTCGTCGATGATCTCGGGCTTCTCCAAACCCCAGCGCTCCAGCATGAAGGCGGCCTCGGTGTTCGGCTCGCCCAGAAGGACGGGCTTGGCGTCCTGGCCCATCACCTCGGTCATGTACCAGGCCCAGGCGATGGGGCTGGCGGTGCTGTCGGTATCGGGGGACTTGTGGCCGAAAACGAGGGTGGTCATCCTGGGGTCCAATGCTGCGTGTCTGTCGCGCGGGGTCTTAGCGAGAGGGCGCGCAGATGTCACGGGTGGTGCGGGAGGTCGATCTCTATCCGCCGGTGAAGGCCTTCCTGGAGGGCCAGGGCTATGCCGTGAAAGGCGAGATCGGGGCGGCCGACGTGGTGGCCCTGCGCGGGGACGAGCCGCCGGTGATCGTGGAATTGAAGACCGGGTTCAGCCTGACGCTGGTGCATCAGGGGATCGAGCGGCAGGCGGTAACACCCCATGTCTACCTGGCCGTGCCAGAGGTGGAGGGGCGGCGCGGCTGGTCCACGTTGAAGGCCAATCTGAAGCTGGCGCGGCGGTTGGCTCTCGGGGTCCTGACGGTGCGGACACGCGACGGGCTGGTCACCGTGCGCTGCGATCCGGGGCCGTTCCGGCCACGGCTGACGAAGAAGCCGAAGGAACGGCTTCTGAAGGAATTCGCGGCCCGGCGGGGCGACCCGTCGCCAGGGGGCGGAACGCGGGTCGGGCTGGTCACGGCCTATCGGCAGGACGCGCTGGCGGTGGCCGGGCATCTGGCCGCGCATGGGGCCTGCCGGGGCCGGGACGTCGCCGCCGCGACCGGCGTGGCGCGGGCGACGGCGATCATGCGCGACAACCATTACGGCTGGTTCGAGAAGATCTCGGTCGGGGTTTATGCCCTAAGCGAGATCGGGCCGGGTCTGGATGTCCCGCGCGGCGACCCCGCTGACCGGAAGACGTGAGTCGATCGGCCCGGCGCGTCCCTTCCGCAGTCCAGTTTCAAGCCAACCCCTCGCCGGTTTGCCCCGCGGCGATCCGACTGCCGAACCGCGGCATGCCATCTTCGGGCGTTTCATGTCCGGGCGGGCCGGCGTGGGGCCGTCGTCCCCCGGGTGCGCACCCCGCGCCCCTGGCCGGAAAGATCCTCGGATCCCACCCGCAGGTGGCCGCAGGACAGCCGGCGTCCATCCGGACATGCAATGCCCTGGCCGGACCTGAAGACGCCCCCCCTGGGCTCTGCACCGACAACAGCAGGTCGGTCTTCGTGAGCTCCACGTGGCGCAATAGTTTCGACGACGTCGTCGCGGCGCTTCAAGGTATCGTTGGCAGCGATGAATTCGTTTGGTGGGACATCTTCGCGATCGCCCAGTGCAACCACACTCCCGAGGCGAAGGCCAATTTGAGAGAGGACCTCAACGCGGTCGACGCGGGAGGCGTCGT
>JBCCCB010000193.1:0-7761 GCA_039033775.1 Pseudomonadota bacterium | reverse complement strand
CGTCACGGCCAACGGGTCTGCCCGCCTCCGCTCGGCCCGGCCAAGCAGACAGAGCCACCATGGCACCGAAGAAGCCGTTCACGGACCTCGCCATCGCCACGCAGGATACCGGCTGTTATGACGGCCCCGGCCTGCCCATCGCGATCAGTTCGAAAGCGGTCATGGTCGCCCTGGTCCCGTGGGCCCCGATCCGATCGCGGGGTGCGGGCGGCATGCTGTCGTCGCTCAACACGCAGTTTCTCAACGGCTCACCCCCCTCTCCATCATCTCCGTCAGCTTCTTCGTGATCTTCCTCTTCGCCGTGACGACCTGCGCGACGGCGCTGATCTACCACATCCGCGGCGTCCCTCAGCTCAACGCCCCCGCCGATGGCCCCCAATCGACCGAGACCGCCGCCGACGGCGCGATCGTCACGACGTCGAGCTCTTCTTCACCATGTCCGAAATGCCACCCGCCGCCCCTGATGGCGCGGTTATAGTGATGTATGTCATGCCGATCCTGACTTTACTGGTGACGTCGGCGGATTCGGGGATCCTGGTCATGCACACCGTCATGTCGGGCAGCGACGGAACCGACAAGCCGCACCGCGCCAGCTGGGGCATCATCGCCCTGGTCATCGGCCCTTTGCCGGGGGCGGGTGTGGGTCCTTGACCTCGGCCCGGCCCCCGCCGAATAGCATCCGGAAGGTTCGCCCACCGGAGCGGTCCGCCTGCGCGGCCCGGTCCTTCACGTCCGCCAGGAAGCCCGTTCATGAAGCTTTCCCACATCGCCCTCTGGACAGCCGACCTCGAAGAGGCGGCGGCGTTCTGGAGTACCTATTTCGACGCCCGGATCGGCGAGAGATACGTCAGCGCGAACCGGCCAGGCTTCGTATCACGGTTCCTGACCCTGCCCGACAGCGACATTCGCATCGAATTGATGGAGGGACCTTGGGTCGGCCCCGCCCAGGGCGAGATCTGCGGCTGGGCCCACATCGCCTATTCTGTCGGATCGACGGAAGCCGTCGACAAGCTGGCCGACCGGTTCGGCCGCGCCGGTCTCCTGGTGTCGCCGCCCCGACGGACAGGCGACGGCTATTACGAAGCCGTCGTCCGCTCGCCCGAAGGCGTTATGATCGAAATCGTGGAATGACGCTCTCGGCCGCTACCCATTCAAATCCACCACCACGCGCCCGCGCACCTGCCCTTTCAGAATATCCGCCCCCAGCTTCGGCAGATCGCCCAGCGTCGCCTCGACCACCATGGCCTCCAGCTTGTCCATCGGCATCACTTGGGCCAAGCGCGCCCATGCGCGCACCCGGTTCTCATAGGGCTGCATCACCGAGTCGATTCCCAGAAGGTTCACGCCGCGCAGCAGGAACGGGATTACCGTTGCCGGCAGGTTCGCCCCCCCGGCCAATCCGACGGCGGCCACCGAGGCCCCGTACTGCATCTGCCCCAGCACCCGCGCCAGCATCGCGCCGCCCACGGCGTCCACACATCCGCCCCAGGTCTCGCTTTCCAGCGGCCGCTTCACCGTCTCGGCCAAATCCTCGCGGGCCACGATCTGCGTCGCCCCCAAGCCTTTCAGGTAATCGGCCTGCTCCGGCCGCCCGGTGACCGCGGCCACCTCCTTGCCCATCGCGCTCAGCAGCGACACCGCCACCGAGCCGACGCCCCCCGCGGCCCCCGTCACCAGCACGGGCCCCGCCTTGAATCCGTGATCCTCCAACGCCTGCACCGCCAGCATCGACGTGAACCCGGCCGTCCCCACCGCCATGGCCTGCCGCGTCGTCAGCCCATCGGGCAGCGGCACCAGCCAATCGGCCTTCACGCGCGCTTTCTGCGAATAACCGCCCCAAAACGCCTCGCCCACGCGCCAGCCGGTCAGCACGACCTTGTCGCCGGCCTTGTAGCGGTCGTCAGACGACGCCTCGACCGTGCCGGCGAAGTCGATCCCCGGCACATGCGGGTAATGGCGCACCAAGCCGCCGCCGGGCCCGATGCACAGACCATCCTTGTAATTCACTGTCGAATATTCGACGGCCACGGTCACCTCGCCCTCAGGCAAATCCGCCAAGGTCAGGTCCTGCACGGCGGCCGAGGTCCCCTCGTCGCCCTTCTCCACCACCAGGGCTTTGAACGTCTCGCTCATCTCCAGAACCTTTCCTTGATCTCGGCCCCCAAGGGACCGTCCTGCGTCATGCAAGTCAGCCGGTCGCCCGGCCCCCATGCATTGTCCAACATTCCAATGGCGACGCCACATTGGAATTCGTCCGACCAGGCCGCCGACCGCACGGTGCCCACCTGCGTCGCTCCATCCATCAGCGGCCAATCCCGATCCGCCGCCGGCGGCGCCGCATCCAACTCGACCGCCACGATCCGCCGCCGGGATTCGTGATACCGCAACGCCGCGCCGCCCAGGCAATCATAGCGCTGCACATACCGCCCCAGCCCCGCTTCGAACGGCGTATCGGCGCGCGTCATGTCGTTGCCGTAGGACAGCATCCCGCCCTCGATCCGTTCTGCCGCATTCGGACAGCCCGCCCGAATGTCATACGGCTCCCCCACGGCCATGAAGCGATCCCAAAGCGGCATCGCCAGCGCCTGGTCAGGGACGTACATTTCAAAGCCGCCCTGCTTGGAATAGCCGGACCGCGCGACCAGCACGTCACCATTCTCGAAGGGCATCCAGGAAAAGCCAAAGAACGAGATATCCCGCGTGGTCTCGCCCAACACCTCGGCCGTCAGATCGGCGGCCCAGGGGCCCTGCACCGCCAAAATCTGGACATCCGGCTCGCTGACCGCGACATCGTAACCCGCGCCCATCGCGACGCCTTCGACCCACAAGGCCAAGTCGCTATCGGCCAACGATATCCACCACGTCCCGGCCCGCGGCCGCAACGCGACCGGGTCGTTCAGCATGCCCCCGTTCACGTCGCAGATCGGCACATAGGCGCATTTATCCGGCCGCACCCGATCCAGATCCCGCGGCGTCAGCCGCTGCATCAACGCATCCGCGTCCGGCCCCTCGATCTGAACCTGCCGCTCGCAGGCCACATCCCAGAGCTGGACCGCCGATTTCAGGTGCCGCCCGTCCTCGGACCCCGACTGGAACACGGCCGGCAGCAACGTCTTGTTATACACGCTATAGGCCGTGACCCCGCAGGCCTCCACGGCATCCGACCACCAGGTCCGCCGCAACCGGTTCGACGGCGCCAGGTACTTCATTCCAACCCCGGCAGGAGGGGCAGGTCCGTCGTCCCGGTCTCGACCCCCAGCCCGGTCAGCGCGGCATGGATCTGCCCGCGATGGTGGACCTGATGCAGGAAGATATGGCTCACCGCCACGGCGACGGGCGTCCGGTTCTCCCGCGGCGACAAGGCCGATTGCCAAACCAGCGTCCCATCCGTCGTCTTGAGGCCATCGGCCCAGCGCGCCAGCGCGTCATCCGTCGCCCGCCGCTCCAGCGCCCAGGTCGCGGCATCGGGCGTCAGATCCGTATTCTGCGCCGGCGGCACGTCCGGCATCGGCCCCTCGCCGAACCGGTAGAGCCACGCGCGATCCCCCCACAGCAGATGGTTCGCCGTCCCCAAGATGGACCCGAAGAACAGCCCGCGATCTTTCCGGACGGCCGCGTCGTCCAGCGACAGGATCGCCGGGATCATCCACTCATGCTGCCACGCATTGTGGCGCGCCATCATCCGGGCCCAGTCCGGCGTGATCACTTCGCCAACTCCGGGCCCGACCAATCGATCTGACAAATCTCGGCCGACCGTCCGTCGAAATCCCAGACCCGCCCGAAGGCCCGCACGCGGCCCTTATTGGCAGTCGCAACGGTGATGTCCGGCCCCATCCAATACTCGGTGTTCACCGCCACGATGTCCTCGCCCTCGCGCTTGCCCTTCACCGGCACGACCTCGCCCTGGATCTTCTTGCCGACCATCAGGCGCCGCGTCTTTCCTTCCGTCTCGTAGCTGATCTTGGCCCGCTCGGCGCCCAGGAACTCGCTGACCAGCAACTTGAACAACCCCGTCGTTCCCTTTGCCCTGCCAGAGAAAATCTCGATCAGCCCCAGATAGGCCGCCTGGCTCGCCCGGTCGTCGATGAAGGCCGCCGCCTTCCAGTTTCCGCGCGCCATCATGCCCGGGATCTCCAACAGCAGGCCGACGTTCAGCCCGCTCAAATCAGCCTCGCCATAATGCCCGTCGTCGATCCGGATTCCCGACCAAGCCTGGCACACACCTTCGGTCGGCGCATGTTTCCCCAGCGAGATCACGCAGGGGCAGAACACGGTGCAATTGCAGTTCAGGATCAACTCGCCTTTGATCGCCCAAGGCGTCTGTCCCGCGCCCACGGGTCGGGCGTCTGGATGGCGGCTCGTGACGACGGGCGCGGCGATTTTGGTCATAGGGGTCCTCCAATCAGGTAGCCCGCGCCGCAAAAGCACGCGAAGCCGATGGCGTGGGTCAGATGCGGCCCACGTGCCAGTTTTTCCATCATCATCAAACAGGTCGCCAGTGCCATGAAGCCCAAGCTCATCGCCCCACCGATCAGCCCCAGCGCCATCAAGGCCCAGCAGCAACCCAGGCACGTGGCGCCCAGGCGCAGCCCCATGCGCCAGGGCCCCTCGGCCCAATATCCCATGAAGAATGTCAGCGGCTGGCGGCACCGGCTGAGACACGCGTCTTTCCAGCTTGAAAACTGGTACGCCCCGGCCAGCCCCAACAAGCCCGCCGCAACCCACACCCCGTCGCCGAGGCCCAATCGGGCCAAGAAGACCTGCGCCGTCGCCGCCAACCCGGCGAACCCGAACCAGACAAATCCATATCCGGCCACCAGGGCGGCCCCGCCGCCGGTCCCGTGCGCCTCTGCGATCTCGTCATGGGTCGCGAAGGCGGGCAAGGCCGTCGGCAGCATCATCGCCGCCGCCATCACCACCCACATCGCAAAGGCCCCGCCCCAGCCCGCGGCCACCACCGGCGTCGCGCACAAATCGCGGATCAGCGTGGCCCAGGCCACCTCGGTCGACCCGACCCACACGAACACCCAAGCCGCCAGAAGCCCGGCATAGAGCGCCAGCCAATGGGGTGCGGTCATGCGCGCCAATCGTCTCAAGCGGTCCTCCCAAACCCGCAGGCGATCCGCTTGCACGACTCGCCCCGCTCGCTTACCCGAATGTCAGACATTCGAATGTCCGACAATTCCCCAAATGTCGGACAATGGAAATCGTGACCATGAGCCGCCCCCTCTCCGCCGCCATCGCCGACCGCCTGTCGACACAGATCACCGAGGGCGAGCTGACCTCCGGCGACCGCCTGCCCTCCGAGACGGACCTGGCCGATCAGTTCGACTGCTCCCGGGGCACCGTGCGCGAGGCGCTGAAGCGTCTCGCCGCCCGTAATCTGATCCGCACCAAACGCGGCGCAGGCGGCGGCGCCTACGTCAACAAACTGACTTTCGATGCCGCCGTCGATGCCCATGTGGCCACCTCCACGCTGCTGCTGTCGATGAACGCCGTCGATTTCGAGACCGCCGCCGAGGCGCGCTTCGCCCTGGAAGCCGCCTGCACCGATCTCGCCTGCGCCAACCACGATCAAACCGATCTGACAGCGCTCAAGGCCGCCCATGACCGCCTCAGCGCCCCCTGCGACGACGAAGCCTTCTGCGCCGCCGACGTGGCTTTCCACCGCGCTTTCGTGGATGCCGCTCACAACCCCATCCTGTCCTACCAATTGGCCGGCGCCGTCGAGGCCATGCAGCCCCTGATGAACGTCCTCACCTATGCCGAACGCGACCGGGCTGAGATTCTCGCCCTCTACACCCATCTCGCCAACGCCCTCCGGGCCCGCGACCCTGCTGAAATTCGCCACGTTCTCAGGCAATTGCAGGCGCTGACGATAAATCTCTTCCACCGCGCCGCCGCCCGGCGCGCGAACCGCTAGACGCGGGCTGTTGCCGCACATACCTTGCGCGCCAGACTTCGGTCCAACAACGGGAGAGATACATGAAATTCCGCACCGCCCTCTTCGCGGGCACCATCCTGGCCGCGCCGGCCTGGGCAGACCTGACCGTCTTCGACTATTCCGGCTTCGAGAACCCGGATTTCCACACCGCCTATACCGAAAAGCATGGGCAAAGCCCCGACTTCGCCTTCTTCGGCGACGAGGAGGAGGCATTTCAGAAGCTCTCCTCGGGCTTCAACACCCCCGGCGTCACCCATATCTGCGCCGGCTCCGTCCCGAAATTCACCGAATCCGGCCTGATCGAGCCTTGGGACACGTCCCGGATCGACGCCTTCGGCGACCTGAACGGCGATCTCACCGGCACCGACACCCTGGCCGATGGTGACGTCTACTTCCTGCCCACGGATTTCGGCTCGACCGCCATCGCCTACAATGCCGACGAGGTTCCGGCCGAAGACGTGGCCACGCTCGACGTGTTCACCAACCCTGCCTACCAGGGCCGCGTGTCGCTGCCCGACAACGTGGACGACGCCTACGCGCTCGCCTATCTGGCCACCGGCACGACCAATTGGAACGAGGCGGGCGATGCCGAATTCCAAGCCGCCTCCGACTGGCTGCGTCAGGCGCATACCAACCTGCGCACCTATTGGACCGACCCGGCGGAACTCTCGCAACTCCTGCAATCGGGCGAAGTCCTGGTCTCCTGGGCGTGGAACGAAACCCTGCCCACCATGGTCGAAGAAGGCTTCCCCATCGGCTTCCAGCGCGAGGCCGCCGAGGGATCCTCCCTCTGGGTTTGCGGCTACGTCAACATGGCCGAAAGCGAGAGCGACGAAGACCTGGTCTACGATTACATGAACGCGATCCTGTCGTCCGCCGCCACCGTGCCCCTGATGGGGGGCGGCTGGGGCCACGCCAACGCCGCTGCCATGGACGACCAGGTGACCGAGGAAGACCGCATCGCCGGCGGCCTGGGCCCCATCGAGGCGCCGATCCTGGCGCAACTGCCCATGGACGGCGAGCTGCGCCAGCGCCAGGCCGAGGAGTTCGAGCGGATCAAGGCCGGGTTCTGACGCCCGCCGCCCCTATCACCGGAGGCCGTCCCCGCCGGGGCGGCCTTCGTCGTCTAAGCCATTGGAACCGCGCTTCCCCGTCCTAGGTCGTCCGTCGACCGGATATTGGAGCATCAAATGGAAATCCTCGCGATCATCGACGTGATCCTCGCCCTTGTGACGATCGGCTTCGGCGCCGCCGGATGGCTGGCCCCCGCCTGGACGATGGAGAAGGTCGGTCTCGCCGATACGGGCTCGACCATGGGCTATTCCGAGGTCCGCGCCGCCTCCGGCGCGCTCTTTGTGGTCGCGGGTCTTGCCGCCATCCTGATCGGCTCGCCCACCGCCTATGCCATGCTGGGCTTCGTCTGGCTGGGGGGTGCGCTCGGCCGGGTCACCAGCCTTGTGCTGGACGGAACCAGCACGCGCAAATGGGGCTTCTTCGCCACCGAGATCGCGGTCGGCCTCCTGCTCGTCGGCCTCAATCTCTGGGCAACCTAATCCGCCCGAACGGCTTGAAGTTTCCACCACAACTGCCTAATCTCTCAACTGTCTCGCTTGCGGGACTATGGCGATAAACGCACCTGTAATAAGCGGATCGGACCCGGGGGCGGTACCCGGCGGCTCCACCAAACACCCTCGTTGGGGGATCATGGGGCCGAAATAGGATCGACGGACGTCTAAAGAGGCCAGCTTTCGCTCGGTGAGATACCACCGTTATCGGTTCACAATGTACAGTTGCCAACGACAACCGTGCTCCGGTCG
>JBCCCB010000192.1:0-7773 GCA_039033775.1 Pseudomonadota bacterium | reverse complement strand
GTTCCTGGGACTGGATCGCATCCTGCAAAGCGTGGAGCCGCGCTTTCCCAAGGGACTGCGCGCCAAGGCCATCACGGCTGCCACGGACTTCTTCACCGAACGGCTGAACGGACGGCACGGGCTCGGCGCGATCTATCCCGCCATGGCCAATGCCGTCATGGCATTGCACGCCTTGGGCCGCCCCGACGACGACCCCGATGTGGTGACGGCCTGGGCCGCCATCGAAGATCTGATCGTCGAGCGCGAGGGGGGCGTTTATTTCCAGCCCTGCGTATCGCCGGTCTGGGACACCAGCCTGGCCGCCCACGCACTGATGGAAGCGGGCGAGAGCGAGGCCGATCATGTCCGCGTGGGCGAGGCGCTCGATTGGCTGGCCGACCGGCAAATCCTGGAGACGCGGGGCGACTGGACCGCGCGGCGCCCGGATGTCCGGCCAGGCGGCTGGGCGTTCCAGTACGAGAACCCTCATTATCCAGACGTGGACGACACCGCCGTCGTGTTGCTGGCCATGCATCGCCACGACCCGGATCGCTATGCCCCGGCAATCGCAAGGGGCTGCGAATGGCTGGTCGGGATGCAATCCCGGCGCGGCAAGATGGTCGGCGGCTGGGGTGCGTTCGAGCCCGAGAACGATCATCTCTATCTCAATTCGATCCCCTTCGCCGATCATGGCGCCCTGCTGGATCCGCCGACCGAGGACGTGACCGCCCGCTGTGTGGGCTGCCTGGCCCAGGTAGATGCCGAGGCCCATGCTGACGCCATCGCCGCGGGCATCGACTTCCTGAAGCGGATGCAGAAGCCCGACGGGTCCTGGTTCGGCCGCTGGGGCGCCAACCACATCTACGGCACCTGGTCGGTCCTGGTGGCCCTGAAGGGCGCGGGCGAAAACATGGAAGCGCCCTATGTGCGCCGTGCAGTGGCGTGGTTGAAGGCGATGCAGCGTGAAGATGGCGGCTGGGGCGAGGGGCTGGAAAGCTACGAGCCGGGCCGCGAGGCCTATGCCATCAACTCGACACCGTCCCAAACGGCTTGGGCATTGCTGGGCCTGATGTCCGCCGACGGGATCGAAGCGCCCGAAGTGGCCCGCGGCGTGCGCTATCTGGAAGACGCGCCGCGCGACGGCGCCCGGTGGGACGAAAAGCTGTTCACCGGGACCGGCTTCCCCAGGGTCTTCTACCTGAAATACCACGGCTATGCGGCCTATTTCCCGCTCTGGGCCCTGGCGCGGTATCGCAACCTGATCCGGTCCAACGACCGAGAGGTGAAGTGGGGCATCTAGGCCCCGTTCGCCCCGGCCACCCCATCCTCGGGATCGTCTGCGGCCTGCGCTCGGAAGTGCGGCGAGCCGAACGGGCGCTCGGGTCGCAGGTCGGACAGGCGCGCATCGTCGCCTCCGGGTCGTCGTCGGATCGCACGGCCGACCTGGCCCGAACCCTCGGAACGGAAGGCGTCAAGGCGCTGGTCTCTTTCGGGATCGGGGGGGGCCTCGACCCGTCGCTAAAGGTCGGCGACGTGGTGCGTGCGACCCGCGTTGCCTCCCCAGCGGGAAGATTCGGCACACCCGGCGGCCCGCTGGTCTGGGGCAGCGACCGGATCGTGGGCGACCCTCAGGCCAAGGCCGACCTCCATGCTCGAACCGGGGCCGTGCTCGTGGATATGGAGAGCCATGCCGTCGCCATGGCCGCGCAGGCGGCCGGTCTGCCGTTCATCATCCTACGCGCCGTCAGCGACGATGCCCGAACCGCTCTCCCCGATGGGCTGGACAGCGCCGTCGCGCCGGACGGATCCTCGCGCCTCGTGCCGATCCTGGCCTGGTTGATCCGCCATCCGTCCCGGCTGCCCAAGCTGATCGAACTGGGCCGCAATACGGAAAGGGCCCTCGACGCAGTCGAGCGGGTAGGGCAGGCGGAGCTTCCCGCCTTACTCCGCCGGTTCGACGCGACGTGACTTCTGGGGGATGTGGCCGGGCGCGGTGCCGGACTGGATTCGCTGCACCTGCTCTTCGACCAATTCCTCGTACACGTCCTCGGCCGGGCGCTGGGCATGCAGCGGAATTTCCGGCGCCATCGGGCCGGAGGTGCGGGGGCCGCGCAGCGAAGTTATCAGGGCCTTCAGCGGATGCTTCGATGCGTCCAGCGCCGCCGTCGGCTCATAGCCGCAATGGGCCATGCAATCGGCGCATTTTTCGTAGGCGCCGGTGCCATAGCTGTCCCAGTCGGTGTCTTCCATCAGCTCCTTGAAGGTATCGACGTAGCCCTCGCCCAGCAGGTAGCAGGGCTTCTGCCAGCCGAAGACGTTGTAGGCCGGCATGCCCCACGGGGTGCAGCGGTAATCCTGATTGCCGGCTAGGAAGTCCAGGAACAGCGACGAATGGGAGAAGGTCCAGCCCCGTCCCTTCCCGCGCGCGAACAGGTCGCGGAAGAAGGTCTTGGTGCGCTGGCGGTTCAGGAAATTCTCCTGATCCGGCGCGCGTTCATAGGCATAGCCCGGCGACATGGAGACGCCGACGCCCAGGTCGCGGCAGAAATCCATGAACTCGGCCAGATCCTCGACCGGATGGCCCTCGAACACGGTGCAGTTGACGTTGACCTGGAAGCCCTTGGCCTTCGCCGCCTTGATAGCGGACACGGCCTTGTCGAACACGCCCGCACGGCAGACGGCCTTGTCGTGATGCGCCTTGAGCCCGTCCAGGTGGACCGAGAAGGATAGATAGCGGGACGGCGTGAACAGATGAAGCTTCTTCTCCAGGAGCAGCGCGTTGGTGCAGAGCGAGATGAATTTCCTTCGCTCCACCAGCCCCTCGACGATCTCCTGAATCTGATCGTGGATCAACGGCTCGCCGCCCGGGATGGCCACGATGGGCGCCCCGCATTCGTCCACGGCGGCTAGACATTCGGCGGCCGACAGACGGCTTTTCATGATGGGCTTGGGGTAGTCGATCTTGCCGCATCCTGCGCAGGCGAGATTACACTGGAATAGCGGCTCCAGCATCATCACCAGCGGATAGCGTTTGCGCCCCGCCAGGGTCTGGCGGACCACATAGGCACCCACCTTGAATGTCTGGAACAATGGGACGGACATATTGGTCACCTTGGACTGAAGGGGGCCTCAGCCCGATGGCGCGCGTGCGCGTTTGTCCAAAAGCTCGCATAGGGCCGGTGTCCAGATCAAGGTCGTCGCCAGCGTCAAAGTGACGGCCACGGCCAGCATCAACCCCATGCTGGCCGTTCCCTGATGGTCGGACAGCATCAAGCTGCCGAAGGCGGCAATCGTGGTCAAACCGCTGAAAACAACGGCGCGAGGCGTGTTCGTCGCCGCCAGCGGACGGCCCGCCCCAAGGCTTCGGCGACGAAGCGCCAGGTGAATTCCGCTATCGACGCCCAACCCGATGATAAGCGGCAGAACGATCACGTTTGCGTAATTGAAGGCGATGCCCAGCGCCGCGGACGCCGCCGCGGTCAATGCTGCCGCCGCCGCCAGGGGCACGATGATCGCCACTACCAGCCGCCAATCCCGCAGCATGGCGAAGCACAGAAGCAGCGTGGCCAGTCCGGCGACGGCCAAGGCCTGGACAATCGCGGCCGCAACGGTCTGGCCCGCACGCAAGATGTGGACCGGTGGGCCGGCCAGGGTCGCATCCCCCGTTTCGGCCACGCGGGCGTCCACCGCGGCCACGAAATCGGACAGGTCGTCCTGGTCGCGCGGGTCGGCGGCGGGCACGATCTCGACCCGCCAGAGATCGTCCGCCCGAAACCGCCTGACGACCGCCGCCGGAAGGTCGTCCCGCGTCGCGGCCCCGGCCGTCGCCTGACGGCCGAGCGTGTCCAGGAATAGCGGCAGGAACCGAAAGACGGCCCGCTCCGCTCGGTCCCGGGCCGCCGCATCGGCTGCGCTCCAATCCAGAATCGTTCCCCTCAGACGTTCGGTAGACGGGCGGCCGCTCGTCGCCAGGCGGCGGGCCAGCGCGTCGGCGGCCGGACCGGCCGCACCGTCGAGCGGGGGCTGGGTGGCCTCCGCCGCGATCCCCGCCAGGGTCCCGCGCGCGCCATCCAGCAGCCGAAGCTTTTCCGTCTGATCGTCGGGCAGGAAATCGTCCAGCATCCGCGCCGACGCGACCAGCGGCAACCCATCTAAAATCCGCGCGAGTGCCGAGGCCGAGTCGGCGGATCCCGTCAAGGCGCTCAGCCGATAAGGAACCGTCTCCGGATCGTCGTGCAACCAGGCGAGCGCCTGCATGGACGCCGCATTCGGGTCCCGCAAGACGGTCGGGTCTGCATCGAAGCGCACCTCGCGGCCAACCCAGAGGGCGGCAGGCACCACGGCTACAAGAAGCGCGACCCGTCCGATCCGCCCGGCCCGGGTCCCACCCGCCGCCTTGCTGGTCCGCCGGGGCGGAAGACCGATCGCCAGGCGGGGCCAGGCCATCACCAGCGCGGGCATGAAGGTCAGCGCGACGATCAGGGCGATCACCACGCCCGCCGCGCCCAGCACGCCGAGCTGCGCGATCCCGTCGAAATCGGTCGGCACGAAGGCCAGGAAAGCCAGCACGGTCGTCCCGGCGCCCAACAGCAGCGCGCCCCCGATCTCGCGTCCCATCCGCGCGATCTGGGCCGCCCGTGCCGGGCCGTCCCCCCGTCCGTCGATATGCAGGAAGGCATGGATCGTGAAATCGAGGCCCAACCCGACCAATAGCACGACGAAGGCCACCGAAACCAAGTTCAGCGCCGCGAAGGCCTGCGCGGCGAACCCGGTCGCCAAAACCAGCGAGACCACCAATGCCAGCAAGGTCGCGCCCGCCCGCGCCATCGACCCATAGGCCACCAGCAGCAGAACCGTGACGACCAGGAAGGACCCGCCCAGCGACAGGCCGATCCCGCGCGACACACTGTCCAGTTCTTCATGCCGCAAGGCCGGATCGCCGGTCACGCCCACCTGGACCAGGCGCGAAAGTTCGGGGTCGAGCGCGTCGATGGCCGCCCCGATGGCCTCGATCGTGCCTTCGACGGGCTGGAGATCGGTATAATCGGGAACCGGCTGGCTTTGCAGCACGCGCTGCACCTGGCCGGTCTGCGTCCCGATCTGCGACCAGGCCATGGCTCCGGGCCGCCCCGCCAGGGCATCGTCCATTGCCGCAGCCAGGTCGTCGTAGAATGGGTCCAACGCGGCGCCGCCACCCTGGGCCTCGGTCCGGTCGAGCAGCGCGAAGAGCGATCCCATGGATGGGTTCGCGCCAAGCGCGGCCAGGAACGGCGCGGTCCGCTCCAAGGTGGCTAAACGCGCGCGAAGATCTTCGGTCGAAAGGTAGAGAAGTCCATGACTCCGGAAAAACGGATCGAGGCTCGGGGCGAACAGGTCGGCAACGGTGGCATCGCCGTCCAGCCGCGACCCGATTTCCCGCATGGCGGCATCGACCGCGTCGGGATTGGCGGACCGCACGACCACGGCGATGGTGTCGTCCAGCAGCGGGAAAGCGTCGTCTAACCGGGCCTCGCGCATCTGGAAATCGAGGCTTGTGTCGATCATCCGGCTGGAATCGGTGTCCACCCGCAGGCCGGTCGCGGACCAGACGGCCAGCGCGAAGACGAGCGCGAACAGGACAAGGACCAGGCGATGGAAGCGGCAGGATAGCAGAACAAGCCGTTCGACCGCCCGATCCCCCAAGCCGATTTCCGATCCGTCCCCAGGGTCGGGGAGCGGCGTGACAGGTGACATGTCGACGGGGGCAAGCGGCATGACAGCCTGCGTTCCACGTTGCGCCCCGCCGTTCAAGCCCGGCCTTTGCGCCGCATCCCGCTTGCCCCCGGTTCCGGTGGCCACCAATCTGCGCGAATGATCCGTCCCCCCTATCCCGCCCCGCAACCGCCGCGTGACCTTCGGGTGATCCGACTTCCCGGGGCGGGACCCGAAGATGTCCTGCCGGAGATTGACGGGTCGGTGCTGTGCGGGCTCGCGGATGGACGGATCGTCCGGGTGGGGCAGGACGGATCGGCGCAGGTCGTGGCGGAAACCGGCGGGCGGCCTCTGGGGTTGGACCGCTTGCCGGATGGGCGCCTTCTTGTCTGCGACGCAGAACGAGGCCTTCTGGCAATCGACTTGGCGACGCCCGGCGCGCCGTCCGAGGTGCTCTGCGACCGGACCGAAGGGGACAGGCTCCGACTGTGCAACAACGCGGCCGTCGCGCCGGACGGGACGATCTGGTTCACGGATTCCTCCGCCCGGTACGGCCTGGCCGACGTGGTCCGCGACATGGTCGAGAACACGCGCTCCGGCCGGTTGATCCGGCTGGATCCCAGCGGCGCGGCGCAGGTGGTGATGGATGGGCTGGGCTTCGCGAATGGCGTCGCCGTCCTGCCCGACTCCGACGGGGGGCGCGTTCTGGTTGCCGCCACGGCGGAAGCTGCGATCCACGCCCTTTGGACCTCCGGCCCCCAGGCGGGCCGGCGCGACGTCTTTGCAGAAGGATTACCGCTCATGCCCGACAACCTGTCGCTGGGGACGGATGGTCTTGTCTGGGTCGGCTGTCCCAGCCGCGCCGAGCAGTCGCTCGCGATCGTTCACCGGCTGCCCGGCCCGCTGCGCCGATCCATCGGACGGATCGCCAAGCGTCTGGATGCGGCGGCCCGGCCCTTCGTCGGCTTGATGGCGTTCGATCCGTCAGGACGGATGGTCCACCGGTTTGAGACGGTCCATTCCAGCCTGCGCAACGTGACAGGCGTCCGGGAGCGGGACGGCACCGTCTGGCTCGGGTCTTTGGATAGCCCCGTGATCGCATGTTTCGATCTGGCCTGATCGAAGCGCGGTTCCCGCAGCGGCCCGGCCCTGCGCGACCCTCTCCGGCTCGTCCCGGAAGCGCCGCATGGGCACGGTTTTGCAATAGGGCTTCCACCCCCGAGATCCACCGACTGCCCCGGTTCAACACCAGACCTACGGTCAGCGCGAAGGCGTGTCCCGGAACAGAGTCCGATGAAAATAGGCATGGCAATCCAGTCGACACGTCCCGAACCGGAGGTCTGCCGGTGACCGGCCGGACCTATCTCGGCCGGCTGCGCCTGGCGGACGGATCGGATGCGTTGGTCGCCGGGCGGCCCGCCCTGGATGCGGCCCTTGGCGCCGACGCAGCTTTCGCCAGACAGGCCAGTCGGTGATTCGAGACCCCCGTGCCATTGGCCGTCCGGGCCCAGAGCCACGGAGACGACGATCCGGCCCTGGATTTGGCGCTCCACTTCGATCACTAGGTCCCCTTCGTGGCCGCTCGCCCGCCCGCGCCGGATCACGACCCGGCCCGCCCGATCCGGCGTCTCTTCGATCCGTCCGAGACTCAGGACATGCCCCGGTTGCACCTGTCTCCGGCCGACCCAGACTCCTTGGCGGACGAAGAGTTTCTGACGCTCGTGCTGGATGGTGCCGCCCTCCCGGCCTTGCCTGATCGCTTGGATGGCCGCGGGGTAGCGCGGGCCTGTCTCTTCGACGGTGCGTCTGCGGAGGAGTTGGGGGATGCGGCGCCCTGGCGGGCGCAACTGCCCCTGTCCAATCCGTTGGCGCGCGAGGCCATCGCCGGTCGCGCATTGCTGGGCTTCGTCGGTCCGCAGACCCTGTCCGCCGTCGGACGGCTCTGTTGCACAAATCGCGTGAGGGATTCATCTCGTGAATCCAGCGTGGTAGCTGGGATGCATGAGCAGACCGACACCGCCGACCTACAAGACCAGGAACTGGCCAGCCTATAACGAAGCGCTTAAGCGCCGGGGTTCGCTGACGATCTGGTTCGACGCTGAG
>JBCCCB010000191.1:0-7855 GCA_039033775.1 Pseudomonadota bacterium | reverse complement strand
GTTTCCTGGATGGGATCTCGGTCGTCGTCCTGACCACTTCCATCGTGCTGCCCATGGTCCAGGCGGTGGGGATCGACCCGCTGTGGTTCGGGATCTACCTGGTGATCGTGGTCGAGATGTCGCAGATCACGCCGCCGGTGGGGTTCAACCTGTTCGTGATCCAAGGCCTGACGGGCCTCGACATCCTGAAGATCGCCAAGGCGGCGTTCCCGTTCTTCCTGCTGCTGGTGCTGGGTGTCGTGCTGATCACGATCTTTCCGGGCATCGTGACGGTGCTTCCGAACGCCATGGGTTGAGCCGCGTCGGCGAGGCCGCCGTTTTTGTGACAAGGCATGTGCGAAAATGCGGGGATCATATTCGTTTCTGCGGGGTTATGTGCCTGACCCCAATGATCGGAAAGACACGTCATGACGACCTTCAAAGCCTTCCTCGCGCTCTGCGCCTTCGCCCTGATCGCCGGGCTGTCCACCGCCGCCGTGATCGCGGGCGAGCAGGAGAACACCAAGTTCCCCCACGAACGCATGGTGGAGATCAAGCGGATGATGGGCGGCTCGATCTGAGCGACCCTTAGCACCCGCGACGACCCGCCGGCCCGCTGCTTGCAGCGGGCCGATTTGGTTCCGACACCGGCATGCCATGGGCGCGCCACCTCACACCCTTGTGCAGCAGGTGTGAGATTACATTCCGGCCGGTGGGTTTATCTTGAAAATCAGTCGAGAAAACGGGTGACCAAAATGCGTAGATTGACAGTAGCGTTCGCCATCGTCGCGATCACGGTTCTGGCCGGGGCGACGACGGTCTCCGTCACGGCCCAGACCGGCATGCAGCAAAACACCAAGTTCCCGCAGGAGCGGATGATCGAAATCCACGAGGCGATGGGCGGCGCGATCTGAGGCGTCTCGTATCAACCGACGTCACCGGACAGGCTGACGGCGCCCCGTGCGTGCAAGCGCTGCCGCAGTCGGTCCGATGGGGACGTGATACGTGAAACGCAGCCGGCCTTAGTCGCCGCCCTCCATCTTCGCCTTCAGAGCGGCCAATCCCGCGAAAGGCTTCGCAGCCTCGTCCGTCAGCGGCTCGGCCCCAGGGGGCGCGGCGGCAAGGTCGATTTCCTCGGCCCCTTCGGCCCGCGGAAAGGCGGGGATCGCCAGGGCCAGCGCTTCTTCCAGGATGTCGCCCAGATCCAGCACGGCAGTCAGCGGCTCGGTCCCGTCATCCTCCGGCATTTCCATCTCGTCGCCCGTGGGCTCGCCGATATCTGGCGTGTAGCGGCGCGCGACATCCTCCTCGATGCGCGTCGTGACCGGATCGGTCGTCACCCGGCACGGCTGAACCACGGTGGCGCCCAGCCGTCCCGCCAGCGTCCAGTCCCGCCCCGGGCCGGGCGTCAGCGTCACGTCGAGCCGAACTTTTCGAACCGCATCCACGTCCAGCCGATCGGCCAGCGCCTCCAACTGCCCTTCGTCCGGAACCAGGCGGACCGCCGTCGGCCTGCGCTGGGGCAGGTCGGCCAGGCGGAGAGGGTGAGACAAGATCGGCTTCATGGCGGCGCTCACCCCTCTGTCGGCGCCCTTGATGGGCGCGGTTCGGGCGGCTAAAGCCATACGGTGAAAAACCCGGCACGTGCAACGGGGACGGAAGGATCGAGGGGGATGGCCATGGCACGCATGACCGCCGGGGCGCTGGTGCTGTCCCTGTCGTTGGTCCTGGCGGGCTGTTCGGCCACGTTCCAGAATCACGGCTACGTGCCGCCCCCGGAAGATTTGGACGCGATCATCGTCGGCGTGGACACGCAATCCAGCGTCGAGGCGACGCTGGGACGGCCGTCGACCGGCGGGCTCATCCGTGACGATGCCTGGTTCTATGTCCAAAGCCGGATGCGCCGCTTCGGTCCAGGGCCGTCCCGGGAAATCGACCGCCAATTGGTGGCGATCAGCTTCGCGGGCGAGGAACGGACCGTGGCGAATATCGAACGCTTCGGGTTGGAACGCGGGCGCATCGTGTCGCTGTCGCGTCGGGTCACCGAGACCTCGATCCAGGATTTCGGGCTGATCCAGCAGATCCTCCGGAACTTCGGCCGGATCGACGTCGGCAACATCCTGGCGGGCGACGATGGCTGATCGGCCCGATCCGCTGCTTCGCGCCGCCGATATCGCGGCGATGGAGGGGCTGGCCAAGACGCATTTCCTGAATCCCCGGGCGCGGCGGGTGAACAAGTCGCTGGGCGATGCGACGGGGCTGACGGGTCTGGGGATCCACCTGATCGAGGTGCAGCCGGGCGATGTGACCACCGAGCACCACGTCCATTATCACGAGGACGAGGCGATCTATGTGCTATCGGGCACGGCCGAGGCCTCTTACGGCGATACCGTCCAGACCGTGGGGCCGGGGGATTTCCTGGGGTATGCGGCGGGTGGTGAGGCGCATTCCCTGGTGGCGACGGGGGATGCGCCGCTGCGCTGCCTGGTGATCGGACAGCGGCTGGACCACGACGTGGCGGATTACCCGCGCAAGGCCAAGCGCATCTTCCGCAATATCGGGTTCCCGTACACCCTGGTGGACCACGACGCGCTGGAAACCGTGCAAGCCGGGCGGAAGCGCTAAGCCCGACGGGGCGGCGCGGCATTGGCGGGGTGACGATCTGATGGAGATGGTGCTGCTGGAGAGAATTGAACTCTCGACCTCTCCCTTACCAAGGGAGTGCTCTACCTCTGAGCTACAGCAGCCTTGGCGCGCCGCTTAGCGTGCGGCGCGCCGCCTCGCAACCCCCTATGGCCCCGACCGCTGGACCCCATCTCGACGGTCCGCTATGCCGACGCCGAGGCAACAGGATCCCCATGGCGAAGCAGGCCCCCCAAACCCGCGAGGATCGGCTGAAGGCCGCACTCAAGGCCAACATGGCCCGGCGCAAGGCCCAGTCCCGCGCACGGGCCGATGAGGGCGCGCAAGCGACCGAAGAGGCCGGGCAGGAGGAAGACAATGGATAGCATCATCGTCCAAGGCGGCGGCGCGCTCAGCGGATCAATCCCCATCGCGGGCGCCAAGAACGCTTGCCTGACACTCATGCCCGCGACGCTTTTGTCCGACGATCCGCTCACGCTGACCAATGCGCCGCGCCTGTCGGATATCCGCACCATGTCGACGCTGCTGCGGTCGCTCGGCGCCGAAGTGGCGGGCCTCTCCGACGGCCTCGTCCTGGCCATGTCGTCCCATGCCCTCAACGGTGACCGGGCCGATTACGACATCGTCCGCAAGATGCGCGCCTCCATCCTGGTCCTGGGCCCGCTGCTCGCGCGCCTGGGCCATGCCGTCGTCTCGCTGCCGGGCGGCTGCGCCATCGGCGCGCGTCCCGTCGACCTGCATCTCAAGGCGCTCGAGGCGATGGGCGCCGAACTCGACCTGCGCGACGGCTACGTCCACGCCAAGGCCCCCTCGGGCGGGCTCCGGGGCGGCATCGTCGATTTCCCCTTCGTCTCGGTCGGCGCCACCGAGAACGCGCTGATGGCGGCAACCCTGGCCCGGGGCACCACGCTTCTCAAGAACGCCGCGCAAGAACCTGAAATCGTTGATCTCGCCCGCTGTCTTCAAGCCATGGGGGCCCAGATTTCCGGGGCGGGCACCGACACGATCGAAATCCAGGGCGTCGACCGCCTGCACGGTGCCACCCACCGTGTCGTCACCGACCGGATCGAGCTTGGCACCTATATGCTCGCCCCCCTGATCGCCGGCGGCGAGGTCACCTGCCTGGGGGGCACCCGCGACCTGGTCGCCGCCTTTTGCGACAAGATCGAAGCGACCGGCGGCACGGTCACCGAAAGTCCCGAGGGCCTGACCGTCAAGCGCGCCAACGGCCCGCTTCAGGCCGTCGATGTCGAGACCGAGCCGTTTCCCGGCTTCCCCACCGATCTCCAGGCCCAGATGATGGCGCTGCTCTGCACCGCCCAAGGCACCTCCGTGCTGGAGGAGAAGATCTTCGAGAACCGCTTCATGCACGCCCCCGAACTGATCCGCATGGGCGCCCGGATCGACGTCCAAGGCGGCACGGCCAAGGTGACCGGCGTCCAGACGCTGAAAGGCGCGCCGGTCATGGCGACCGACCTGCGCGCCTCGGTCTCGCTGATCCTCGCGGGTCTCGCGGCCGAAGGCGAGACCCGTGTCAGCCGCGTCTACCACCTGGACCGGGGCTACGAACATGTCGTCCGTAAGCTGTCGGCCGTCGGCGCGAAGATCGAGCGGGTGAAGGACGATGCCTGACGACCCGCTGGCCGATGCCAGCTTCCACGACGGCGAGGCCCGGCCGCTGCGGCTCTGGGCGACCGATCCCGAAGACCTGCAGATCGTGTCCGCGCTCTGCCAGGACGCCGTCCTGCAAGCGTCGGACATGCGCTGGCTGCGGGGTGACGCGACGCTGGTCCTCCTCCTGAACCGCTTCCGCTGGGAACATGGCCGCCGCACGCCCCAGCGGGTCCGCTCCCTGCTGACGGCCACCGATATCCGCCATGTGCGCGGCCAGGGCATCGTGCCCGGCGATCCGGACACGGTCCTGTCGCTGCTCACCGTCGACTGGGCGCCCGGGGATGACGCCGATGGCGACCTGCGCCTGACCTTCGCGGGCGACGGCATCGTCGAAGCGCGGGCCGATTGCCTGGACGTGACCCTGCGCGATGTCACCCGGCCCTATGCCGCCCCGTCCGGCAAGGCCCCCGACCACCCGGAATGACCGCGCGCGCCTTGGTCGCCGCGGACGGCCCGGCCTGGCACCGGCTGCTGGTGCAAGGGGCCGAGGCGTTTCCCCAGGGCTTCCTGCAATCCGCCGGGGACGCCCGGGCCATCTCGCCCGACCGCCACGGCGCCATCGCCGGCAGCGGCGATTGGCACGGCGTCTTCGCGGATGCCGCCCTGATCGGCATCGCCGCCCTGCGCCGGGGCGGCCCGTCGCGCATCCGCCACCGGGCCAGCCTCGGCCCGGTCTTCGTCACCGCCGCCCATCAGGGCACCGGCGCCGCCGACCGCCTGATGGAGCACCTGGCCGCCACCGCCCGCGCCGGCGGCATCGCCTGGCTCGATCTTTGGGTCGCCGCCTCCAATCCCCGCGCCCACGCCTTCTACCGCCGCCACGGCTTCACCGACATCGCCTGCCGTCCCGACGCCGTCCGCATCGACGGCGTGCCCGCCACCGACATCCTGATGACCCGCCGTCTTGAGCCCCCGTCACCGGGCCGCTAAGGCCACCTCCATGCCCCAGTTCCTTTCGACCACCGATCCCGATTTCGACGCCCGCTTCGCCGCGCTGCTGACCATGAAGCGCGAGGACGCGCCGGACGTGGACGATGCCGTCGCCGCCATCATCGCCGATGTGCGGGGCAGGGGGGACGCGGCCCTCATCGACCTGACGGCCCGCTTCGACCGCCTGGACCTGACCGCCGATACGATCCGCATCCCGGGGCCCGAGATCGACGCCGCCATCGCCCAGGTCTCCCCCGACGACCGCGCCGCGCTGGAGACCGCCGCCGCCCGCATCCGCGCCTACCACGCGCGACAGATGCCGTCCGACGAATCCTGGACCGACGAAACCGGCGCCACCCTCGGCTGGCGCTGGACCCCGGTCGACGCCGCCGGCCTCTATGTCCCCGGCGGCCTCGCCTCCTACCCGTCCTCGGTCCTGATGAACGCCGTTCCCGCCCGCACCGCCGGCGTCTCGCGCCTGGTGATGTGCGTGCCCAGCCCCGACGGCGTGCTGAACCCCCTGGTCCTCCTGGCTGCGCGCCTCTCCGACGTCGACGAGGTCTACCGCATCGGCGGCGCCCAGGCCATCGCCGCCATGGCCTATGGCACCGACACCATCGCCCCCGTCGACCTGATCACCGGCCCCGGCAACGCCTATGTCGCCGCCGCCAAGCGGCGCGTCTTCGGGCGCGTCGGCATCGACATGATCGCGGGACCGTCCGAGATCCTGGTCATCGCCGATGCCGACAACGATCCCGAGTGGATCGCCGTCGATCTTCTGAGCCAAGCCGAACACGACGAGAGCGCCCAGAGCATCCTCATCACCGACGATGACCGGTTCGGCCACGCCGTCGCCGCGGCCGTGGAGAAGCGTCTCGAAACCCTCGACCGCCGCGCCATCGCCGGGGCGTCCTGGCGGGATTTCGGCGCCATCATCACCGCGCGCGACCTGCCAGAGGCGGCCACCCTCTCTAACCGCATCGCCCCCGAGCACCTGGAACTCGCCACCGCCGACCCCGAGGCCCTGGCCGCCCGGATCACCCATGCCGGTGCGATCTTCCTTGGCCAATGGACCCCCGAAGCGATCGGCGACTATGTCGGCGGCCCCAACCACGTCCTGCCCACGGCCCGCTCGGCCCGCTTTTCGTCTGGCCTTTCGGTGATGGATTTCCTCAAGCGGACCACCATGGCCCGCATGACCCCCGAAAGCCTTCGCGCGATCGGCCCGGCCGCCGTGCGACTGGCCACGTCCGAGAGCCTTCAAGCCCACGGGCTTAGCGTCCAAACCCGCCTGGACCGCCTAAACCGGCCCTGACCGGCCTGCATCGAACGGGGCCGGCCGGCAGTTTGACGGATCCAGGCGCATGTCGGCCGATCCGGCGATCAGGCCCCAAAGGTCAGATCGTCCAGCACCGCCATCACCTTCGCCACCGGCATCTCGCAGGGGCGCAGACGCGGCCCCGAGGCCAGTCTGTAGAGGTTCAGGCTGACATAATCCGCGCCATCCAGGCTGCGCCCCACCAGTTTCTCCGACGCGCCGCCCGCGAACAGGCTGCGGGTCATCAGCCAGTCGCGGCCCAAGGCCCGGGCCCGGAAGCCGCCGACCGGCAGGGTGTCGAGGATGTCGGCGGCGCGCAGGGCGCGGGGGTCGGTCAGCGGTGTCACTTGGCGCCGATGCGCGGTTCCTGCCCCGCGCGGATGCGCCGGATATTGGCGCGGTGCCACCACAGGATCAGGGCCGCCAGCACCGCGCACAGCGCGACGGCCTGGGGCGCCAGCCACAGCGCCCAGAGCGGCGCCGAGACGGCGGCCACCAGGGCCGCCAGGGACGACATCCGGAACAGAGCGGCGACGGCCAGCCAGGTGGCGCAGGCCGCGAGGCCCAGCGGGAAGGCGAGCGCCAGGATCGTGCCCAGAAAGGTCGCGACGCCCTTGCCTCCCTGGAACCCCAGGAAGATCGGAAATCCGTGGCCCAGGAAGGCGCACAGCCCCGCGACTTGGGCGGCATCTTCACCGACCAGGGCGCGGGCCAGCAGAACGGCGGCGCCGCCCTTTCCGGCATCCCCGATCAGCGTCAGGAGCGCGGCCAACTTGTTGCCGGTGCGCAGGACATTGGTGGCGCCGATATTGCCCGACCCGATCTGGCGCAGATCGCCCAGACCGAACAGCCTGGCCATTACGATCCCGAACGGGACCGAGCCCAGCAGATAGGCCAGCAGCCCCACCACGGGCAGCACGAAGGGGGCGGCGGTCAGGTCTGGCATGGGCGGCTCCGGCTCTGCGGGACCGCCATAGAGCAGGATCGGGCCCAAGGCCATGGCCCGGCGGCCCGCATCGGCCAGCAGGGACATGGTCGCGCGGGGACGCGGGGCTGGTGGGAACGGGGTGCGGGAATAGCCTTGGAGGTGGGGGCAGTTTTGGGCTTGGAGCGGACGGTCGAGCTTAGCCTGGACCGGAATCAAGCCCGCAGGGCGCCGGTCCATCGCCGGGCCGCCCCCCGGCCCGGCGATCTGGTTGCCGTTGGCGCTACGCTCAGGGCTTCTGCGGACTTGGCTGACATAAAGTGCTGCCGAACAATCGTCGGATCGCCGCACCGCGGCCCGCCGATGGACCGGCTTTCACCCAGTCG
>JBCCCB010000190.1:0-7901 GCA_039033775.1 Pseudomonadota bacterium | reverse complement strand
CTTAGGGGAGCGGCGCGACGGCGTCAACACCGCGTGTCGGGGGTCATCCGCGCCGGGTCCGGGCGCGCAGTCGGCCCGGGGTGATGCCCAATTTGCGGTTCATGGTGCTGGTCAGGTGGGATTGCGACGAGAAACCGGTCGCATAGGCGACTTCGACCAGGGGGGTCTCCGTCTCGGTCAGCAGGCGCCGCGCCTCGTCCAAGCGCACGCCCATGGCGAAGCGATGGAAGCTTTCGCCCTTGGCCGCCTTGAAGGCGCGGCAGAAACCGAACAAGGGGCGGCCCGACAGCGCCGACACTTCGTCCAGCGTGACGTTGCTTTCCAGATTGGCCCGGACATAGGCTTCGACGGAAGCGACCTCGCCGGGCGACAGCGGCTTGGCCGATGTCACGTGCCGGTTCGCCGATAGGCACATCAGTTCGACGGCCAGTTGCACCATGTTGGCGTCCGACAAGGACCGCCAGCCCATGTCGCCGGAC
The DNA here is from genome assembly GCA_039033775.1 of Pseudomonadota bacterium. Taxonomy (GTDB): domain Bacteria; phylum Pseudomonadota; class Alphaproteobacteria; order Rhodobacterales; family Rhodobacteraceae; genus Jannaschia. Next base: position 7,422 of record JBCCCB010000190.1, on the reverse strand, counting down.
CGCACCAGGCGATTCTGTTCCAGGATCAGCCGGGAGATTCGGGGCTGAACGAACGAACTCCAGGGTTCGTCCAGCGTGACGTTGGCCAATTCCGGATTCTGGTCCCGGATGAGATCGAAGAGAGCCGGCTGAAGGGAGGTGAGGATGTTCGTGGTGCGGCCCCTGAAGTCGTAGCTTTGGGCGACGTTCACGGGGACGAAGTTCATGGTGCCCGTGCGGACCTGGTCGTCGAAGGGCTGACCATCGTATTCGGCGCGCACCTGGCCATCGCTGTCCATGGCCAAGATGAGGATAAACGAATTGGCGGCGCCCACTTCGGAATAGGTGTCGCGGGTCTTTCCGCGAAACTGGCTGAACCGGTCGGTAATGGTGGTGGATTTCTCGTCCATCTCGAAGATGCCGTGGCGTTCGCCGGCGACGATCAGATCCGCGATGTCGCCGCCGCGCACGACGGGAGACGACCCTAAGCGGCCGGATTGGTCGGTCATTGTCGCCTCCGAAGGTGGTCCCCAATAGACTGACGCTACGTAATGGTTGCCACTGACTCCGTCTTTCACGGCGACCCATCTTTCAAGTTCTTGCACGAGATCTGGGACGAGCGGCCATCAAACCAAGTTCTCGGCCGCGCCCATGTCAACTTCTTGCACCCGAAGCCGGACAGGCCGGTCCACCCGGTCGGGATGGTGCGACCCGGACCCACGTCGCCGCTAGCCGACTTCCCGCACCCGCAGCCGCCCCGGCGTGGTGCCCCACTTGTTGCGCATGGTGTTGGTCAAGTGGGATTGCGACGAGAACCCGGTGGCATAGGCCACTTCGGCCAGGGGCGTATCGGTCTGGGTTAGCAGGCGCCGGGCCTCCTCCAGGCGGGCATTGACGGCGAAGCGATGGAAGCTGACCCCCGACGCCGCCTTGAACGCCCGGCAGAACCCGTGGACGGGACGGCCCGACAGGGCGGCCACATCGGCCAGGGCGATGTTGCGGTCCAGATGGTCCAGGACATAATCCTCGACGGTTCGAACTTCCTGGGGCGACAGCGGCCGCGGCACTCTCACCGCCCGGTTCGAGGCCATGCACATCAGGTCCACGGCCAACTGCACCATCTGCGCATCGGCCAGGGATCGCCACCCCATCTCGCCCGACCGCACCAACCTGTTCTGCCCAGCGATCAACCGGGCCAGATTGGGTTGGACGAATGGGGCCCAGGGTTCGTCCAGCCGGACATTCGCCAGTTCCGCGTTCTGTTCCCGGATCTGGTTCAGCAGGGCTTCCGGGAAGGTCGTCGCGATATTGGTCGTGCGCCCCGCAAAATCGTAGGTTTGATCGACGCCGCGCGGCGCCCAGGTGAAGATACCGGGCCGAACGTCGCTTTCAAAAGCCTCGCCATCGTATTCGGCGCGCAATTGGCCCTGGCCCTCCATCGTCACGACGAGGGTGGCCAAATCGCTTCGTTCGACGACGGCCTGATGGGTCTCGACCGTGAACCGGGTCTGCTCGAACATCGTGCCGCGTTCCGAGCTGACATGGTCGATATGGAACAGGCCCAATTCGCCCGCCCGATCGACGATGGCTTTCACATTTCGTCCGGTGACTTTCGGCACGTGATCGACCGGCTTGAGCTTGCCGCCTGCCATCACGCATGTCTCCGCTTCTGAGCCATGGCATCTTCCCCCGGTTTCCGAGAGACATGACCCGGATGCCGGCAAAAGATATCAAGTTCTTGAGGATTGGTCAGGTGCTGGCTGCCCTCGCGTCACCCTTGCAACAGATCGAGCATTTCCGCCGCCGCCGCACGGACGGCGCGGTCGCCCTTGGCGACATCGGCCGACAGGTCCGACAGGCGCGCGCGGATCCGGGGCTCGGTCAGGCGGGCCAGCAGGCCGGCCCGGACCTCGTCTTCGAACCAATGGGCGGCCTGCTCGGCCCGCGTCTTCGCCCAATGGCTTTCGGATCGCCGCCAATCGGCCAAGGCCCGCATGTCGGACCAGGCGGTGTCGAGGCCGGTTTCCTCGACCGCGGAGACGGGCAGAGCCTTGGGGAAACCCGCCGGATCGTTGGGCCGCTTGCGCAGCAGACGCAGGGCGGCAGCGTAGTCGGAGACGGTTCGCGTGGCCGTTGCCTTCAGATCCCCATCGGCCTTGTTGATCAGGATCAGGTCGGCGATCTCCATGATCCCGCGCTTGACGCCTTGCAACTCGTCGCCGCCCGCAGGGGCGAGCAGCAGGACGAACAGGTCGCACATCTTGGCGACCATGGTTTCCGACTGACCGACACCCACGGTCTCGATCAGAACGACATCGTAGCCGGCGGCCTCGCACAGCGACACCGCCTCGCGCGAGCGGCGGGCCACGCCGCCCAATTGCGACGCGGATGGCGACGGCCGGATATAGGCCTTGGGGTCGCGGGCCAAGCGGTCCATGCGGGTCTTGTCGCCCAGGATCGAGCCGCCGGTGCGGGCGCTGGACGGGTCGACCGCCAAGACGGCGACGCGCTTGCCCTGCCCCGTCAGCATGGTGCCGAACGCTTCGATGAAGGTCGACTTGCCGACGCCGGGCGTCCCGGACAGGCCGATGCGCAGGGCTTGGCGGCCGGTCTGTTGCAGGTCGTCCAGCAGGGCTGCCGCGCGCTCCACATGATCCGGCCGAGTGCTTTCCACCAACGTGATGGCGCGGGCCAAGGCGCGGCGGTCGCCGGCAAGGATGGGGTCGTGCAACGGGTCCATGGATTTGGGACATGCCGCGCGCGGACGCGGCGGTCAACGCGGGCGCGGGCGATCCGCAGTGCCGTCCGCCCGACGCGCGGTCGCTTGGCACCGTCACGCCAGGCCGATATCCGGATGCGTGCGCATGGCAAACCGCGACGAGCCACCGAAGATACGGCACGCCGGACAGCAGACCGCCGATCGTTCACCGAGGCCAAGCAGCGGGTGACCGCCTGGCCAGGGCGCGCTACATCCGGGCCGACCTTCATCCGTTTCCGGAGCCGAGATGCCCCTTCGTTCCCTGTCGCTCGTCCTGTTGCTTGCCGTCCCAGCCGCCGCGGAGGAGACGATCCGTTTCGATGTCGGCCTGCGTGGGCTGACGGCCGCGCAGATCGCGCTGACCGGACGCCAGGACGGCGACGATTACGCGGTGTCGGCCCGGATGGCCTCGACCGGTCTGGTGAGCGTCATCAGCGATTTCGCGTTCGCCGCCGAAGCGCGGGGTCGGATGCGCGGCAGGCAGCCCGCGCCGGTCGAAGCCCGCCTGCGCGACGATATGGGCCGCAACCGGGGCTCGGTGGTCCTGCGCTATTCCGGCGGCGTGCCCATGGTCGAGCGGGTGCCGGAGCGGGAGCCGGACCCCTGGGATATCGACCCCGCCGACCAGCGCGGGCGGGCGGATCCGATTTCGGTGGTCTGGGCCGCCTTCCGGACGCGGCCCGCCGCTGACATCTGCAATGTGACGCTGCGCGCCTTCGACGGACGCCGCTCGGGCGATCTGGTGCTGGGACCGCGCCGGGCGCAAGCCGATGGAACCGTCACCTGCGCCGGCGAATGGGTCCGCGTCGCGGGCTACGACCCCGAGGACATGGCCGAACGCACCCGCTTCCCCTTCACCCTGACATGGCGGCCCGAGGGTGAGGCCCTGCGCCTGGTCGAGTTGCGCGCGGCCTCGCGCTATGGCGACGCGGTGTTGCGCCGCCGATGACCCCCCTGCCCATCGACGACGCCCTGCCCGCCCTGATCGAAGCGGTGGCCCGGCACGGTCTTGCCGTGCTGCAGGCGCCCCCAGGCGCGGGCAAGACGACGCGCGTGCCGCTGGCCCTGTTGCCACATGTGACCGGGCGGATCGTGATGCTGGAACCCCGGCGCCTGGCCACGCGGGCGGCGGCGGCGCGGATGGCGGAGACGCTGGGCGAACCCTTGGGCGCAACGGTCGGCTACCGGATGCGGGGCGCGTCGGAGGTGTCGCGCGAGACGCGGATCGAGGTGGTGACCGAAGGGATCCTGACGCGGATGCTGCAATCGGATCCGGAATTGCCGGGCGTGGGGGCGGTGATCTTCGACGAATTCCACGAGCGGTCCTTGAACGCCGATCTGGGCTTGGCCCTGACCTGGGAGGCGCGGCAGGCGCTGCGGCCCGACTTGGTGGTCATCGTCATGTCGGCGACGCTGGAGGCCGAACCGGTGGCCGAGATGCTGGGCGCCGACATCGTGACATCGGACGGCCGGGCCTTCCCGGTCGAGCGGCGCTGGCGCGACCGCCCCCCGCCCCGGGACAGCCGCGTCGAGGCGCAGGTTGCCGGCCTGGTGGCCGACGCGCTGGAGGCCGTCGATGGCGACGTGATGGCCTTCCTTCCGGGCGAAGGGGAAATCCGGCGCTGCGCCCGGCTGCTGGACGGGATCGCCGCCGATATCAGGCCGCTCTACGGCGCATTGCCCTTCACCGAGCAGCGGGCGGCGATCGCACCGGGGCCACGACGCAAGGTCGTGCTGGCCACGGCCATCGCCGAGACATCGTTGACCATCGAGGGGGTGCGCGCCGTGGTCGATGGCGGCCTGGCCCGGCGCGCGCGGTTCGACCCGTCCTCGGGCATGTCGCGCCTGGTGACGGAGCGGGTGACGCGCGCCGAAGCCACCCAGCGGGCCGGGCGCGCGGGACGGGTGGCCGAAGGCGTGGCCTTCGCCAATTGGATGCGGGGCGAGGAAGGCGGGCTGGCCGTCTATCCGCCCCCCGAGATCGCGCGAGCGGATCTGGCCGGCCTGGCCCTTGAACTGGCCGTCTGGGGCGGCGGCGGGAAGATCGAAGACGACCTGCCGTTCCTGGACCCGCCGCCGGACGGAACGTTGGCCGAGGCGCGGACGTTGCTGGCGGGGTTGGGTGCGTTGGCCGGCGGTCGGATCACCGATCACGGCCGAGCCTTGGCCAAGCTGCCGCTGCATCCCCGTCTGGCGCATATGGTGACACGCGGGGGAAACGGCTCGGCCGCCCTGGCGGGCGTTCTCGCCACGCGCGCCGCCCCCGGATCGGTCGACCTGGCGGACGCATTGCGGCGCCCGTCGCAGGAGGCCCGGGCAGAAGCGAAACGCCTGCGGCGGTTCGAGGCCGGGCCGGATCTGTCGGAGGCGCAGCAACTGGCCCTAGCTTACCCGGATCGCGTCGGGCTGCGGCGGCCAGGCGATGCTCCGCGCTGGCTGCTGTCGGGCGGAAAGGGCGCGCGGATGGAAAAGGCGGACGCGCTGGCGGCGGCGCGGCTGATCGTGGCCTGCGACCTGGACGGGGACCGGACCGAGGCACGGGTGCGCCGCGCGCTCGCCCTGTCGGAGGCGGATCTGCGAGCCGTCCACGGCGATGCGATCGCCTGGGTCGAGACCTGCGCCTGGTCCGACCGCCACAGGCGGGTCGAGGCCCGGCGGCGGGAAATGTTCGGCGCCATCGCGCTGGACGACCGGCCCTGGGCGGCGGCCCCGCCGGAGACGGTCGCCCGGGCAGTCCTGGACGGGGTGCGGGCCTTGGGTCTCGGCTGTCTGGACTGGACCCGGCGGGCCCGGTTCCTGCGCGCCCGGATCGCGGTGGCGGGGCTGCGGGACATGTCGGATGCGGCTTTGCTGGATGGGTTGGAGGCCTGGCTGCTGCCCTGGCTGGATGGCGTGCGCGACGCGGACGGGCTGGGACGCCTGGACCCGTTCGAGGCGTTGCAGGCCTGGCTGGGCTGGGAGGACGGGCAGCGGCTGGACCGGATCGCGCCCGCCCATTTCACGACGCCCCTGGGCCGGCGGGTGCCCATCGACTGGACGCCAGAGATCCCCACGGTGTCCCTGCGGTTGCAGGAAGTGTTCGGCGTGACGACGCATCCCATGGCCGGGGAGGTGCCGCTGCGGATGGAACTGCTGTCCCCCGCCCGGCGACCCATCGCGATCACCCAGGACCTGCCTGGCTTCTGGGCCGGGTCCTATGCCGACGTGCGCAAGGACATGCGGGCGCAATATCCGCGCCATCCCTGGCCCGAGGACCCATCGACGGCCGAGGCGACGACGCGCGCAAAATCGCGGAGCTGACAGGACCCGTCGACGGGCGACGGTCCCAACGCCTTCGGACACAACCGCCTCGGCATCGCTCAAGGGTCTTTACAAAACTATATTTCTAGTTATTTAGAAAACATGTCGAACCACGCTGCCTCCGCCCAAGCCCTCGCCGCTCTCGGACATGACGCCCGGCTGCATATTTTCCGGTACTTGGTAAAGGCCGGCAAGACCGGCGCGACCGTGGGTCAGATCGGCGGCCATCTGGGCATTCCGGCCTCGACCCTGGCCCATCATCTGCGCAGCCTGGTCACCGCCGGTCTGCTGGTGCAGGAACGTCAGGGCCGCGAAGTCGTCACCCGGGTGGATTTCGAGCGGATGACCGGTCTGATCGACTTCCTGACAGCCGAATGCTGCACCGGGATCGCGCAGAGGCAGGACGTGGCATGAGTTTTTGAGGCACAATAAAACTATAATTCTAGGGATCTAAGAATGACCGACCTGAACCTCTCCGTTCGCCCCACGCCGCTAGCGCTGTTGCGCCAATACCGGGTCTGGGCCGTCATCGCCGCGATCCTTCTGGGGCTCGTGCTGTTCGATCCGGGCCAAGCCCGCAATTCGCTGATCTTCACCGCGGACGCCTTGCTGCACACGTCACCCTTCCTGGCATTGTCCATCCTGATCGCCGCCTGGGCCAAGGCCAGCGGCGCCGACGGGCAAATCGCCCGTGCCTTCCAAGGCGCACCCCTTGTGGCCGTGGCCCTGGCGGCCTTGGCCGGGGCCCTCTCGCCTTTCTGTTCCTGCGGGGTGATCCCCCTGATCGCGGCGCTTCTGGCCATGGGTGTGCCGCTTTCGGCGGTGATGGCCTTCTGGCTGGCATCGCCGCTGATGGACCCGTCGATGTTCGTGCTGACCATGGGCGTCCTGGGCCTGCCCTTCGCCCTGGCCAAGACATCGGCGGCCTTCGGACTGGGGCTGCTCGGCGGCTACATGACCCATGCGCTCTCGGCGACGGGAACCCTGTCCGACCCGTTGCGCCCGGAAGTGGGCGATGGCGGCTGCGGCGGGGCGAATGCACGGCGGATCAAGCCGATCGTCTGGACCTTCTGGCAAGAGCCCGCGCGCCGTGCGGCCTTTGGAACGGAAGCCCGCAAGACGACCTTCTTCCTGCTCAAATGGCTTACCCTCGCCTTCCTGCTGGAAAGCCTGATGCTGGCCTTCGTGCCCGCCGAGACGATTACCGGCCTGTTGGGCGGCGACGGCCTGGGCCCCATCGCGCTGGCCACAATCGTGGGCATTGGTATTGAGCTCGACAGCCCTGGCAAGCTGACTAAGCGTGGCGACAAGGCCGTCGCGTGGTTTGGTGATACTTACCCTCTAAGCGATGTGAAATACGCAAAGACTCCCGAACATGGTGCCGG
>JBCCCB010000189.1:0-8074 GCA_039033775.1 Pseudomonadota bacterium | reverse complement strand
CAACTGACAGGGTATTGGCACCTCCTATTCTGCTCTTCCCTCGCTTGCGGCGGCTTGCGTTCCACACCGCCTTGCCGATGTGGTCAGCGCTGACCGAAGGCCTACGCGACTAGATGGGGCAGGTGATTAGAAGGAGCAGATGATCGCAGCCGCAAGTCAGTTGGTAGGACGCCCTCCCAACTGGGAGAGCGCCAAACGAATTCTTGCGATAGGAAGGGAAACGATGGCGACTATGAAGTTGCAGCGGGAACTGCCTCTACGATGACGATATGTTGGCAAAAATGTTGGTACGCGTTTAGGCGATCTCAAGTCTATCAACGTAAACAAAGGTTTATTGGATAGAATGGTGGAGCCGAGGGGAATCGAACCCCTGACCTCGTCATTGCGAACGACGCGCTCTACCAACTGAGCTACGACCCCAACGGTCGCTCATATGGCCGGGGCGCCGGATCGCGTCAAGCGGGCGAGCCTCAGTTCTCCACAGGGTTGGGTATGCCGTCGCTCCCTGCGTCAGCACTTCCATTCAGCGGGATCGGCGCGATCGGGGCTTCCTGGGACATCGCAGCGGGAGAGCTGTCCGCCCTCCCGAAGTAGAAGCCAAGGATCGTCCCCAGGATCGCTATCATCGACGTCAGGATCTCCTTTGAGCGCTCGAAGCGAATGCTATCGCCGTCGTTTGACGTCACGTTGGCAGTCACGATGATCAAGGCCAAGGCGATGACGCCGATGGTGAAGACGAAGGTGATCAATCCGCGGGCCATCTCGACATCGGCGAGACGTGTCAGAAGCAGTTGGTCCCGTGTGTCCAATTCCGGCGCGTACCAGCTGAAGATGATCTGCTCGAAAATAGCGACTCCCAGGATCATCAGTATGAACGTCATGAAGAGGAAGACACCAAGACCGAAGGCGTTGAGCCCCATGAAGCTGTGTCGGTGGCGGGGCTCAGAGGCCTTGAACTCCACAAAGGCAAGCGACACGAGCTTCTTCATATCTTCCCGGGCCACGGGCGCCAAGTTGACGTCTTCGTCGATCAGACGCCACGCATCCGTCAACGCCTCCACATCGTCCCACCGATGATCGGCATCCGTCACATAGGCACGCAGTCTGACGTAATCGGCTCGGTATTTCGCGTGAAGCCATTCGGTGAACTTACGTGCCATGTCCGCTCTCCGCAGTATTTGGATCACTTAAAATCCCGATACCATATCACGAGTTGGCGCAACTTCCGAACGGGGACCGTGTTTTCCAGATCACCGGCGAACAACACTTGACGGCCTACCCTTCGACTCCAGGAAATGCCCCGATCCGGACCCAGAAAAGATCAGTCGGCCCGCTTGAAAGTGAGCAATGCTAACATATGTTAGCGTCACTCACTTAAGGAGGTGAAAGACATGACCATGACTTCGACAAATGGGAACGGCATATCCTCCGTCATGCCAGTTTCGACGGACCACTCCAGGCGGACCATGAGAGCCGCCGGGTTGGTGATTTTAATGATGCTTGCAGCCGCCGCGCTTGCCGTGTTGCTGCTTGACCCGTTCGCACCGCAGAACACCCATCCGACCCCCGAGATGCTCACGGCTTGGGAAGAGATGATGCGCGACGGGTAAGCTTGGACCGGTGCTACTCTGCCGCTTCCAGGTAGTCTTCGACAGGCGGGCAGGTGCAGACCAGGTTTCGGTCGCCTGCCGCGTTGTCGACGCGGTTGACCGGCGGCCAATACTTATCGACCCGGAATGCCCCGGGCGGGAAGCACGCATCCTCCCGGGAATAGGGTCGATCCCAATCGCGAACCAGATCCTCCATCGTGTGCGGAGCGTTCTTCAACGGGTTGTCTTGCGGGTCGATGCGGCCCTCTTCAATGGCCCGGATCTCTTCGCGGATCGACAACATGGCATTGATGAACCGATCCAATTCAGGCTTCGGTTCGGATTCTGTCGGCTCGATCATCAATGTACCGGAGACGGGCCACGACATGGTCGGCGCATGGAAGCCATTGTCCATCAAGCGCTTGGCAATGTCATCCACCGTCACATGGGCGCTGTCGGCATAGGGCCGGGTGTCCAAGATGCATTCGTGGGCGATCCGCCCGGCCTGTCCCTTGTAAAGGACCCGGTACGTCCCCTCCAACCGCTTGGCGATGTAGTTCGCCGACAGAATGGCGACCTTGGTCGCCTGTGTCAGGCCCACGCCGCCCATCATCATGACGTAAGCGTATGAGATCGGAAGGATCGACGCACTGCCATAGGGTGCGGCCGACACGGCGCCGTCGGTTTCCATCTCGGGATGGCCCGGAAGATGAGGTGCAAGATGGGCCTTCACACCGATGGGGCCCATGCCGGGACCGCCGCCGCCATGGGGAATGCAGAAGGTCTTGTGGAGGTTCAGATGGCTGACATCGGCGCCGATCTCGCCCGGTTTCGCCAAGCCAACCAGGGCGTTCAAATTGGCGCCGTCCAGGTAGACTTGGCCGCCACGGTCGTGGGTGATCTGGCAGACCTCGCGGACCGTGTCCTCGAAGACGCCGTGGGTGGAGGGGTAGGTGATCATACAGGCGGCGAGGTCGCCGCCCGCCGCGTCGGCCTTGGCGCGGAAGTCGTCCAGGTCGATGTCGCCGTTTTCGGCGGCCTTGACGACGACGACTTTCATGCCCGCCATCATGGCGGAGGCCGGATTGGTGCCGTGAGCGCTGGTGGGGATAAGGCAGATGTTGCGGGTGTCGCCATTGGCGCGGTGGTAGGCGGCGATGGTCAGCAGGCCCGCATATTCGCCCTGTGCACCGGAATTGGGCTGCATCGACATGGCATCGTAGCCGGTGATGACGCAGAGACGTTGAGTCAGCTCGTCGATCATCTCGCGGTATCCTTCCGCATCCTCGGCAGGCGCAAAGGGATGCAGGCGGCCGAATTCGGGGAAGGTGATGGGCATCATCTCGACCGCGGCGTTCAGCTTCATGGTGCAGGAGCCGAGCGGGATCATGGCGCGGTCCAGCGCCAGGTCCCGGTCCGCGAGACGGCGCATGTAGCGCATCATCTCGGCCTCGGCCCGGTTCATGTGGAAGATCGGGTGGGTGAGGTAGTCGGTCTTGCGTTTCAGGGCCCCGGGGATCTCGGCTCTGAGGGCGCCGATCTGAGCCTCGATCCCGAAGGCACGCAGGAGGCGGGTGAGGGTTTCGGCATCGGTCAGTTCATCGCAGGCGATGCCGATGCGGTCGGGGCCGACTTTGCGGAGCGTGATCCCCTCGGCCCGGGCGGCGCGCCAGATGACGCCCTGCATGGCGCCCACGTCCACGGTCAGCGTGTCGAAGATGTCCCGAGAAGCGACGGCGAAGCCGGACGCGACGAGGGCATCCCGCAGCGCCACGGCATGGGCGTGGACCGATGTGGCGATGTGGTGCAGGCCCTTGGGGCCGTGGAACACGGCATAGAAACTGGCCATGACGGCAAGAAGAGCCTGGGCGGTGCAAACATTGGATGTCGCCTTCTCGCGGCGGATATGCTGCTCGCGGGTCTGCAAGGACAGGCGGTATGCCTTGTTGCCGTGGCTATCCACCGAGACACCAACCAGCCGGCCGGGCATCGAGCGCTTGTAGGCATCGGCGCAGGCGAAGAAAGCGGCATGGGGACCGCCATAGCCCAGCGGCACACCGAATCGCTGAGCCGAGCCGACGGCAATATCGGCGCCCATGGCGCCGGGTTCTTTCAGCAGGCACAGGGCGAGGAGGTCGCAGGCCACGATGCCCAGCGCTTTGGCGCCATGGAGCGCGTCCATTTGGGGCGTCAGATCGCGCAGGTGACCATGGGTGCCCGGATACTGGAAGATGGCGCCGAAGACCTGTTCGGGGACCAGGTCATCGGGGGCGCCGACGATCAGTTCGATGCCCAAGGGAGTCGCCCTGGTCCGCATGACTGCAATATTCTGTGGATGGCAGTTTTCATCCACGAAGAACGCCGCGGCCTTCGATTTGGCGACGCGCTGGGCCATGACCATGGCCTCGGCGCAGGCGGTGGCCTCATCCAGCAGAGAGGCGTTGGCGACCGGAAGGCCCGTCAGGTCGGAAATCATGGTCTGGAAGTTCAGCAGCGCTTCCAGGCGGCCCTGGGCGATCTCGGGCTGGTAGGGCGTATAGGCCGTGTACCAGGCCGGATTTTCGAGTATGTTGCGTTGGATGGCCGGGGGTGTGACCGTGTCGTGGTAGCCTTGACCGATCATGGAGGTGGTGACCCGGTTCTTGTCGGCCAAGATCCGCATCTTCGCCAGGATCGCGTGTTCGGTCATCTGCGGCCAGGGGAGCGGGTCGGCCTGGCGGATGGATTTCGGGACCGTCTCGTCGATCAGCGCGTCCAGCGACGGTGCGCCGACCACAGCCAGCATTTCCGCCATTTCCTGCGGAGAGGGGCCGATATGGCGACGGTTGGCGAAGTCGTAGGTATCGTAGTCGGTCAATTGGGTCACTCGAACGGTCCTCGGTCGGGGGGACAGATTTAGCTCATCGGGCCGATTGGCCCTCTTCGCGGTGAGATGGGGCGAGAAGCATCCTATCGGATATCTGACGGAAACGGCGCATGTGGGTCATGTACCCGGCCCATCGCGCGGGCTTGGCCGACGGACCAGCACGACGGTGCCCGCCGGATCGGAGGTCCAATGGCCGATCACCCCATCAAGCGGTTCCAGCTCGTCCCGGCAGGGTGATCCCAAGCTATCCATGGCAGAATCGGGGTCGTCGGCGAACAGCTCGAGCCAGACATCCCCCTGGCTTTGATGGCCCACACGATCGATCCAAAGCGTCATCGGACCAAAGCGGAACCCTATGCTGGCGTCAGCCTCGCGAAGCACCTCCAGGCCGACGCGATCACGGTAGAACGCAACCGTCTCATCCCAACGATGGAGCGGCACCTTGATGGCGATGTTTCGCCCCGGACGAAGATTAGCAGCCATGACTCACTCGCCTATGAATTCCTTGTAGCCATCCTCGTCCATCATCCCGTCCATTTCTTCGGGGGTGGTGGTCGTCATGCGGAAAAACCAGGCGGCCTCGGCATCCTCGTTCACCAGGCCCGGTGTCTCGGCCAGAGCCTCGTTCACCTCGGTGATCTCGCCGTCCAGGGGCGCTGAGATGTCGGAGGCGGCCTTGACCGATTCGATCACCACGATCTCCTCGCCCTTGGTCACCTCGCGGCCCACTTCGGGCAGTTCGATGAAGACCACGTCGCCCAGCTGAGTCGCGGCATGTTCGGTGATCCCGACGGTGATGACCTCGTCCTTGGCGTCCAGCCATTCGTGTTCTTCGGTGTACTTCATCTTGGGTCTCGTGGGTCAGCGCACATAGCGCGGTTGATGGAAGGGCAGGTCGGCCACGGCCACCGGCAGCCGCCTTCCGCGTACGTCACCATAAAGCACGGTGCCGGTCGAGGTGTCGGCTGGGACATAGCCCATGGCGACGGGCGCCCCGACCGACGGGCCAAAGCCGCCGGAGGTCACCATCCCGACCGGATCGGCAGCATCTTCGGCGCCGTATAGCTCCACACCCGCCCGCATAGGCGCGCGCCCCTCGGGCCGCAGACCGACGCGGATCCGCGTCGGGCCCGCATCCAATTCGCCCAGGATCCGATCGGCCCCGGGGAACCCGCCCGCCCGGTCGCCGCTTGCACGCCTGACCTTCTGAATGGCCCAGGCCAGTCCGGCTTCGACGGGCGAAATGTCGGGCGTCAGGTCCTGGCCGTAAAGCGGCATGCCGGCTTCCAGCCGCAGCGAATCGCGCGCCCCAAGCCCGATGGGCAGGACGTTGTCGAATTCGAGCAAGGCGCGGGCGAATGGCTCGACGGACGCGACCGGAACGCTGATCTCGAACCCGTCTTCGCCGGTATATCCCGATCGGCTGATCCAGAGGGCGGCGGCATTCCACGCGAACGTGGCCACATCCATGAACCGCATGGCAATCACGCCCGGCACGATGGCGCCGAGCACCTCCGCCGCCGCCGGCCCCTGGAGCGCCAACAGCGCGCGGTCGGTCAGCATCGTCACATCCCAATCGGGCAGCCCGGCCCGCAACAGCGCCAAATCGGCTTGTTTCATCGCACCATTGACGACCAGAAAAAGGTGATCGCCCCTGTTGGCCACCATCAGGTCATCGGCCACGCCGCCCTGGCGCGTCGTCAGAAATGCATAGCGTTGCCGCCCCTCGGCCAGTCCGATCACATTCACCGGCACCAGGCGCTCCAGGGCCTCGGCAGGTGCCCGCACGATGATCTGCCCCATATGGGACACGTCGAACAAGCCAGCCTTCGATCGCGTGTGGAGATGTTCGGCCATGACGCCGGCGCCATATTGCACCGGCATGGCATAGCCGGCGAAGGGCACCATCTTGCCGCCCAGGTCTCGGTGCAATGCCGCCAGCGGCAGGTCTTTCAGGTCGTCCAACGGCATCCCTCCGCCCGTCGCGGTGTCGACGCCCCCTCTGTCCCTTCGCCTGAGATCGCTATCCCTTCGGCGCCCCTGCCGGGGTCTCTCCAGAGTGTTCGCGCAAGACAGGTCCTTGTGCCTGAGAGTTTACCGGGGCGGTTGCTCCTTCGGCCCCGCCTGGCCCTGTCGGAGGGTCGCGGAGTCTCCCATGCCTTGCCCGTTTCCTATAGGAAACTTCGATGTGCCGACGCAAGGGCGATCATGCGCAGCAACTGGTCCGTTCGGCCGGGCGGCAGGATGCGTGAACGGGATCAAGGACGATGCGTCCATCGACGATGTCCTCGACGGTGTGGCGCATGGACCGATGCATGACCTGGACGGGTATCGGCCCCGACCCTGCCAGCGCAGTCCGGCCCTTCGCCAGGATTCTCGCGAGATGACGGACGTTCATGGGCGATCCGAGGGGCCCGTCCAGAAGCTCGATGACGATTTCTCCGCCGGTACTGAGGCCTTCGTCGCAGTCGATATGGCTCAACCGCCCCATGGTCAGCCGGGTGACGTGCCAAGCGCCTTGCGTCTTCCCCTGTGGTCCGACGAAACTGGCGGGTAAGGCCGGATCGAGACTGTCGAGCCTGGCCAGCAGAGCATCAAGGGTCAGGGACATGGCATGGCCTCCTTTCAAATCATTTCAATGATAGTTGAAATATGAACATCGAGCAAGCCGCCCCACGCTTCGCGGCCCTGTCCGACCCGTCACGGCTGGCGATCCTGCACTTGTTGGTCCGAGCCGGACCCGAAGGTTTGTCTGCCGGGCGCATCGCGACCGATCTGGCGGCAACGCCATCGCGGACGTCTTTCCATCTGGCGAAACTCGTCGAAGCGCAGTTGATCCGGTCCCGCCGCGAGGCCCGCGCCATCATCTACGCGGTCCGGTTCGAGACCCTGGGCGCATTGCTGAGCTGGCTGATCGACGATTGCTGCGACGGGTCCGAGAGTTTGCGGAAATGCTGCCGATGACGCCCCGCTTCTTCGGCTATGGCAGCTTGGTGAACCGCCGAACCCATGAATACCCAGGGGCCGAGACGTTCACCATCAAGGGCTGGCGCCGCGCCTGGCGGCACACGGCCCTGCGGCCCGTCGCGTTTCTGACGGCCGTCCGGGATGACGCGGCCACGATCGACGGCCTGATCGCGTCGGTGCCCGACGCTGATTGGACCGCCTTGGATCACCGCGAAGCCGCCTATCTGCGCGCGTCACTGCCGGAGGGACCGTCCATCTATCATATTCCCGATGGCCTGCATGGGCCCGCGACCGAAACACATCCGATCCTGCGCAGTTACTTGGATACGGTCGTCCAAGGCTACCTGCGGGAATTCGGGACGGATGGCGTCGCCCGTCTCTTTGCGACCACGTCCGGCTGGGATGCCCCGATCCGCGACGACCGGGCCGCGCCGGTCTATGCGCGGGCCCAGCCGCTTACATCGGAAGAAACCGCTCTGGTGGACAGCTACCTCGCGAAGGTTCGATCGCCCTCCCGTTGAAACCGCATGGGGGAGCCGGACGGCGGGTGGGCGAGCGCACCGGCCGGGGCGCATCGCCCCGGCGTCCGGGACGAAGATGACCGAGGCACGGACAATCGGCCCGGCGTGAGACTGTTCGTGCAAGAGGCGCT
>JBCCCB010000188.1:0-8078 GCA_039033775.1 Pseudomonadota bacterium | reverse complement strand
CTTGGTGCCGTTCAGGATGTAGCGGTCGTTTCGCTTGTCGGCGCGCAGCTTCATGGAGACCACGTCGGAGCCGGAGCCCGCCTCGGACCTGGCCAGCGAGCCCACATGTTCGCCGGAGATGAGCTTGGGGAGGTACTTGGCCTTCTGCTCGGGCGTGCCGTTCAGGGCGATCTGGTTGACGCAGAGGTTGGAATGGGCGCCGTAGCTGAGCGAGACCGAGGCGGAGGCGCGGGCGATTTCCTCGATGGCGATGGTGTGGGCCAGATAGCCCAGGCCGGCGCCGCCATCGGCTTCGGGGACGGTGATACCCAAAAGGCCGAGTTCGCCCATTTCCCGCCACAGCGCGTGGGGGAAATCGTTGGTGGCGTCGATCTCGGCGGCGAGCGGCTTGACCCGGTCCTGGGCCCAGCGATGGACCATGTCGCGCAGGGCGTCCACGTCCTCGCCCAGGTCGAAGCGCATGCTGGCGGTGAACATCGGGGCCTCCTCCCTTGCGAATTGAACGCTCGTTCAGTTCCTAGCCGGTGCGGCCGGGCGCGTCCATTCCCTCGCCGGACCGTTATGACCCATTGGCGGCGGGCGGTCACCCGGGCTCAGCCGAGCGCCGCCAGGACGGCGTCGATCTCCTCCGGGCCGTTATAGAGATGGGGCGAGAGGCGCAGCACGCCATCGGTGCCGAAACCGGGCGACAGCGGTTCCTCGCGCGCCGGATCGGACCATTTCGCCACGATCCCGGCCTTGCGCAGCCGCCCGTCGACCCGATCGCGACGATCCCGGGGCACGCGCAGCGTCACCGTCCCGACCGTGTGCGCGGGCAGCACGTCCAGGTGCCGCAGCCCATCCCGCAGGCGGCGGTCCAGCACCCCGATCCCGGCCTGGATCGCGTCCAGCCCCAGGGCGAGCGCCTCGGCCAGAGCGACCCCTTGGCCCAGGCGGAGCGCGGCGTTGCCGTCGGTGCCTTCCAGATCCGCGACACTCAGCCCCAGCCCCCGCTCGGCCCGCGCCGACAGCGCGAAGATCGCCGTCTGCCGCGGTGCGCGCAGCCATTTGCGCGTGGTGGCGACGACCGCATCCGCGCCCGCCAGCCCCGTCCCCGCCACCCGGCCGACCCCCTGGGCCGCGTCCACGACCAACAAAGCGTCGTCGGGCCGGGGCAAGGCGGCGAGCGCGCCGACCGGGAAGGCCCGCCCTTCGATGCTGGTGATCTGCGGCACGCAGATCGCGACCACGTCCCCGTCGAGGCGCGCGGCCCAGGCGGCGGGGTCGGCGGCCTCGCCGGCGGGGACGACGTCGAGGCCGCAACCGATGCGGGTCGCGGCGGCCCGGAGAAACCGCACGTGATCGCCCCATTCATAGGCCGAGATCAGCACCCGGCCCTTGGGTCGTAGTGTTTGGCCGACGATGCGGGACCAGAGCTGGGCGGTGCCGGTCCCGATCCCCGTCCCCGCCTTTGCGTTCAGGACCCGCGCCACGTCGGCGCGGGCCTTGGCGATCTCGTCCCGGGCTTCGGTTCGGGCCTGGATGGGGCCGACGGCGATCTCCCGCGCCAGGTGGTCTGCCATGCGCTGGAGCGTCGCCGAACTCGGCAGGCCGTGGCTGCAGGCGTTCAGGTAGAGGGGCGGCATGGCTCGGGGTTTAGCACGTCTGCCTGGGGGTGGGACCTGGGTTGGCATCGGGGAGTGTGTGCTCGGGACGTTCGGTTTGAGCCCAACTGCGACATCTGTTCAACCGCAGCGACTATCTGCTAGCCTGCTTCAAAACCCAGCAAAGCGTAAAATGGCGTATGGTCGCATCGACAACAGCAGATTGCGATCTTCTTGCTTTGAAAAGTGGCCGCCGACTTGCATTCTCGGAGTATGGCGCGCCTGACGGGTTTCCGGTTTTCTATTTCCACGGGACGCCGAGTTGCCGCATCGAGGCAGGGTTTGCCGATCAGGCCGCGCGAGGGGCTGGATTTCGATTGATCGCGACGGACAGGCCCGGCTTCGGCCGCTCCTGTTTTCAGAAGAACCGCAGATTTGAGGATTGGCCTGACGACATCCTTGCCTTGGCCGAGCACCTTGATATCGACCGGTTCGGCGTCGCGGGCCATTCCGGTGCCGGTCCCCATCTTTTCGCATGCGGTGTGTTCATAGATCCTGCCCGTCTGAAGTTCATCGGCGCGCTAGGTCCTTGGGGGCCGGTCGCTTCATCGAGCATAAGGGCCGGGCTGAATCGGTTGGACCAAGTCTTTGCAGGACTTGCTCAGCGCATGCCCTGGATTATGCGGATTGGGTTTGCACCGATGGGTTGGGCTGCACGCTTCGCGCCAAACTTGTTTCTCAGAGTTTTGAAGAACTCCGTTTCAGATGCCGATAAGATCATACTTGGACGCGAAACGGTTGCGCAGCGGTTTCGGGATATGCAGCAGGAGGCGTTCAGGCAAGGAAGCAGGGGCGCAGCACACGAGGCATTTATTGCCTATTCGGATTGGGGATTTGATATCGCGTCCGTACGCGTACCTGTCCATATCTGGCTTGGTGATGAAGACATCTTCGTTACCAACGAAATGGGACATTATATCGCCGAAACTATACCCGGTGTCGACTTCCACTGGGTTGAGAGGGCTGGGCACCTGAATTTCGAAGACTGGGATCGAATCTTCGCGGCATGTCGGCGGGATTGCGAATGACAACAGATCGTGGACGTGTTCGGATGTAACGGTCACCCTTGGGATTTTGGCTCTTTGGTCGCAACGGTCGCTTCCTCCGAAGTGCCGGCCTCCTTGCGGCGCCCGGCAGTGGCACGCGCAGTTAACGACCGAAAGAACCGCAAAGTATCGGACACTGTTCTGTGGGCCAACGCCTGTTACGCGGGTCGTCTCTTACTGTGATCGTTTAAGGAAGGCGTAGGCCGTAAGTGCCACGCCAAGCAAGAAAAGCGTTGCGATCACAACGTATGTACCGAAGCCGGCCGCTAATTGCTGCACTGTCGGAAAAAACATTCGGAAGGTTCCGGCTGCAACGAGAAGCCATCCGGACAAGGTGACGAGAACGCTGAAATTCGGACGCCAAATATTATGGGTCGTCACAATGATTAGACCACCCATTAGGAAGAGCAACCCATTCAGATAAACGACCGTGGGATGAACATCGGCCCAGATCCCTAAATTTAGAAATTCCGATGTCGTCACCACCATCAACGTTGGGCCAAGCACGGCAGCTATGCGACCAGATGTGTCCATCGATTCGGTTCCTTCGGCGCTGAAATACAACTTCGTAATTCATGGGTATGAAATACGATGGTTGCTTGAAAGTTGCCACTATCATGGCGTCAGTCGGCGCTACGACAGCGAACGTTGAAAGCCGTAGTCCGAAGGACCGCTTCGTCCCGCTAAGCGGCCCCTCTCGTAAACTCGACAAAGCGGGTCCGGCCATCTATTTCCAAGACGCAAGCAGCACCGCAATCCGCAAGCCGACCCATCGTCACCCTCACCCCTCACCCCTAAGCCACCGCCCAGCTTCCTCCCCCACGATCCGGCCGATCACGCTGCAATCCGCCTCGTCGAATGTCAGCGGCAACCGGATATCCAGCAGACGCGACAACAGCCCGTCGGTCCGCGGCAGGGATTGCGCCTCCACATAGCCCCAATGGTGATGGGCCGAGGTGAAGCCCTGGGCGTCGGCATGGCCGAACCATTTCCATTCGACCCCGCGGGCGGCGCAGGCGGACAGGAAGGCGGGGACGGCGCCAGGGTCGTCGGCCAGGATCTGGAGGGAGGAGCCGACGAAACGCTCGGCCGCCGGGCGCTCGATGACGGTCAGGCCGGGGGCGGGGCGAAGGGCGGCTTCGAGCGCGCGGTAGAGGGTGTTCCAGCGCGCGGCCTGGCGCGGCAGGTCGGCCAGTTGCGGGCGCAGGATCGCGGCGCGGAGTTCGTCCATGCGGCCCGAGACGTTGGGCATCGCGGCCGTGTGGCGGGCGAACACCTCCTCGGACGGGGCGGTGCCGTTGCGGGCATAGAGCATGTAGCTGCCCGACAGCAGGATCATCTTGGCGGCCAGGTCCGCGTCGTCGGTGACGATCAGCCCGCCCTCGCCGGAATTGACGTGCTTGTAGGTCTGGGTCGAATAGCAGCCGATGGCGCCCCAGCGGCCCGAGGGCACGCCGTCCCACGCCGCGCCCATGGTGTGGGCGCAATCCTCGATCACGGTGACGCCGTGGCGGTCGCAGATCGCCATCAGGCGCGCCATGTCGGCCAGGTGGCCGCGCATGTGGGACAGCATCAGCACGCGGGCCCGGGGGGCCTTGGCCTCCAGGTCGGCCAGGTCGATGGTCAGGTCCTCGGCGATTTCGACCAGGACGGGCCGCGCGCCGACGGCGGCGATGGCGCCCGGCACGGGGGCCAGGGTCCAGCCGTTGGTCAGGACCGGATCGCCCGGGCCGATGCCCAGCGCGCGCAGGGCGCAGCCCATGGCATAACCGCCCGAGGCCACGGCCAAGGCGTGACGCGCGCCGGTCTGAGCGGCGAAGTCCCGTTCCAGCGCGGCGACCTGGGAATGTTCGGCGCCGTAGCGGTGCAGGGCGCCGGACCGCATGACCTCGACCGCCGCCGCGATGGCGTCTTCGGGGATCGGTTCCTGGCGGGTGAAGGACTTGGCGAACCGCTCGACCAGGCCTGGCCCGCCCGCGTCCATCATCCGCATTTGGAGAACCCGCAGGACCCGCAGGTCGCGCAGCCCTCGGCCATATGCAGCTCGAAGCTGCCGCAATTGGGACAGGCCGGGCCGGGGGCCGTGGCGCCGGGCACCGGGTCCAGCTTCAGCCCCAGCCCCTCGCCCGACAAAAAGCCGGTGGCGACCATGTGCCGTTCGATCACCCCGCCGATGGCCGCCAGGATCGAGGGGATGTACTTCCCCTGCACCCAGGCCCCGCCGCGCGGGTCGAAGACGGCCTTCAACTCCTCGACCACGAAGCTGACATCCCCGCCCCGCCGGAACACCGCCGAGATCATGCGGGTCAGCGCCACGGTCCAGGCGAAATGCTCCATGTTCTTGGAATTGACGAAGATCTCGAAGGGCCGCCGCCGCCCGTCGATCTCGATATCGTTGATCGTGATATAGAGCGCGTGTTCCGATTGCGGCCATTTCAGCTTGTAGGTCTCGCCGGTCAGCGCGCCGGGCCGGTCCAGCGGGTCGAACATCTGGACGACCTTGGGCGTCTCGGGCGCGGGCTCGGCCGACAACACGCTGCCGGTCACCTCGTTCGGGCGGTAGGTCGTGCAGCCCTTGCAGCCGGTTCGCCAGGCCTCCAGGTAGACGTCCTTGAACGCCTCGAAGGGGATGTCGGCGGGCACGTTGATCGTCTTGGAGATGCTGGAATCCACCCAATCCTGCGCCGCGGCCTGCATGGCCACATGATCCGACGGCGTCAGATCGGCGACCGAGACCATGTGATCCGGCAGCGGCGAATCCCCGTGCAGGTCCCGCCAGACCGCGACGGCGTAATCCTCCACCACCTCTTCGGTCTTGGTGCCGTCGGGCTGGAGCACCTTGCGGCGATAGCTATGGGCGAAGATCGGCTCGATCCCCGACGACACGTTCCCGGCCAGCAGACTGATCGTGCCGGTGGGCGCGATGGAGGTCAGCAGGGCGTTGCGCAGCCCATGTTCGCCGATGGCCGCGCGCACCTCCGGATCCAGCCGCTGGACCATGGGCGCCGCCAGGATCGCCGCCCGGTCGAACAGCGGAAAGGCCCCCTTCTCGGCGGCCAGCCCGGCCGAGGTCCCATAGGCCGCATTGGCGATGCGCCGCAACCAACCCTCGGTCGCCCGCACCGCCTGATCCGACCCGTAGCGCAGCCCGCACATGGCCAAGGCGTCGGCCAACCCGGTCACCCCCAGCCCGATCCGGCGCTTGGCCCGGGCCTCCTGGGCCTGGGCGGGCAGCGGGAAGCGCGAGGCATCCACGACATTGTCCATCATGCGGATGGCGGTCGCCGTCAGCTCCGCCAATTCCCCCTCGTCGATCCGCGCGGCGTCGGTGAACGGCTCCCGCACCAGCCGCGCCAGGTTCACCGACCCTAGCAGGCAGGCCCCATAGGGCGGCAGCGGCTGCTCGCCGCAGGGATTGGTGGCCGCGATGGTCTCGGCATAGGCTAGGTTGTTGGTCGCGTTGATCCGGTCGATGAAGATCACCCCCGGCTCCGCATACTCATATGTCGCCTGCATGATCGCATTCCACAAATCCCTGGCTTTCAATGTCCGAAATATCCGGCCTTGGAAGATCAGGTCCCAGTCGCCGTCCGACGCGACGGCCTCCATGAACGGATCGGTCACCAGGACCGACAGGTTGAACATCCGCAGACGCGCCGGGTCCGCCTTCGCCGCCACGAAATCCAGCACGTCCGGATGATCGCAGCGCAACGTCGCCATCATCGCCCCGCGCCGCGACCCGGCCGACATGATGGTCCGGCACATGGCATCCCAGACATCCATGAACGACAATGGCCCCGACGCATCCGCCGCCACCCCCTGCACATCCGCGCCCTTGGGCCGGATGGTCGAGAAATCGTAGCCGATCCCCCCGCCCTGCTGCAGCGTCAGCGCCGCCTCCCGCAGGGCCGAAAAGATGCCGGACATGCTGTCCTCGATGGTGCCCATCACGAAGCAGTTGAACAGGGTGACCGACCGATCCGTCCCCGCCCCCGCGACGATCCGCCCGGCGGGCAGGAACCGGAACCCGTCCAGCGCTTCCCGGAACCGCCCCTCCCAGGCGGCCGGATCGGATTCGGGCGCGGCCAGGGCCTTGGCGATCCGGTCCCAGGTCGCCTCGACGGTCCCGTCCATCGGCAGGCCGGCGGCATCCTTCAGCCGGTATTTCATGTCCCAGATCTGTTCGGCGATGGGGGCGGCGAAGGCGGACATGGGCGGATGACCTCAAGGGATGGTTGCGCACCGGGCGTGGGCGTCTAGATATACCTTCACTCTGGCGGGGAGTCACGACATGCCCATGAACCTTCTGAAGCTCAGCGTCGGCTCCGAAACCGTCGAGAGCATGGCCGCCTGGCAAGCCTCGGCCCGCGCCAAGGGGCCCGATGGCTTGCCCCGCCACGTCACCCGCATGTGGCCCAAGCGCGCGGCGGAGTTGCTGGACGGCGGCTCGATCTATTGGGTCGTGAAGGGCGCGATCCTCTGTCGCCAGCCGATCCTGCGCCTGGACGAGGTGCAAGGCCAGGACGGCGTCCTGCGCTGCGGCATCGTGCTGAAACCCGGGCTGATCCCGGTCGTGCCGGTGCCGAAGCGCCCCTTCCAAGG
Source organism: Pseudomonadota bacterium (assembly GCA_039033775.1). Lineage (GTDB taxonomy): Bacteria > Pseudomonadota > Alphaproteobacteria > Rhodobacterales > Rhodobacteraceae > Jannaschia. The sequence goes on along the minus strand of JBCCCB010000188.1, from coordinate 787 downwards.
CTGGCGTTACCTGACGCCCCAGGACGCGCCCGCCGACATGGATCCGGCGCGCCGGTCCGACGCGCCGCTGCCGCCCGCCCTGTCCGTCGCCCTGGCGGAGATCGGCGTCCTGTGACCCTCGCCCTGCTGGGCGCGGGCGCCATCGGCCTGGCGGTCGGCGTGCCCTGGGGCGCCACCCTGATCGGCCGCGACCGGGTGCTGACCCCCATCGCCGCCGGCGGCCTGCGCCTGACCGATGCGCGCACCGACCGGACCTTTGGCCCCGACGCGATCCGAACCGCGGGCCCCGAGGCGCTGGCTTCGGCCGACCTGATCGCCGTGGCGACCAAATCCACCGCCCTGCCCTCGGTCATCCAGACGATCACGGCCCATGCGCGGCCCCACACGCCCATCCTGTCGCTGTTGAACGGCCTCTCGCCGGTCCGGGATCTGGCGGCGGCGCTGCCGAACCCGATCCTGCGGGGCATGATCCCTTTCAACGCCGTCTGGCACGGGCCCGCCCATCTGCACTTGTCCTCCACCGGGTCCGTCGCGGTCGAAGACCACGAAGCCACCGCCACCCTTCCCCAGGTGGAACGCCGCGCCGACATGGAGGCCCTGCAACACGGCAAGCTCCTCCTGAACCTCATCAACCCGATCAACGCCCTGTCCGGCCTGTTCCTGCACGCCATGCTGTCCGACGGGTCCTGGCGCCGCCTCTACGCCGCCACCCTGACCGAAGCCCTGCAAGTCTACGACATGGCCGGTCTGGCCTTCACCAAGGCCGGCCCCATCCCCCCGCGCCTCG
>JBCCCB010000187.1:0-8112 GCA_039033775.1 Pseudomonadota bacterium | reverse complement strand
GGTGCTTTCGCCCCGGGCGAGGGAGAGGGTGCGGATGTGGTCGAGTTGTTCGCGCAACTCGCCTTCGTCGATGAGCTGGGCGAGCGGAATGTGGGTGGAGCGGTTGATGAGGGAGAAGGTGACATTCGTGTCCGGCTTGTTGCGGAAGACGGACTGGCACATCAGGAGCTTGTAGAAATCGGTGTCGATGAGGGAGCGGACGATCGGGTCGATCTTCCACTTGTGGTTCCAGACGCGGGTGGCGATGTCGATCATACGGGATCCCCCTGGATGTCGGTTAAGGCATGGGGGATGGGAGGTGTCCAGCGCCCGAAGGGCGCCGCGATCCCGGCGGGATAGGGCCGCACTGGGGGGCGATGGGTGGGGCGGAGAGGAGACCGCCCATGGCCGAGATGAGCTACCATATCGACATCCATTACCTGTTCCCGCGCGAGATGTTCGCCGATCCGGGCCAGGCCGAGGTCCTGAAGCTGGCGGGGATCCGGCAGGAGGCGGAGGGGAACACGGTCGCGCTGTTCCGCGACCCGCGCATGGTGGCGGCGGTGGCGGCCCTGCCGGAGGAGGTGCGGGCGGCCTTCGAGAGAGCCGGGTTCGGGGTTCAGGCGTCGGGGCAGCGGGGCGATCCGACGGGGTTCGACGTGGCCGAGGATTCCCACCGGATGAAGAAGGCCGGCAAGCTGCTGGAGGAGATGAAGGCGCTGGGCCATGTGGCGACCCGGTTCCCGGGCGGGTTCGACATGCGGCTCTTCATGGCGCAGGAATGCCGGATGCAGATCGTCGCCGCGCGCAAGCAGAGCGGCGAGGGAGAGGCCGGCCTGATCGAGGTCCTGGAGGACACCATTCAGGACCTGGAGCGGGCCGCGGCGACGGATGGCGAGGCCGCGCCGCGACCGCCGGCGCAGCCCCAAGCGCAGGAGTTCGAGCGTCCCGAGATGCCCAGCGCGGCGCGCAAGACGGAGCGGCCGGACCGGCGTCTGCATCCGGTTCTAAAGGGGGGGCTTGTGGTGTTGATCCTGGGCCTGCCGTTCTATGGCGGCGCGGTGGAGGGCATGCTGCGCTCGGTCGACCTGTTGCCCGGCGAACAGATGGTCGGCCTGACCCGCTGACGCGCCGATCCTTCCGACGGAAAACGGGGCCCCCGAGGAGGCCCCGCCGCGCGGCCGCGCGCGGCGGCCATGGGGTCGGATCGTCGGCGTTACTCGGCCGGGGTGGCCGCGATCTCGTCGTGGGTGGTGGGGACACCCACTTTCGCACGTCGCCCGTCGTTCCAGATCGCCTTGATCAGCGCGATGCACATCAGGACCATGACAATCGAGAAGGGTAGCGCCCCGATCACCATGGCCGTCTGGATCGCCGACGTCCCGCCCGAGATCAGCAGGCCGGCGACCACCAGGCCCAGGGCGCCGCCCCAGAACAGGATGTGCGGCCGGGCCTTGGGGCCTTCGTCGCCGGCGGCGTTGATCGTGTTGACGATCAGCACGGCCGAATCCGCCGACGTCACGAGGAATGTCATCAGCAGCACCACGATCAGGAGCGCCATGCACCAGGCCAGGGCCTGGGCGATGGGCGCCAGCATGAATTCGGTCATGGCGAAGATCTTGTCGCCATTGCCCGCGTCGAAGATCACGCCGTTGGCCTCGCCGTTCAGTTCCAGGTCGATGGCCGTCCCGCCCGCCCAGGCGAACCAGACGAAGCACATCAGCGCAGGCACGATCATCGCGCCCAGCACGAATTCGCGGATCGTCCGGCCGCGCGAGATGCGTGCCAGGAACAGGCCCACGAAGGGCGCGAAGGCGATCCACCAGGCCCAGTAGAAGACCGGCCACCAGCCCTGCCATTGGGCCAGCAGGAAGGCCTCGGACCCTTCGACCCCGTCGGAGCGGAAGACGTTGAAGCTGAGATAGGGCAGCGAGATCACGTAGTCCCACAGGCCGAAGATCATCGCGTTCAGGCCGAACCAGGTGGCGCCGAAGATGATGAAGAACCCCAGCAGGACGATCGACAGGACCATGTTGATGTTGGACAGCCACTTGATGCCCTTGCCGACGCCGGACAGGGCCGACAGGGTCGAGGCGCCCATGATGACCAGGATCGCGACGATGATGCCGAAGGTCGTGACGGTGCCCGCGATACTGGCGCCCGCGGCATCCACCGCATCGGCGCCATGGGTTAGGCCGCCGATGCCGATCCGGGTCAGGCCGGCGGCGAATTGTTCGACCCCGAAGCCCAGGGTCTGGGCCACGCCCAGGATGGTCGCGACCACGGCTACGATGTCGATGAAGTCGCCGAAAGCGCCCGACAGCTTCTTCCCGAAGAGCGGGGTCAGCGACGACCGGATCGTCAGCGGCAGGCCCCGGCGATAGGTGAAGAAGGCCAGGCCAAGCCCCGCGACCGCATAGCAGGCCCAGGCGCTGAGGCCCCAATGGAGGAAAGACCACTTATACGCCGTCATGACATTGTCGGCGGCGCCGGCGGTGGTGAGGCCCTGGATGACCTCGGGATTGTTCTGGAAATGCGCCACCGGTTCGGCCACGGCCCAGGTCAGCATGCCGACCCCGATGCCCGCGCCGAACATCATCGAGAACCAGGAGAAGTTGGTGAATTCCGGCTCCTCGCCGTCGAGGCCGAGATTCATGCGCCCGGCCGTGGGCCAGATGGCGAGGCCCAGGCAGACGATGATGAAGAACGCCACGGCCCAGATGTACCAGGCGGCGAAGCCGTCGAGGATGGCGCCGTTGATCCCGTTGAGGACCACGCCGGACTGGACCGGCCAGAAGATGGCCCAGACGACCAGCGCGCTGATGATGATCTTGGCGGGGACAGCGACGCGCGTGGCGAAGCCGTTGTAGAATCCCCCGTCCTTGGTCCGGATCGGCAGATCCGTCAGGGGTGGTTTGATGCTTGTCATTGGGGCCTCCCTCTTCGTCCCGGGCCAAGCCTGCGCGGGGCGAAGGGCGATTGCCTAGGAAAAAGTGGTTAATCGAGCGATTCCGGCGATTTTGATGCGGTATTTGGGCTCTGCGCGGCCCGGGAGGACGGTCAGGCCAGGGTGATTCCCGCCGTGACCATGCCGTCGCGCGCGGCCTGGAGCGAGCCATTCAGGTCGATGGCGCGGGTCAGGTCCTCGCGCACGGTGACCGCGTAGCCCAGGCGCGCGGCGTCCAGGGCCGAGTAGTTGACGCAGAAATCGGTGGCGAGGCCGACCATGGTCAGCACAGTGACGTCCAGGGTCCGCAGCAGGCCATGCAGGCCCGTGGGCGTCGTGTGGTCGTTCTCGAAGAAGGCGGAATAGCTGTCGATGGCTGGGTTCATGCCCTTGCGGAGGATGGCGCGGGCCCGGTCGGTGGCGAGATCCGAATGGAAGGCCGCGTCGGCGGTGCCTTGGACGCAATGGTCGGGCCACAGGACCTGGGGGCCGTAGGGCATGTCGACCATGTCGTAGGGGGCCTTGCCGGGATGGGACGAGGCGAAGCTGGAATGCCCCGCCGGGTGCCAGTCCTGGGTCAGGATGACATGGGCGTGGTCGGCCATCAGGGCGTTGATGCCCGGCACGATCTGGTCGCCGCCGGGGACGGCCAGGTTGCCGCCCGGGCAGAAGCCGTTCTGGACGTCGATGACGATGAGGGCGGTGGGCATGGCGATCTCCTTTCGGGGCAGACTAAAGCGGTTTTCGGAAAACCTGAATCGGCATTTCCGAGAACCGTCCCGACGTCGCATCGACGTGGAGACGCGTCTCGAAAAGCTGACGGCTGAGGTCTTTCGGGGAATGCCGAAGGGATTGAGGGCCGGGGCGCAACGGATTACCGGGGACGGATGTACACCATCGCCGCGCTCTACCGGTTCACGCCCTTCGAGGACCCGGCCGCCCTGCGGGGGCCGCTGCTGGAGGCTTGCTTGGCCCAGGGCGTGACGGGGACGCTGCTGCTGGCGCCCGAGGGGATCAACGGGACGATCGCGGGGCCGAAGGCGGGCGTGGCCGACGTGCTGGGCACGGTGCGGGACCTGCCGGGCTGCGCGGGGTTGGAGGCGAAGATGTCGGAGGCCCCTGCCCCGCCCTTCGGCAAGATGAAGGTCCGGCTGAAGCGGGAGATCGTGACCATGGGCCAGCCGGGTTTGGATCCGGCCGCGGTGGGGACCTACGTGGCGCCGGAGGATTGGAACGACGTGGTGCGCGACCCCGGGACCGTCGTGATCGACACGCGCAACGATTACGAGGTGGCCATCGGATCGTTCGAGGGGGCGGTGGACCCCGAGACGGCGGCGTTCGGGGATTTCCCCGGCTGGTGGCGAGCGAACGCAACCCGGTTCGAGGGCAAGCGGGTGGCGATGTTCTGCACCGGCGGCATCCGGTGCGAGAAATCCACGGCGTTCCTGAAGTCCGAGGGGGTGGCGGACGTGGTCCACCTGCGGGGCGGAATCCTGTCCTATCTGGAGCGGGTGCCCGAGGCGGAGAGCCTGTGGCGCGGCGGCTGTTTCGTGTTCGACGACCGGGTCAGCGTGGGACACGGCCTGGAGCCGGGCGACCATGTGCTGTGCCATGCCTGCCGCCGGCCGCTGGAGCCGGGCGACCTGTCGCGGCCGGAATACGAGGCGGGCGTCGCCTGCCACCGCTGCATCGGCGAGTATGGGGAGGCCGACCGCGCCCGCTTCCGCGAGCGCATGACGCAGATCCGATTGGCCCGATCCCGTGGGGACCGGCATCTGGGGCAGGAGGTCGGCGGGCGCGGCGGCCCGGCCGGGACGGGCGGCTAGCGGGTCTCGATCTCGTCCTCGGCAATCTCATCGGCTTCGGGCCAGCCCATGGTCAGCAGGCGGACCAGGACGACGGCGGCGAAGACCGCGACGGCCAAGATGAAGAAATCTGTCATGACGGGTCCTCCCGAAAGTGTATGACGTGGCAACGACGGTATTCTGGGCCCTCGGCCCGCGTCAATAACGGAGCGTTCCGCCGGCATGACCACGCCATTGCTGCTTCTGCCCGGCATGATGTGCGACGCCCGGCTATTCGCGCCGCAGATCGCAGCGTTTCGGGACAGATCCGTCATGGTCGCGCCGATCACCGGGGCCGACAGCGTGCCCGAGATGGCTCGGCGAATTTTGGCCGACGCGCCGCCGCGCGTCGCCCTGGCGGGGCTGAGCATGGGCGGAATCGTCGCCATGGAGATGCTGGCCCAGGCGCCCGATCGCCTGGCGGGGCTGTGCCTGATGGACACCAATCCCAAGGCGGAACACCCCGCCGTGGCCGAGGGGCGCGAGCCGCAGATCGCGCGGGTTCAGGCGGGCGGGCTGCGCAGTGTGATGCGCGACGAGATGAAGCCGAACTACCTGGCCGACGGGCCCCGGCGCGGGGCGATCCTGGACACCTGCATGGCCATGGCCGAGGCGCTGGGGCCGGAGGTGTTCGTGCGGCAATCGCGGGCGCTTCAGGACCGCGCCGACCGGCAGGAGGTCCTGCGCGGGGTGCGCGTGCCGGCGCTGGTCCTGTGCGGGCGCGAGGACAGCCTGTGCCCCGTTCACCGGCACGAATTGATGGCCGACCTGATCCCCGGCGCGCGGCTGGTGGTGCTGGACGGCGCGGGGCATCTGCCCACGTTGGAACAACCCGAGGCCGTGATCCGCGCCATGGCCGACTGGCTGGCGGAGGTCGATGCCCCATGACCCATCACGCGATCATCATGTTCGCCGCCGGGATGGGGATCCCGGTGCTGGCGGCGCTGAACGCGCGGCTGGGCGCCAATATCGGCGGTCCCGCCGCCGCGGCCTTCGTCCGGTTCACCGTGGCCTTGGCCACGGCGGCCCTGGCGATGGTCCTGACAGGGCCCGCTTCGCTGATGCGGGTGGCCGGGCAGCCCTGGTATCTGTTCGGCGCCGGCGTTCTAATCGCGTTCTACGTCCTGTCGGTCACGTGGATCGCACCGGTCTTCGGGGTCGGGAACGCGGTGTTCTTCGTGTTGCTGGGGCAGCTCGTCTCGGCGGCGGTGATCGACCAGTTCGGCCTGTTCGGGGCGCGCGCCGTCGCGTTATCGCCGCTGCGGGTCTGCGGCCTTGTCCTGATGGCCACGGGCCTGGTGCTGACGCAGATCGTCGGGCGGGAGTGACGCGACGCGGAGGTGATCTTTTAGATCTGGACGCGGGGCGGCGCGGGCGGACAGGATGGGGGCGACCGTTTCAGGAGGCCCCGATGCCGATCTTGACCCCGTCGCCGAAGCGCCATCCCGCCATGTCCGACGCCGTGCGCGCCATGCAGGAGGCGAAGGGGTCGCGCGCGGATTACGCCCGGATCGAGGCGCGCGGACCCAGGGCCGACCTGACCCCCGCCCTGCGGACGGTGTTGGCGGAGACCCGCAGTCTCTATCTGGCGACGGCCAGTGCCGATGGGCAACCCTATGTCCAGCATCGCGGCGGTCCCCCCGGCTTCGTGACGGTATTGGCCGACACGCGGCTGGCCTTCGCGGATTATGCCGGAAACGCGCAATATGTCTCGGCCGGCAACCTGACGGAAAACCCGCGCGTGCAATTGTTCGTCATGGATTACATGCGCCAGCGGCGGGTGAAGTTGTGGGGCACGGCGCGGATGGTCGAGGCCGATTCGGAGGAATTGGCGCCATTCCCGACCGCCGAGGGCGCCGTGGTCGAGCGGGCCTTCGTCATGGACGTCACACAGTGGGACATGAATTGTCACCACCATATCCCGCAGCGCTTCGAGGCCGAGGACGTCACCGCCAAGCTGGCCGAGCGGGACGCCCGGATCCGGGCGTTGGAGGCTCAGGTCAAGGTCCTGGAGCAGAAGGCCTGGCTGCGCGAGGGCTGTGCCGGCGCGGGCGATTTCGACTGAGGCGGCGGCCATCGGTGGGGGGGTTTCAGGGCCGCCCGACAGTCAGAGGTGGAAAACCCCGTGTCGGGAGGTCGTCCGGGGCGGCGGATGTCGGGGGCGCGGCGGCTTGGGGACCGAGGGTCGCATCAGGGCCCGGTCGTCGATGGAAAGGCCCGCCCCTTGGATGCGAACCGTTCGCGGCAGGCGGGAGACCCCGGTTCGAATGTCTTCTACCGCCTTGCTTTCCCTCTGCCGCCTGCCCCCGTGCTGCCGAAGGCGGATCTTTTGGGGGACCAAACCGGATCCGAGGGTCAGGGGCCCGGAGCGCGGCCGCCGGTGCCTGCCAGGTCCGGCCGACGCGCGGGATGGCCATCCGGCGCATCGCCGGCGCCAGGGGCGATGCCCATGCTGGCGGGCATGGCGGAGGACGAGGGTCGCAGATCTGGCCCCCCGACCGACCGTCAGCGCTTCTTCTGTCTGGCCTTGCGGGCGGCTTCTTCCCGGAGGATCGCTTCGTCCCAGTGGCGCAGCACCTGGTCCCAGGCCTCGCGACATCGCGGCGGGAGGTAGGGCACCAGATCGTCGGGCGTGGTGTGCCCGTGGAGATTTGCGTTCGTCGCATCCTCGATGAAGCCCACGATGGCGAGGGTTCTCAGGTCGTCGTCTCCGTCACCGATCCATCTTTCCACCAGGGCGAGGATGGCCCGCAATTCCGAGATGTCGCGGTCCGCGAGCAGCTGCGAGCAATGGCGCACCAAGTCCGACATGAGGATGTAGAGCGGCAGATCACCCTCACGGACCCAGTCCGAGACGAAGGCGTCGCATGCATCCCGGAAGGCGGGAGCATGGTTGCGAAGCTGCGGCAGAACGCTGCGACGTGTCAGGGACGGCGGCGCGGCGCGGGCCTTGCTCTTCTCGGAAAGGGGTCGGCCCCTGGTTTGACGCGTTCGGAAGCGGAACATCTAGAGCGTTTCGATTTTAACCTGAACCAGCGTTTATCGCCTTACGGTTGAAATCTTTGATTTTAGGCAGCGTTAGGTGATTCAGGTTAAATCGACAACGCTCTAGATGTCCCCGCAATCGAGGAATTCGGGGCGGCGAGGCATTCTTGGCCCGCCGATCTCGGCGCCGGCGCGGCAGCAGAGATGGTCCATCGGTGTCCCCGCTCACAATCCGGGCAGCCGCGGGTCGTCGGGACTCGGCGGCGAGAGGACGATGCCGGTCGCCGTCGGATCCCACGCAGCCATCTGGCGCAACAGGCGCGCCACATCCGCGTTCCGTGCGGCGACGCGGCCGGC
>JBCCCB010000186.1:0-8211 GCA_039033775.1 Pseudomonadota bacterium | reverse complement strand
GCGCCGACGTCGGTCTGCGCGCCGCACTCATTCGCCACGCCTCGATCGTCGACGGACGTGACGCCGCTGCCCCGCTCAACGGACGAGAGGACGTCGCGGACGGCGCCGGCTGCTGGCACCGAATGCCAGCCGAGCAGTTCCGCGACGCCACCGGTGCCGACGTTCTGTTCTTCGTCGACAACATCTTCCGCTTCACGCAGGCCGGTTCGGAAATGTCGGCTCTGCTGGGCCGTATCCCCTCTGCCGTGGGCTACCAGCCGACGCTGGCCACCGACATGGGCGACATGCAGGAGCGGATCACCTCGACCAAGAACGGGTCGATCACGTCGATCCAGGCCGTCTACGTTCCCGCCGACGACCTGACCGACCCCGCACCCGCGACGACCTTCGCCCACCTGGACGCGACCACGGTTTTGAACCGCGCGATTTCCGAGCTGGGCATCTACCCGGCCGTGGACCCGCTCGACAGCACCTCGCGCCTGATGGATCCGCAGATCCTGGGTGAGGAGCATTACCAGGTCGCCCGCGACGTTCAGGGTATTCTTCAGCGCTACAAGTCGCTGCAGGACATCATCGCCATCCTCGGGATGGACGAGCTCTCGGAAGAAGACAAACTGACCGTGGCCCGCGCCCGGAAGATCCAGCGCTTCCTGTCGCAGCCCTTCGACGTGGCCAAGGTCTTCACCGGCGCCGACGGCAAGCAGGTCCCACTTGACGACACCATCTCGTCCTTCAAGGCCGTGGTCGCGGGCGAATACGATCATCTGCCCGAAGGCGCCTTCTATATGGTCGGCGGCATCGACGAGGTCATCGCCAAGGCCGAGCGCATGGCTGCCGAGGCGGCCTGATGCGTTTCGAACTCGTCTCTCCCGAACGGCGGCTGGCCTCGACCGACGACGCCACCGCCGTCCGCATCCCCGGCGCCGACGGCGACATGACGGCCATGGCCGACCACGCGCCGACGATCACGTCCTTGCGTCCCGGCATCCTGACGGTGGAAACCCCATCGGGCGAGGAAAAGTACGCCGTCACCGGTGGCTTCGCCGAGATCGGCGAAGGTGTCACGGTCCTGGCCGAACGCTCGCTTGCGGCCTCGGACCTCACGCAGGAGACCTATGACGACTGGGTGACCGAGGCGAAGACCGCCCGCGACGAAGCCGCAGCCGACGCGGTGGACGCGGCGGTAAAGCTATTGGCCGACATGGTCGCCATGGGCGGCGAAATCGGACTGAACGCGAACCAGGCCAATCTCTGACGGAGATCACCATTATCCGACAGATAGGAAGGGCGCGCGAGATCGCGCCCTTTTGCGTTTCCGGGACCATCTGTCACGGTGTCCGTCGATTTTTGACCTGTTTCCGCTGGATTTGCCGTTACACTCGCGATGATCCCCGGCAAACCGGGGGCGATGAAGGTACGGAATGCGGAAGATCCAGAACCACCTGATCGGTGTCGAACAGGGCAGCCGAGTTATGTTCTCTGACTTCGAGGATGGCGGCTCCATGTGGACTGGACGCGGCCCCCGTGAGGTGCGCCGGCGCGTGGACTTCGCGGAACCGTTCAAGACTCCCCCCGTGATCATGACGACCCTGGCGATGTTCGATATGGACGAGGCAACGAACCAGCGCGCCGACCTGACCCATGGCAACGTCACGCCGGACGGCTTCGATCTGATCTTCCGCACCTGGGGGGATACGCGCGTGGCCCGTATCCGGGCTGACTGGACGGCCATCGGAGAGGTCAAGGCAGACGACGAGTGGGACCTGTAGCCGGCCCGCACAGGTTCGTGGCCGGTGCGGCTGGCAAGGCGGATTGTACGGATACGCATCGGACTTTGACACCGATGATGTCGCAGTCTCCTATGGCGCCAGGAGGCCAGCCATGCGCGATCCAATCGAACCTGGGACCACATGGGTGGCGCGCGCGCCGATCAAGGGCATCGGTCACCCGGCATGAAGGTCTTCCTCAACGGGTTCGGGCGCATCGGGCGCTCCGTGCTGCGCGCCAATCTGCAAGGCGCGGGGCCAGAGGTCGAGATCGTCGGGATCAACGACATCGCGCCTTTGGAAACCTGCGCCTATCTCTTCCGGTTCGATAGCGTTTTCGGACCCTGGCCCGGTTCGGTCGACAACGTCGACGGGGCGTTGATCGTCGACGGCCAGGCCATTCCGTTTCATCGCACGCCGGACCTGCGGACACTGACGCTGTCTGGCGTGGATCTGGTCATGGAATGCACCGGCCGCAGCGACACGCGGGCCGAGGTCGAGCGCGGATTGCTCGCCGGGGCTGGCAAGGTGCTGATGTCAGGACCGTCTGCCGTGGCCGACGCGACCGTCGTGATGGGCGCGAACGAGGAGACGCTGAAGGCGGATCACCGCATCGTCTCGAACGCGTCCTGCACGACGAATGCCGTGGCCCCGTTGCTGGCCGCCCTGGACCGGGCCGTCGGCGTCGAGGCCGGGTCGATGACGACGATCCATTGCTATACCGGTAGCCAACCGACCGTGGACATGCCCCGTGGCGACTTGGCCCGCAGCCGGGCGGCGGCCCTGTCGATGGTCCCGACCACGACCAGCGCGGGCCGGTTGGTCGACCAGGTCCTGCCGCATCTTGCGGGCCGCGTGCCCTGCCAATCCGTCCGTGTACCGGTAGCCAGCGTGTCGGCGGTGGACCTGACGTTTCAGCCGGGCCGGGCCGCCGACATCGCAGAGGTCAACGGCGCCTTGGCCGCCGCGGGCGGCGTGATCGGGGTCGAGACGATGCCCGTGGTGTCGTCGGATCTGCGGGGCCGGCCGGAAAGTTTCATCCAGATGCCGGGCGAAACGCGGGTCGGGATCGGCGGCCTGATCCGGGTTTTCGGGTGGTACGACAATGAATGGGGCTTTGCGAACCGCATGCTCGAAATGGGCCTGCGAATGGGGGGCTTCTAGAGCGTGTCGCGTTCGATCGAAGTCTCCGGGCAGTCTGATCGCGTTATGCGATGCAAGCGCTACCTCAGCCTGTCCGGTGAATGTCTGAATCCGGTTCACCGCGACACACCCTAAATCCCGACCCGGTGCTGCGACCGACTGACGCCCGCGGCAGGGATCATCTCGCCCTCGAAGAATTGCGGGCGGTCGGCATAGTTGAAGACGAAGCGGGTCGTCCCCGTGTCCCGCAGCCGCAGACCATCGGGAAGGTCGTGGATTTCCAACCCCGCTTCAGTGGCGAGATCCCCCAGGATACGCCGCGCGGCCATCCAGTCGGGCCATCCTGCCAGATGGGCCCGCTGCCCGCGCCGGATCAGGACGGGGACGCCGTCATCGGTTGCTTCCGCGCCCTCTTCCGCCGTGTCCAGATGTTCGAGCCAGAGGGTCACGGCGCCGCCTTTCCGCAACGCGCGGGGCGCGTCCGGCGGGAAGGTCTCCTCCATGATCGAGGTGGCATCGAGGCCCGGCAAATCGGGCCCGAGCGGTGTGCGGACGCGCATCTCCGCCGTTTTCAGGTCGGTGCACGGCCCAGTCAGAACGATCCCCGGCGCCTGGGCGACCGCCTCGCGCAGTGGGCCGTCCAGCGTCAGCAGCCCGGGGATCAGCGTGAGCGCGTAGCCGTCCAGAGACGCCGTGTCCGGCGGCAGGATGTCGATGCTCAGGCCCAGCGAGCGCAGGGCGCGGTACAGATGGAAGCAGAGCGCGAAGTGATCGAAACCCTGGCCTTGGGGCTGCGCTTCCCAGGCCCATTGGGAGACATAGTCGAAGATCAGCGCGACCTTGGCTTGAACGGCGTCGACCTCGGGCGCGTCGTGCAGTTCGCGGGCGACCTGCAGCGCCTCCTCCCAGGCATGCCCGGGCCCGTCATCGGGGCGGCGCAGGCCCGCATGCTGCTGTTCCTGCGCGAAGGGCGCTTGGCGCCAGCGGAACCAGCAGACGGTTTCGGCGCCGTGGGCGAACGCCTCCCATGTCCAGAGCCGTACCATGCCGGGCAGCGGGGCCGGGTTCCACGGCGCCCAGTTCACCGGGCCGGGTTGCTGTTCCATCACCCACCAGCGTCCCTTCCCGACCGCGCGATACAGGTCATGATGGAACGCCTGGAAATCCGGATCGCCCTGGCGCAGGAAGGCCCGGTCAGCATCGGGCACGCGGTCCAGCAGGAAACCCATCGGATAGCTATCCCAGGCGGCGATCTCCAGGTCCGCGCCAACGGCATAATGGTCAAAATCGGTGATCCGACCCATGTAGTTATGCGAGATCGGCGCGTCGCTATGGGCCCGGATCGCCTCCACCTGTGCCTTGTTCCAGCGCACCACCTGGTCCGAGCTAAAGCGCCGGAAGGCCAGGACATGGGCGGGGTTCGGCTCGGTCACGGTGAGATTGGGCAGGTCGATTTCGGACCAATCGGCATAATCCATGGACCAGAACACGTTGCCCCAGGCGGCGTTCAGCGCCTCGGGCGTCTGATAGCGGCGGCGCAGCCAGTCGCGGAAGGCGTCCCGGGCGGTGTCCGAGTAACTGATCGTGGTGTCATGGCAGCCATATTCGTTGTCGGTCTGCCAGGCGCTCACGCGGTCGCCGTAGCGCTCGGCCATCAGGCCCGCCATGCGCGCCGCCTCGTCGCGGTAGCGCCCGTGGCTGAAGCAATAATGCCGCCGGGACCCGAACTTACGGGGCCGGCCGTCGGCATCAACGGCCAGCATGTCCGGCCAGCGGTCCAGCATCCAGCGCGGCGGCGTGGCAGAGGGCGTGCCCATGACCACCTTGAGGCCAGCGCCGACCAGAGCGTCCAAGGCGCGGTCCAACCAAGGCCAGTTGTACTCCCCGGGGCGCGGTTCCAGCTTAGCCCAGGCGAATTCGCCGATCCGCACCCAGGTCAAGCCCAAGTCCAACATGCGGGCGATGTCGGTGGTCCACATCTCCTCCGGCCATTGCTCGGGGTACCAACAGACGCCGAGGGTGCGCTTCACAGGACCACGCGCCGTTCCGCCGCGCCCGTCACCGGCACCTGGGCGGCCCAGGTCCGGCCGCTGCCGGGTTGATGGGCTAGGCCGTCCTCGTCCACCCCTTGCGTCGCCGAGGTCACGAACAGGGTGCGCAGATCGGCGCCTCCGAAGGCCGGACAGGTCGTATGGGCCGCACCGCAGGACACGGCGCGCAGGAACTGCCCATCGGATCGGTGGCAGGCCACCCGACCTGCGCCCCATTGCGCGACCCAGACATTGCCGTCGGCATCGCAGACTGCGCCGTCGGGGTTCAGCCCAATGGGCGAGAAGTCCACGAACACCTCCGCCGGGCCCGACGGCCACCCGGCCCGGTCGATGGCCTGCCGCCAGATGGCGCCCTTCTCGGTATCGGCGAAATAGGCCAGCGTGCCGTCGGGCGCAAAGCAGATGGCGTTGGGAACCGTCACATCGTGATAGAGCTTGCGAACCTCGCCCCGGAAATAGCGGTAGATGCCGCCTCGCCCCGGCTCGGCCCGTTTGCCCATGGTCCCCATCCAGAACCCGCCAACCGGGTCGGCACGGCCGTCATTGGAGCGGGTGTCCGGGTCGTCGGCCTCCAGGTCCACCAGCTTCTCGCGGTCGCCGGAGGCGATGTCGAAGCGCCAGAAGCCGGTCTCGCCCACGACCATTAGCGTGTCGCGGTCGACCCAGCCGGCGGCGCTGATCATCTCGTCCCATTGCCAGTCCAGCGGCGTGTCTCCATCCCGCGACAGCAGGCGTTTGCCGGTGATGTCGAACCAGAAGAGCTGCTGCCGCTCTGGGTGCCAGAGCGGGCCTTCGCCCAAGGCACAGACCCGGTCGTCCCACACGCCCGCAAAGGTCATGCCATCACGCCTGTGCCCGCCGCACGGTCATAGGCGTCGACGCTTTGGCGGGCGCGTTTGGCGATCTCATCCACGGCGAGACCGGGGGTGTAGAGCGCGGTGCCCAGGCCGAAGCCGTCGGCGCCGGCGGCGAGCCAGGCGGCGAAGGTGTCGGGGCCCGCGCCGCCGACGGCATAAACTGGATGGGTCGCGGGAAGGACGGCCTTCATGGCCTTCAGGCCACCGGGGCCGGCCATGGCGCCGGGGAACAGTTTGAGGCCCGTAGCGCCGGCCTTGAGGGCGGCGAAGGCCTCGGTTGGGGTGAAGATGCCGGGCCAGCTGTCCAGGCCCAATTCCCGTGTCCGCCCAATGACTTCCCCATCGCAATTGGGTGAGACGATCAGCTTACCGCCCGCCTCGGCGACGGCCTCCACCTCGGCCACGGTCAGGACGGTGCCCGCGCCGATGAGCGCCATCTCGCCATGGGCTTCGACCATGGCCGAGATGGAGCGAAGAGGCTCGGGCGAGTTGAGCGGGACCTCGATCATGGTGATGCCGGCTTCGATCAGCGCGGCGCAGGCGGGGACCGCGTCGTCGGGGGGTGATGCCGCGGAGGATGGCGATCAGGGGGCGTGTCATATCAAGGCCTTGGCGGCTATTAGGCCCGCCAGCGTCATGGCATTGGCGGGGCGGAGGCGGGGGGTGACTCCCTGCGCTTGTAAGGCGGTCGCGTAGGCCTTGGAAGGGGCGTCTGCGCCGGTGATGACTACATCGCGACCGAGCCACCAGGGTTTGGTGGCGGCCAGTTCGGCGCCGATCAGAAGGCCCGATAGGATCGAGCGGGCGGTGGTGGCGTCCTGGCCCAGCAGGAGATCGGCGGCGCGGAGTTCGAAGAGGCGGGAGGTGAGGATTTCGGGACGCGATAGGGCGTCGGAGACGGCGTCGAGGAAGGCGGCTTCGGACCAGTCGCCACCGGAGAGCGAGTGGCGGAGAACCGTTTGATTGCAAAGGGTTGCGAAGAGTTCGCCGGTCAAGGTCGTGCGGAAGCTGATGACCTCGCCGGCCGAGATATGGGCCCATTTGGTATGGGTGCCGGGCAGGCAGGCGACGCCGTCGAAATCCTTGTTTTCGCTCAGAATACCGGCGATCTGGGTCTCTTCGCCGCGCATGACGTCCGGATGGGGCGCGGTCTGGCTGATCCCGGGGACGATGTGCACGTGCAGGCGGCACTCTTCGGTCTCGACCTGGGTCAAACGGGCCGCCAGCGGCGGACAGGGGGCCGCGACATAAGGCGCTTCGGCCCAGCCTTGGCGCGAGCCGACCATACCGCAGGCGATGACTTTTGTTGGACCGCCTTCTGGATTCTTCAGCCAGTCGTCGATCAGGGACAGCAATCTGCTTTCGAACATGTCCCGAGTCAAGCGGGCCATGCCGTCCTCGCTCTCGCGCGATTCCTGGGGGACGTCGCCGGCCATGCGCGTGGCGCGCAGGCGGGACGTGCCCCAATCGACGGCGATCCAATGGCTCATCCCGTGGTCACCACGCCGCCATCGACGACCATGGCCTGGCCGGTCATCATGCGGGATGCGTCCGAGGCCAGGAAAAGCGTCGGATTTACAATGTCATCGGGGGCCAGATGGGTCTTGAGGCATTGCCGGTCCAGATGGGCGGCGAGACCCTCGGGATCGGCCCATTTGTCCAGTTGCTTCTGGGTGAGGACCCAGCCGGGCGCGAGGGCATTCACGCGAATGCCGTCGGGGCCGAATTCGCGGGCGAGCGAGCGGGTCATGGCGGTGATGGCGCCGTTGGACGCGGTGTAGATGGCGTAGCCGGCATTGCCCATCATGTAGCTGATTGAGCTGAAGTTGACGATATGGCCGTAACCGACGGATTTCATGCCTTTTATCGCGTGTTGGCAGGCGAAGAGATAGGCTTTGAGGTTGATGTCGATCATGCTGCGCCAGAAGGCGTCGTCCACGTCGAGCGTGGCGTGGCGCTGGTCGTTGGCGGCGTTGTTGACAAGGCGGGTGATGGGGCCGTTTGCGGCGGCGGCGGCGTCCATGGCGGCGAAGAGGCTCGCGTTGTCGGTGATATCGCCCTGGACGAAAAGCGGTGTGTTGCCCGTGGTTTGGGACATCTCCTCGGCGAAGGCGGAGTAGTCGGAGCGGCCGATGAAGGCGACCTTGGCGCCCTGGCGCAGGAAGCCTTCGGTCAAGGCCGCGCCGATGCCGGAGCCGCCGCCGGTGATGAAGACGGAGGCGTCTTTCAGGTCGGGAAAGGTGGGGGGGATCATGTCAGGCTACTCGGCGTCTTTGCGGTGAATTGGGAGGGGGGCGCCGGGCGTGCGCCCCCTGTACACCCCCCGTGCGGACGCCCGGTAGCACGGGGGGGGTGGCGGGCTCTTAAGTGTTGAATGCGGTCGCGCGTGTCGGG
>JBCCCB010000185.1:0-8283 GCA_039033775.1 Pseudomonadota bacterium | reverse complement strand
TTATGAGCGCTCTGCTCTAACCAATTGAGCTACGGGCCCCCGTCGAATAAGGTCGATATCAAACGACGAAGGCCGGTCAAGGGTCTCGAAGAATGGGGGAGATCGGGATGGAGGATCAAGAGCGGGTTCCGTTTCTGTGGCATTACCTGCGAGTCCTGGTCTTGATGATCATCGCGGTGAACGTGGCTGCGGTGCTTTTGGCGCTCTGGTCTCCGGTCAGAATTCCGGCCGGGACGCTCGCCGTGATCCCGCCGGTGACGGCGGCCTTGTCGGTGGGTCGCGCCTGGGTCCGGATGACCGCCGAAGCGCCGTTCGGACGGCAGGCCTGGCTGTGGTCTGTGGCCGCCGCGGCGGCCTTCCTGGCGGTGAATATCCTGCTTCTGCCGCTGCTCTTCGTTCAGTTTGAGCCGACGCCCGACCTGATGCGGATCACCGGGACGCTGTTTCTGGGGGCCGCCATGCTGGCGATCCCCGTCCACCGGCTCTGCCTGGCGCTGGGGGCCCGGTCGATCCTGCAACGGCATTGAGGGCATTGCCGCTTGGTCCGGGCTGGTGATACGCCGCGCCCATACCGAGAGGAGCATGCCATGGACGAGCGACGCAATGGCCTGACCTATGCCGAAGCGGGCGTGGATATCGACGCCGGCAATGCGCTGGTCGACCGGATCGCGCCCGCCGCGCGCGCGACCGAGCGGCCGGGCACGATGTCGGGTCTGGGCGGGTTCGGGGCGCTGTTCGATCTGAAGGCGGCGGGGTTCGTCGACCCGATCCTGGTGGCGGCCACCGACGGTGTGGGCACCAAGTTGCGGCTGGCCATCGACACGGGCCGGTTGGACGGGGTCGGCATCGACCTGGTGGCCATGTGCGTCAACGACCTGGTCTGCCAGGGGGCCGAGCCGTTGTTCTTCCTGGACTATTTCGCCACCGGCAAGCTGGAGACAGACGCCGCAGCCCGGGTGATCGAAGGCATCGCCGAGGGCTGCGCCGCCTCGGGCTGCGCGCTGATCGGCGGCGAGACGGCCGAGATGCCGGGCATGTACGGCGCGGGCGATTTCGACCTGGCGGGTTTCGCCGTCGGCGCGTTGGAGCGGGGCACGCAGTTGCCCCGCCACGTGGCAGCGGGCGACGTGCTGCTGGGCCTCGGCTCGGACGGGGTGCATTCCAACGGGTTCAGCCTGGTCCGCCGGGTGGCGGATCATGCGGGCCTCGGGTGGGACGACCCGGCTCCGTTTGCGGACATGTCGCTGGGAGCGGCTTTGGCCTTGCCCACGCGGCTCTACGTGGCGCCGGTTCTGGCGGCGATCGGAGCAGGCGGGGTCCATGCTCTGGCCCATATCACCGGCGGCGGGCTGACCGAGAACCTGCCCCGCGTGCTGCCGGACGGGTTGGGCGCGCAGATCGACCTGTCGGCCTGGACCGCACCGCCGGTCTTCGGCTGGCTGGCCCAGGCGGGCGGGATCGCGCGGGACGAGATGCTCAAGACCTTCAATTGCGGGATCGGCATGGTGGCCGTCGTCGCGCCCGACCGCGCCGACGACCTGGCGGACTTGCTGGCCGGGCAGGGCGAGCGGGTCTGCCGCTTGGGAACAGTGACCGAAGGCGCAGGCGTGGCCTATGCGGGACAGCCCGGCTGGTGACGCGCGTCGCGATCCTGATCTCGGGCGGTGGCTCCAACATGGTGCGGCTGGTCGAGGACATGACTGGGGACCATCCCGCCCGGCCCGTCCTGGTCCTGTCGAACCGACCCGAGGCGGGCGGTCTGGCCAAGGCCCGGGCCCTAGGCGTGCCCAGTGCGGTGGTCGACCATCGCACCTTCCCCGACCGCGCGGCCTTCGAGGCGACCCTGGCCGCGGCCCTGGACGCGGCCCGCCCGGACGTGATCGCCCTGGCGGGCTTCATGCGCGTCCTGACCGCAGGTTTCGTGGCTCGCTACCCGGGCCGGATGCTGAACATCCATCCCAGCCTGTTGCCGAAATATCGCGGCCTCGACACCCATGCCCGCGCCATCGCCGCCGGCGACGCCGAAGCCGGCTGCACCGTCCACGAGGTCACGGCCGATCTGGATGGCGGCCCGATCCTCGGCCAGGCCCCCGTGCCGATCCGGCCGGGCGACACGCCCGATAGCCTGGCCGCGCGGGTGCTGGTGCAGGAACACCGGCTCTACCCCGCCGTGCTACGCCGCTTTACCAAGGGGGAACGCGAACCGCTGGTTCTTCCCCCTGGGGGGGAAAGCGCCTAGAAGGCCGGTTACCGGGTTCGAGAGGTCTCCTTTGTCAAGCACGATCACCACGCTGACCACGACCGATGCTCTGGCCACGTTCTGCGCCGCCGCCGCCCAGGCGCCTTATGTCACCGTCGACACCGAATTCCTGCGCGAACGGACCTATTATTCCAAGCTTTGCCTGATCCAGCTGGCCTATCCCGGCGATGGCGAAACCGATGCCGTCCTGGTCGACCCGCTGGCCGAGGGGCTGGATTTGGCCCCGCTTTACGACCTGTTCCGGGACCACGGCGTCGTGAAGGTGTTCCACGCCGCGCGCCAGGACCTGGAGATCTTCGCCGTGGACGGCGATGTCATTCCCGCCCCGCTCTTCGACACGCAGGTGGCGGCCATGGTCTGCGGCTTCGGCGAACAGGTCGGCTACGAGACGCTGGTGCGCAAGGTGGCCCGCGCCCAGGTCGACAAGTCATCGCGCTTCACCGATTGGTCGCGCCGGCCCCTGTCGGATGCCCAGAAGAGCTATGCACTGGCCGACGTGACCCATCTGCGCAAGGTCTACGAACATCTGGCCGCCGAATTGCAGAAGACCGGTCGTCAGAAATGGGTCGAGGAGGAGATGGACGTCCTGCGCGACCCCGCGACCTATCGGGTCCAGCCACGCGAGGCCTATAAGCGGTTGAAGATGCGCAACCCGTCGCCGCGCCAACTGGCCATCGCCCGCGAATTGGCGGCGTTTCGCGAACAGCATGCCCAGACCCAGGACATCCCCCGGACCCGGGTCTTCAAGGATGACGCCCTGCTGGAACTGGTCGCCAACAAGCCCAAGGACATGAGCGAGCTAAGCAAGGCGCGCCTGCTGCTGCGCGAGGGCCGCAAGGGGCTGATCGCCGAGGGCATCCTGGCCGCCGTGGCCGCCGGTCTGGCCCTGCCCAAGGAGGACTTGCCGCCCGCGCCCAAACCCCGGGCGCGCGATCAGATCAACGGGGCCTTGGCCGATCTGCTGCGAGTGCTGTTGAAGGCCAAGGCCGAGCAGGCGGGCGTGGCCTCGAAGCTAATCGCGACCGCCTCGGACTTGGACGACATCGCCTCGGGCATCCGTCAGGGCGACTGGATGCGCGGCTGGCGGCGCGAGGTCTT
Source organism: Pseudomonadota bacterium (assembly GCA_039033775.1). Taxonomy (GTDB): domain Bacteria; phylum Pseudomonadota; class Alphaproteobacteria; order Rhodobacterales; family Rhodobacteraceae; genus Jannaschia. Next base: position 4,925 of record JBCCCB010000185.1, on the reverse strand, counting down.
CGGGAGCGACGCCCTGCGCCTGTGCGAGGGCGAGATCGCCCTGGCCTGCAAGGGGCATGACGTGCAGATCGTGCCGCTCTGACGGGGGGAGCCCGTCAGTAACCCCGCCAGATCCAGCCGCCGCCGAAGACGCGGCTGCCATCGGGGTCGTAGAACACGCAAGCCTGCCCCGGCGACACGCCTTCCTCGGGGGTCAGCAGCTCGATCTCGGCCATGTCGGGTCCCTTGGGCCGCAGGATCGCGTCCATGGGGGGCTTCGTGGATCGAACCTTCACCCCGACATGCCATTCCTCCCGCGCATCGAACGGCGCGTCGCCCAGCCAGTTGATCTCGCGCAGGGGGACCAGCCGGGTCGCCAGGGCCGATTTCGGGCCGACGACGACCTGGCGCGTCTCGGGATCCAGCTTGACGACATAAAGCGGCTCGGCCAGGCCGCCGATGCCCAGGCCGCGGCGCTGGCCGATCGTGTAGTGGATCACGCCGGTATGGCGTGCCAATTCCCGGCCCGCCATATCGACGATGGCGCCGGGTTCGGCGGCGCCGGGGCGCAGCTTTTCGATGACAGCGGCGTAATCTCCGTTCGGCACGAAGCAGATGTCTTGGCTGTCGGGCTTGTCGGCCACCGGCAGGCCGTGCTTGGCGGCCAAGGCGCGCGTGGCGGCCTTGTCCGGCAGGTGGCCTAGGGGGAACCTCAGGTAATCCAGCTGCTCCTGGGTGGTGGAAAACAGAAAATACGATTGATCGCGCACCGGATCGGCCGCGCGATGCAGTTCCGCCTTCGCGCCCATCTTGCGCTGGATGTAATGGCCCGTGGCCATGCAATCGGCATCCAGGTCCTTCGCCGTCTCCAGCAGGTCGCGGAACTTCACCCGCTGGTTGCAGCGGATGCAGGGCACGGGCGTCGCGCCGCCCAGATAGGCATCGGCGAATTCGTCGATCACCGCCGCGCGGAAGGTGTTCTCGTAATCCAGCACATAATGCGGAAATCCCATGGTTTCCGCGACCCTGCGGGCATCGTGGATGTCGCGCCCGGCGCAGCAGGCGCCTGTCTTGGCCAGCGCCGCGCCATGGTCGTAAAGCTGCAGCGTCACGCCTACCACGTCGTAGCCTTCGCTGGCCAGTTCGGCGGCCACGACCGAGCTGTCGACGCCGCCCGACATGGCCACGACGACGCGCGTGTCGGCGGGCGCCTTGGGCAGCCCGAGGCTGTTGAGTGTGGCGTCGAGCGGCATGGAGATCTCCGGCACGGGCGGGGTGTCGGGCGATATATGGGAAAATGCGAGATATTCACAAGGCGCGGCTTCACCTCCGCTTAACCGGGGGCTGCGCATGCAGGATCGATAAGCCACGAGGAGACCGCCATGTATCTGAGAAAGGGGACGGGCCCCCGCGTTGTCACGCTGCCGGACGGGTCGCAGATGACCGCCGCCGACCTGCCGCCAAAGGGCACGACACGTTGGGTCGCGCGACGAAAGGAAGCCGTCGTGCGCGGCGTGCAAAGCGGATTGATTTCGCTGGAAGACGCAATCGCGCGTTACGATTTATCGGAGGAGGAGTTCGAAAGCTGGCTCGCGGCCATGTCCGCCCACGGCACGAACGGATTGAAGACGACGCTGCTGCAGGTCTATCGCCAGGGTTGAGACAGTTTGAACAATTGGACAGGTCACATTAACGTGCGCGGAGTAACCCTAAATTAACGATTTCCTTCGATGCTGAGTTTGTCATCAGCAGCCTCCCGGAGAGAGACATGCGCATCCTGCTCGTCGAAGACGACCCCACCACGTCCAAAAGCATCGAAATGATGCTGGGTTCGGCCAACCTGAATGTCTACAGCACCGACATGGGGGAGGAGGGGATCGATCTGGCGAAGCTGTATGATTACGACCTGATCTTGCTTGATCTGAACCTGCCGGACATGAACGGCCACGACGTTCTGAAGCAGCTGCGCATGGCGCGGATCGAGACACCGATCCTGATCCTGTCGGGCGCCGACGATACCGAAAACAAGATCAAGGGCTTCGGCGTGGGCGCCGACGATTACATGACCAAGCCGTTCCACCGCGACGAGCTGATCGCCCGCATCCATGCCATCGTGCGCCGTTCCAAGGGGCATTCGCAATCGGTGATCCGGACGGGCCGCATCTCGGTCAACCTGGATGCGAAATCGGTCGATGTGGAAGGCCAGGCCGTCCATCTGACCGGCAAGGAATACCAGATGCTGGAGCTTCTGAGCCTGCGCAAGGGCACGACGCTGACCAAGGAGATGTTCCTGAACCATCTCTATGGCGGCATGGACGAACCCGAATTGAAGATCATCGACGTTTTCATCTGCAAGCTGCGCAAGAAGCTGTCGGAAGCCACGGGCGGTGAAAACCATATCGAGACGGTCTGGGGCCGCGGCTATGTCCTGCGCGACCCGGTTTCGGCCGAGGGCGGCAAGCTGGTCAACGCCTGATCGGCGACTCGGGGGGCGCTGGCCGGATTGGTCCGGCCACAGGCCCGATGCCGATGACGGGTCGGTCCCGCCGTGGTCCGATCTCCCGCCGCCAAGTTGCATGGAATATGGTCGTGCTCGGCGCCCGGCAAGCGACGCGACGAAGACCACCTCCGCAATCGCGAATCTCGTCCCGATGCGGTCAGGAACCACCTAAGCCGTGACCGCCGGACCGATGCGGGATCGGGTGGGGTCGGGCGGCCCGATCGGGCCGGATGGCGGGAATCGGTGGAAGCCGACCGCCGGGCGCCTTAAACCTCACGCCAGGCAGCGGGAGGGGGCCGGTGACAGACAGCGCACAGATCGAGGTCGCGGCCCTGACCGAAGACCAGGCCGAAGCCGAACTCGCCCGCCTGGCCGCCCTTATGGCGGAGGCGGAAGAGGCGTATCACGGCGCGGATGCGCCCAAGATCGACGATGCGGCCTATGACCGGCTGAAAGCCCGCAATGCTCAGATCGAGGCGCGCTTCCCCGCGCTGAAACGCGCCGACAGCCCCAGCGACCGCGTCGGCGCCGCCCCCTCCGACGGGTTCGGCAAGATCCGGCATTCGATGCGGATGCTGTCGCTGGGCAACGCCTTCGACGACACGGACGTCGGCGAATTCGACGCGCGCATCCGGCGGTTCTTGGATCTGGGCCCCGATGTCTCGGTCGCCTACACGGCCGAACCCAAGATCGACGGCCTGTCGCTGTCGCTGCGCTATGAGGACGGCCGATTGGTCCACGCAGCCACGCGGGGCGATGGGTCGGTCGGCGAAGACGTGACAGCCAATGCCCGGACGGTCGATGACATTCCCGAAACCGTGGAGGGCGCGCCGGACGTGCTGGAGGTGCGGGGCGAGATCTACATGTCGCACGCAGACTTCGCCGCGCTCAACGCCGCCCAGGAAGAGGCCGGCGCCAAGATCTTCGCCAATCCGCGCAACGCGGCGGCGGGCAGTCTGCGCCAGCTGGACCCCGCGATCACCAAATCCCGCCCCCTCCGCTTCTTCGCCTATGCCTGGGGCGACTTGTCGGCGCCCCTGGCCGACACGCAATCGGGCGCGCTGGACCGGCTGAACGCGCTGGGCTTCGTCACCAACGACCAGACGCGCCGCTGCGATGGCCCGGACGAGATGCTGGCCCATTACGCCGATATCGCCGCCCGCCGGGCCGAGCTGGGCTACGATATCGACGGCGTCGTCTACAAGGTCGACGACCTGTCCTGGCAGGCTCGCCTGGGCCTGCGGTCGACCACGCCGCGCTGGGCCATCGCCCACAAGTTCCCGGCCGAAACCGCCTGGACCCGGCTGCGGGCCATCGAATTGCAGGTCGGCCGCACCGGCGCCCTGTCCCCCGTCGCCCGGTTGGAGTCGGTGACGGTGGGTGGCGTGGTCGTGTCCAACGCCACCCTCCATAACGAGGACTATATCGCAGGCCGCGCCGCCTCGGGCGCGCCGATCCGCGACGGCCGCGACCTGCGCGTGGGCGACCGGGTCGAGATCTACCGCGCCGGCGACGTCATCCCGAAGGTCCGGGACGTGGACATGTCGGCCCGGCCCGCCGAGGCGGTGCCCTTCGATTTCCCCACCACCTGCCCCGATTGCCACAGCCCCGCCCGCCGCGACCCGGGCGAAAGCGTCCGGCGCTGCACCGGCGGGCTGATCTGCCCGGCCCAGAAGGTCGCGCGGCTCAAGCATCTGGTCAGCCGCGGCGCGCTGGATATCGAAGGCTTGGGCGACAAGGAGGTGGAACGCTTCACCGAGCTCGACTGGATAGACGCGCCCGCCGACATCTTCACGCTGCAGGACCGCTACGGCAGCGGCCTGCAAAGCGTCGCCGCGCTGGAAGGCTGGGGCGACACCTCGGCCCGCAACCTCTTCGCCGCCATTCAGGCGGGCCGGCGGCAGCCCTTCGGTCGCGTCCTCTTCGGCCTGGGCATCCGCCATCTGGGCGAGGTGGCGGGCGGCGACCTGGCCCGCCATTTCGGCAGCTGGGACGCGCTGGCCGCTACGGTCGACGCCGCTGCCCCCGCCGCCGAAGCCCACCGCGCCGCCGAGGCGGACGTCCAAGCCGAACGCGCCAAAGCCGCGCAGGAGGGCCGCCGTGCCAAGATCACCGAGGCGCGCAAGGCGGCCTGGACCGACATCGCGCCCGAGGCCCGCGCCGCCTGGGACGACCTGGTCGGCATCGACGGCATCGGCACGACCCTGGCGCTGGCGCTCTGCGACGCGTTCGCGGGCGCCGAGGAACGGGCGGCCATCGACGCCTTGATCGCCGAACTGGACATCGAGACCCCCGAAGACGTGGCCGACAGCAGCCCCGTCGCCGGCAAGACCGTGGTCTTCACCGGGTCGCTGGAAAAGATGACCCGGGCCGAGGCCAAGGTCCGGGCCGAGGCGCTGGGGGCCAAGGTCTCGGGCTCTGTCTCGGCCAAGACCGACCTGCTGGT
>JBCCCB010000184.1:0-8290 GCA_039033775.1 Pseudomonadota bacterium | reverse complement strand
GTCTGGGTCCTGGCCTATGCCGCCATCGGCATCGGCATCGGCGCGGCCGGCACGTCCTTCCTGGCCCTGCTCGCCACTGCCGCCCCGGAAGACAAACGCGGCGCCTCCGCCACGCTCGCTTGGCTCATGCTCATCGTCGGCGCCATCGCTGCCTCGGTCGGCACGGGCGCCGCCCTGGAACCCTACTCGCCCGAGCGCCTGACCATCGTCGTTGCCGTCGCCTCCGCCGCCGCCTTCCTCCTGACGGTCCTCGCCACACTCGGCATGGACCGCGAAACGGCGGAAGTCGGCCAGACCCCGCCCCTGATGGCCGCCCTGCGCGAGGCCTGGGCCGATCCCAGCGCCCGCCGTTTCACCGGCTTCGTCTTCCTGTCGATCCTGGCCTTCTACCTGTCGGAACTGATCTTCGAGCCCTACGCGGGTCACGTTCACGGGTTGGACCCCTCCGACTCCACCAAGCTCTCCGGCGCCAAGGACGGCGCGGCCCTGATGGGCATGATCGCCGCCGGATTGCTCAGCCAACTCCGCTTCGGATCCCTCCGCGTCTGGGCCCTGACCGGCTGCCTGATCTCGGCCGCGGGCCTGATCGCCCTGGGCACCGGCACCGTCCTGATCCCAGCCACGATCACTCTAGGCTTCGGCAACGGCCTCTTCGTCGTCGGCGCCATCGGCTCGATGATGCGTCTCGCCTCCAGCCGCCGAGGCGCCGAGGGCACGACCATGGGCGTCTTCGGCGCAGCGCAGGCCATCGCCGCGGGCCTCGCCGGTTTGGTCGCCACCGCGACGCTCGACATCCTGCGGGCCATCCTGCCCGACGCCACCGCTTACGGCGCCCTCTTCACCATCGAGGCCGTCCTGTTCGTCGCCGCTGCCGTCATGGCCGCGCGCATCCTGGGCCCCGTGCCCCGCACCGCCCCATCGATCCCGGGAGAATGAGCATGAAGTACGATGTCATCGTCGTCGGAGGCGGCCCCAGCGGCGCCACCGCCGCCCAGGATCTGGCCGAGACCGGCCACAAGGTCGCGTTCATCGACAAGGCGGGCCGGATCAAGCCCTGCGGCGGGGCCGTGCCACCCCGCCTGATCCGCGACTTCCACATCCCCGAGGATCAGTTGGTCGCCAAGATCGACACCGCCCGCATGATCTCGCCCACCGGGCGGCAGGTGGACATCCCCATCGAAGACGGCTTCGTCGGCATGGTCGACCGCGAACATTTCGATGAATTTCTGCGGACCCGCGCCGTGGAGGCCGGGGCCGAGCGGCACACCGGCACCTACCTGCGGATCGAGCGAGACGAGGCGGGGACCTACGTGGTCTACCGTGACAAGGCCTCGGGCGAGGAACGGACGCTGACCACCAAGCTCATCATCGGCGCCGATGGCGCGCGCTCCAATGTGGGCCGGGCCGAGGTGCCGGGCGGCGACACCATCCCCTACGTGATCGCCTATCACGAGATCATTGCCGCCCCGCCCCGCTCGGCCAACTACGACCCGCGTCGCTGCGACGTGATCTATGACGGCGCGATCTCGCCCGACTTCTACGGCTGGGTCTTCCCGCACGGGCAATCCGCCAGCGTCGGCATGGGCACCGGCGTCGACGGCGTCGACCTGAAAGCCGCCACCGCCGCCCTGCGCGAAGCCTCGGGCCTGACCGACTGCGAAACCATCCGCCGCGAGGGCGCGCCCATCCCACTGAAACCGCTGGAGCGATGGGACAATGGCCGCGACGTGGTGCTGGCAGGCGACGCTGCCGGTGTCGTCGCGCCGTCTTCGGGCGAGGGCATCTTCTATGCCATGGTCGGCGGCCGCGTCGCGGCCTTGGCCTGCGAAAAGGTCCTGGTCACCGGCCAGGCCAAGCACCTGCGCCTGGCGCGCAGAGCCTTCATGAAGGATCACAAGGCGGTCTTCAAAATCCTCGGGGCGATGCAGGACGCGTATTACAAGTCCGACGAACGGCGGGAACGGTTTGTCACACTGTGTCACGATGTCGACGTGCAAAGACTGACATTTGAAGCTTACATGAACAAGGAACTGGTGAAGGCCCGACCGTTGGCGCATATCAAGATCGGCATCAAGAACGTGGCCCATCTGATGGGCATCGTGCCTGCCATGGGCCGCCAACCACCACAACACGCGGCGGAGTAGATATGGCTACGATGATCCCCGCCTGGGTCAATGGCGCCCTGACACCGGTCGAAAAGCTGGACGCACATGTGCGCGGCCTACGCCACAAGGCGGTCTCGGTCTTCGTCATGCGGGGGTCCAAGCTGCTGATCCAACAGCGCGCGGCATCGAAGTATCATACGCCCGGTCTTTGGGCGAATACCTGCTGCACCCATCCCGCTTGGGGAGAGAGCGGCGCGGCCTGCGCCCAGCGCCGCCTCAGGGAGGAACTGGGCATCACCGGCCTGACCCTGGAAGCGCGGCCGGGGATCGAATACCGCGCCGATGTGGGCGATGGCCTTGTGGAACATGAAGTGGTCGAGGTCTTCCTGGCCGAAGCGACCGAAAAGATGCCCCTTGCGCCGAACCCGGAGGAGGTTCAGGCGACCCGCTGGGTCGATCTCTACGACCTGGCTGCCCAGACGCGGCGCCATTCGGAAGAATTCACACCCTGGTTGCAGATCTATCTGCAAGACCACCTGGATCGTATCTTCGGCGTCCTGAATAGGGCCTGAAGGCCTTCGTACTCTCCCGACCTCGGAAATCCAGGCCGATCGGCCGGTAACCTATGCCCGCTGCCAAGCGAGGAGGGCTGAGCAGCCCCACCCGGATATTCCCTCCCTGGGAAACCGATCTCGCCGTCGCGATTACAAAGGCGCGACCCCGGCAGGGGACCGCGCCTTTCCTGGATCTCGGCCGTCTGAAACGACGTCTATTCGTAGACGGGCGCCTCGGTCGTGGCCAGTTCGGGCCAGTCTTCGATGGCATTCAACCCCATCATCGGCTTGTTCCATCCTTGGTGACACGTCGCACAGGCGGCCTTCGGTGCGTCCGCATAAACCGGACCCAAGCGGTGGGGCGGGTAGACCGGACCAAGCGGCTCCAGATAGTCGGTGTTCAGCTCCCGCGCCATCTCGATCCCGAGGGATGCGGTGGACCATTGCGGGGTGAATTGCGACGGGTCGTAGAAGGCGCGCGAGTTGTGACAGAACACGCAGTTCACCCCCAACGAGTTCGCCATGTAGTTCATCAAGCTGAACGTCCGCTCGGTATCCTGCCAGGTCGCCACATCCTCGTCCGCGGGGCTGTCGCCCACACGCGATTCCAGATCATGCACGTTGATCAGATTATCTTCATAAAGATAGCGGTACAGGGCATCCGAAGGCAGCGAGGTGAACTGCGACTGAACGGTCGCCCGGTTCTGGACTCCCGACCAGCCTTCAACCTCCCGGTTCACCGGATCGATGCGGAACCAGATTTCCGAAGGAACATTCTGGCCGCGATGGCAGGTATAGCAATTCACCCCCACCTCGGCATTGGCGTTGACGTGGGCCGACCATTCCTCGTTAACGAACTGCGTCATCTGGATCATCCGCCGCGCCACGACCTTCGTGTAGAGGTCATCGCTGGCATACTCCCCGTCATCTGCACCGGCATGGCAGTAGGCGCAGCCTTGATCCGGCGCCACCCAAAGGGTGATGGCGTTCATCAGCCGGTTGAAGTTCCCCTCGGATACACCGCCGAGAACCTGAACATTCTCGTAGATCTCGCTGGCCAGCGGCTCACCCTCTTCGCGGGGATATGGCGCCTCGGTGTAGTAATCGGCGATGGTCGGATCGGGCGCTCGGTTCGCGAACTTCACCACTTCCATCCCGATCCCGCGCGGGCCGGTCTGGATCGAGGTCGTCGCGAAGGGCTGACCATAGGCCACCAGAAGCGCCGCCACGACGACCGCCCCGCCGATCGCACCGATCAGGATGGCGGGGCCGAAGACGTCCACCGGCCGCGCATTGTTCCAGTCATCAAACCACTTGGGCAACATGTTACTGACCCTCCGGCGCGTAGAACTCGTACCCGTAGGGCTCGAGATAGGTGGGGGCGAAGTGATGCTCCTGCGCCCAGATGAACCAATTGTCGACGACCGTCCCGGTCAGCAGGATTCCGATCCCACCGGTGATCGGCGTCAGAACCGCGAACCACCAGGCCCACCGGTGGATGCCTTCCATCGTGGCGTTGAAGCCCATGGTCCAGCGCCAGAAGAGGCCAGCGCGTTCCGACGCGGTGCCCCGGTCGTAGATCTGCTCCAACTCCCGGTCGCCGCCGTAGCGGGTCACGGCCAGGATCGTTGCGCCATGCATGGCGAACAGCAGGACCGAGCCATAGAGGAACACGATGCTCAGGCAGTGGAACGGATTGTAGTAGAGGTTGCCGTAGCGGATCGAGAACGCCGTCGTCCAATCCAGATGCGGGAAAATCCCGTAGGGCACCATCTCGGACCAGGATCCCATCAGGATCGGCCGGAATAGGCCCAGCACCAGGAACAACCAGATGGCGGCCCCGAACGCCCAGGCGACGTGCTTGCCCATCTTGTGCTTCATGGCCAAGCTGTAGGTCCGGCACCACCAGGTCAGGACCGAGATCAGCAGGAAGAAGCTGGCGATCATGAACCACCCGCCATCGTTCAGCGGTGGCATCCGCAGGCCGTATTCGGGTGAGGGCGGCTCCAGCGCCAGCCAGAATAGCTGCCGGATGAATTCCGGGATCGACCAGCCGACCTGGCTCAGCATGTTGAGCCCGATGATGTTCAACCAGAGTGTGCCGGTTACGAGGCTGATCACGCCGAAGCCGCCCAAATAGATCGGCCCCAACTGCGCATTGCCTAGAAGACCGATCAACTGACTGAAGCTGGTGCCTTCGGTTCGACCTCGGGCGATCTCGTTCTCGTTGTCCATCCCCATCTCGGGTGGGCCTTGGACCTGCACCTGCGTGAAGATGTTTTGATATTCAGGTAGCCAAGACATCGCTCACACCTCCCCCTGCACGCCGGGCCAGATCGGCAGTTCCAGCCACCAGTTCCACCATTCGGGCCAGCCCTCGGTCCAAAGCGGACCGCTGATGATGATGCAGACCGCCGACCAGAAGCCGGCATTGATCGCCAGCAGGAAGCCCAAACGGTGGATGCCCAGCGTCCCGACTGAGTAGCCGATGAAATCGCGGAAGAACGTGTCCTCGTCGTCCGGCGTCTTGGACGCCTCGCCCTTCTCCGGGTTGGCCGCCGACAGGACCAGCGCGCCATGCAGAGCCAGCGCCAGGGTGGTGGTGAAGAACAGCGTCACCGCCAGCATGTGGGCCGGATTGTAATGGAAGTGCAGGTAGGCGTATCCGGTGTTCGACACCCAATCCAGGTGACTGAAGATGCCATATGGGAAGGCATGGCCCCAGCCGCCCAACAGGATGGGGCGGAAGATCTCCAGCGTGACGTAGGCGAAGATGGCAACCCCGAAGGCAAAGGGTACGTGATAGCCCATGCCCAATTTGCGGCAGATCTCCACTTCGCGCAGCGCCCAGCTGACGAAGGCGCCGACGGCACAGATCGTGATGATCTGCCAGAGCCCGCCTTCCTTCAACGGCGCCATGCCCAGACCGTAGGACAGGTCGGGCGGCCTTATGTCGATCAGCCACGGATTGAAGACGCCCTGCCAAGCCGCCCCGATGAAGATCAGGATCGTGCCGAGGGCGGCGAAAAAGGCGGTCGTGACCCCGAAGAAGCCCACATAGAAGGGGCCCACCCAGAAGTCGAACAGATCGCCCCCGATCAGCGTCCCGCCACGGACGCGGTATTTTCTCTCGAAGCTGAGCAATGCCATCGGGGGCAGCCTCCGCGGTTGGGCGGCGGGGACGGGCCCGCCGGAAGGATATCTTGAGGTTGGTGCGGGCGACCCCCGGGCCGCCCGCAGCCGAGGTTAGTCGACCAGTTCGCCTTGGGCGGCCCAGTTGGCCGTGCTCAATTCGAACCAGTTGAAGCCGTCATAGGACAGCAGGACGAGGTGGATCATCACGGCGAGAAGGAACAGGAACACGCCCTGCGCCACGAAGACCCGCCGAGGGTCAAAGACCAGCCAGATTTTGTAGAGCTTCTGCATGATCAGAAGGCCCACCCAAACCATGGGAAGACGATGTACGTGGCGAAGTGAGCGACGACCGCGACGGCCGTGAACAGGTAGAGCCCGCTCAAATACACCGCGTGCAGCTCCTGGGCTTGCTCGTCGTTTAGACCTGTGAAGGACAGGTCAGTTCTGTCAGCCATTCGGAAAGTACTCCTTAGGAACTGACGCCGCACACCCTGCGGCCGGGCCCCGGCGCCGCCTCATTGCGACACCGGCTGTCCCACCCCTCGTGCGGGGGTGAAACCATTCGCTCCGTTCCGCCCGGCCACGGGTGAGGGAGCCCATTCGAACCCCGGCGTGTCTGACGTGCTGGGGTATCTCTCGCGTCCGCCCCGGCGTCGGGGCGGATGACTTGCTCAGACCGAGCAGATGGTGGTCGTCACATCCTTCGCGCGGGTCCAGGCGTCGGCGACGATGCCCGGGCGCGGGGTCATGTCGGATTGCACCGCCGCCGACACCGCACGTACAACCGCCAAAGGCAGCGACACCGCGAAGATCGGAGCGAAATACATCCAGTATTCCCACCCCGGTTCCTTGCGCGACCGCACGATGGGGGTATTTGAGGTCATGTCAGACATGGCTGTCCTCCTTCTCGGATGCTGTTGGAGCGAGGCGGGCGACCGTGTCGGCATCGACACGGGCGGCGCCCGCCTTGAGGGCCTCGCGCTCGGCTTGGTCCCGCAGAGACTTGGCGGCGGAGATACGGGTCAGAACGGGGAAGCCTTCGACGATCCGGTCGAGCGAGGCCTGGGCCTCGGGCTCCCATGGGAAGTCGCGGCGCAAATGCGACGGCGTCGCCTCAGTCGCGTCCATCTCGCTACCCAGCGGCAGGATGTGGAACAGCGCGTCGAACAGCCCGTTGCAGACCTCCTGCAACAGATAGGTCGCGCCAGCATAGCCCATGAACGGCGTGCCCGTGGCCCGCCGAATGGCGGCGCCCGGGAAGCCCGCGGGGATGAAGGCGGGCTTCGGCCCGAAGCCACCGGCCGTCTCGGCCATGTACATCTTCTCGTTGATCGACCCCATCACGACCAGCGGCCGCTTGGTGGCGATCAATTCGCGCACCCCGTCATTATCGGTCTTCTTGCCCGCCAGCCGCGGAACGGCGAAGGCGCAGGGCAGCCCCAGATCCTCTTCCAGGAACAACCGGATGCCCCGCGTATAGGTCTCGTTCGACACGATCCCGAAACTGGCCGTGGCGAAGAAATCCTGCGTTACCGACCGCCACAGATCCCAAACGGGCTTCAGCGTCGAATGCTTCTCGGTCTCGATGAACGGCTCCGGGTCCAGCCCGGTCAGCTCGCCCAGTTTCCGCAGGAAGGCCGTCGTCGACTCCACCCCGATGGGCGCCTGCAGATACGGCTTGCCCAGCACTTCGGCCAGGCCGCGGCCGAATTCGCGATACATGCAGATGTTGACGTCCGCATTCACCAGGTTCCGCATCTCGGCCAGATGCGCGCCCAGCGGCATGACCATGTTGATCTCGGCCCCGATCCCTTCGACCAAGCGCCGGATCTCGGCCAGGTCCGAGGGCATGTTGAACGTGCCGTACATCGGCCCCAGGATGTTCACCCGCGGCTTGTCGCCCTCGACCCGCGCCTTCTCCTTCGGCATACGACCCTTGGTCATGCCGAATTCGGTGAAAATCCAAGTCATCGCCCGGTCGGCCGCCTGCCACTGATCCTCATCAATGGTGCGTGGCAAGAACCGCTGGATATTGGTGCCTTGCGGGGTGACCCCGCCGCCGATCATCTCAGCAATCGACCCCGTGACGACGACCGCCGGCAACGCCGGATCCATCGTCGACCAAGCGCGCTTCATGGCGCCCTCGGTCCCGTCCCGGCCCAACTCTTCCTCGCCCAAACCAGTCGTCACGATGGGCAATTCATGGGGCGGCAGCGCATCCGTGTAGTGCAGAACCGACGTCACCGGCAGGTTCTCGCATCCGACCGGCCCGTCGATGACGACCTGCAAACCCTTCACGGCACAGAAAGCATACACCGCCCCCCAATAGCCGCCGGCCCGATCATGGTCCTGGACGCGCAGCACCTGCCGATGCGGAGGAGACGCGCATCGAGCTCGAGCGCCTCGCGGGCGAGGTCGCGGCCGAGACGCGACTCCGCGAAGAGCTGAAACGTCATCTGCCTCACGAGCAGACTGCCCCTGCGACGCCGCCACCGT
>JBCCCB010000183.1:0-8343 GCA_039033775.1 Pseudomonadota bacterium | reverse complement strand
TGCAGGCCCGAGGGGCCGATGCGGATCGTGTCTTCGGTCTGGCGCAAGGCCGAGCGGCCCCGGTCGGTCATGGTCCAGCGCCCGCCGGGGCCGGACATCAGGACGTTGACGCAGACATGGTTGTCGGGGTCGCGGCGGCCGGACCAGCCGTACCAGGGCGAGAAGACGGACCCTATGAAGGTGATGATCGAGATGGCGTGGCGGCCATCGTCGGAGACGCCGTCGACATACCACCAGCCATAGCCGTCCGGGGGGACGTCGATGTCGAAGCGAGGTCCTGCAAGATCGCCGCGGCCGCGTGCTTGCCGGACAGTGTCGCCATCGGGATACCCGCCCCCGGATGGGCCCCGCCCCCACAGAGATACAGGCCCCGGATCGCCGTCCGCGCCCGGGGGCGATGAAAAGCCGCCATCATGCCGTGCGGGGATCGCCCGTATAGGGATCCGTTGGTGGCCGGGAACAGGTCGTTGAACGTCTCGGGTGTGGCCAGCGCTGAGGTCGGCGGGGTTTGATCGAAGGTCAGGCCCATCCGCGCCAGGGTCTCGAACGTGGTCTTTCGGCATTGAATCGTCTCCTGCGGGTCTGGTCTGGTTCCGGGGCGCGGGGCCCCGTTGAGGATGATTTCGAAGCGTTCGGGCCCTGTCGGCTTTGCGCCTGCGCCACGGTCTTGGGCGCAGACATAGAGGGTGGGATCGGTGGGCAGGCGGTCCTGGGCGATCTCGGCGAATTCTGAGTTGGGCGTTCGGGCGAAGAAGACGTTGTGGTGTTGGGGTTGCAGGTCCGTCGGCGTGGCGGCGAAGGACCAGACGAAGGCCGAGAGGCTGCGGGGGGCGACGGCTCTTCTCGGCACGGTTCGAGTGACGGCGTCGCCCAGCAGGCCGGTATGGAGTGCGCGGGGGTCGCCGTTGAAGACCACGGCATCGGTCTCGATGCGGTCGGTGGCGGTGCGGAGGGCGGTGATCTTGCCGGATTCCGCCTCTAACGCGGCGATTTCGGTGTCGAAGTGGAAGGTCGCGCCATGCTGTTCGGCGACCGACTGCATGGCTTGGGCGAGCTTGTGCATGCCGCCCTTGACCGCCCAGACGCCCTTGGATTCGGCGTGCCAGATCAGCGAAAGCAGCGCGGGGGACGCGCCGGGATGGCCGCCCACATAGGTGGCGTAGCGACCGAAAAGTTGCTGCAGGCGTGGGTCGGTGAATTGCGCGGCGAGGCTGGCGGCGAGGGACCAGCCGGGCGCCATGGCGGGGATCAGGTCGGGGTTGCGGGCGATGGTGGCCGTCATGGCCGCCAGGGTCGGGGCGGGGGCCTGCATCATGGGCGCTTCGAACGCTTGGTAGAGGGAGGCCGCGCGCTGGTGGAAGCGGGCGAATTGGGCAGCAGCTTGGGGGCCCGCGAAGGTCTCGATGGCATCTTCGGACCGGCCCGGGTCGGCGAAGAGGTCGAGGGTGGAACCGTCGGGCCAGTGGTGGCGGGCGAGGATGTCGAGGGGCTCTAGCGTGACGTGGGCCGACAGGTCGGTGCCGCAACTGTGGAACAAGTCTTCGAAGACCGGGCGCATGGTCATCACCGTTGGGCCCGCATCGACCGGTCCCGCGACGCTGTCGATGGTGCGCATCTTGCCGCCTGGGCCCGCGTGGCGCTCGATCACGGTCACGTCGCAACCGGCCGCCGATAGGCGCATGGCGGCGGCCAGGCCGCCGACTCCGGCGCCGACGACAATGATGCGGTCTGCCATCCCGGTCCTCCGACGTTGACAAGCCTCCGACCTGTCTACATTCTGTTACACATACTGTCACGTCAAGCTGACATTACGAGGGGACGGCCGGACATGCCTCTACAACTCCGAATCGAACGCGCCATCGACGCGGCCCTGGCCCGCAGCACCGGGCCTGGCTGTCCTAGCAAGCTCAGCAGGGCGCTGGTCCATGCCGTAAAACCTGGCGGTGCGCGCATTCGTCCGACGATTTCCATGTCCGTGGCCCTGGCTTGTGGCGATGACCGGCCGGATCTGACGGCGGATGCCGCGGCGGCGTTGGAACTGATCCACTGCGCCTCGCTGGTCCATGATGACATGCCCTGTTTCGACAACGCCGATACCCGCCGGGGCAAGCCGTCGGTCCATGTGGCCTTCGGCGAATCGCTGGCCTTGCTGACGGGCGACAGCCTGATCGTTTTGGGCTTCGACATCCTGGGCCGCGCTGCGCGGGCCGAGCCGGAGCGAGCCGGGCGCCTGATTGGCGAGTTGTCCCACTATACCGGCGCACCCCACGGCATCTGTGCCGGGCAGGCCTGGGAGGCGGAGGAGGTCATCGACCTGTCGACGTATCACCGGGCCAAGACCGGCGCGCTATTCACAGCGGCGACTCGGATGGGGGCCATTGCCGCTGGACAGGACGCGGAGCCTTGGACGGAGTTGGGCGCGCGGATCGGCGAGGCGTTTCAAGTGGCGGACGATCTGCTGGACGCGTTGCAGCCCGAGGATGTGACCGGCAAGCCCATGGGGCAGGACGCGCTGCTTGGGCGGCCGTCTGCCGTGACCGAGTTTGGCGTGAAGGGCGCGGTGAAACGGTTGGAGGATATCCTGTCCGGCGCCATCGCCTCGATCCCCGCCTGCCCGGGTGAGGCGATGCTGGCCGAGATGGTTCGCAAGACCGCCGAGCGGCTGACGCCCGCGCATTCTGTCATCCACGCCGCAGAATGACCCTGGCGGATCCGGCCCCAACCCAGCCCGCCCGATCCGGCGCAGGCTGGCTGATGCGGCTTGTCGCGTCGCGCCGGTTCCAATCCTTCGTATCGGCGGTGCCGGGCCTGCGCCGGATCGCGCGGGCCGACGGCGAGCATCTGTTCGATCTGGTGGCCGGATTTGTGCAATCGCAAGTGCTAGCCGCCTTGGTCGATCTGCGGTTGCTGCACCGGTTGATGGCGGATGGTCCGCTGGATGCGGGCGCGCTGGCCTCCGGCACAGGGATCACGCGGGGTCGGATGGGCAACCTCTGCGATGCCGCTTGCGCGCTAGGGCTGATGGCCCGGCGGGGCGATCAGTATCGGATCGCGCGCAAGGGCGCGGCGTTGACCGGCGTGCCAGGGTTGGAGGGGATGATCGCGCATCATTCCGTGCTGTATCGCGACATGGCCGACCCGCTGGCCGTACTGCGCGGCGAGGAGACGGAGCTGGCCAAGTTCTGGCCCTATGTCTTCGGCGCGGGCGCCGCGACCGATCCGGCGACGGCGCAGCGCTATAGCGATCTGATGGCCGACAGTCAGGTTCTCGTGGCCGAAGAGACGTTGCGCCTGGTCGATCTGTCCGGGGCAGGACAGGTTCTGGATGTCGGTGGCGGGACCGGATCGTTCCTGACGGAGCTGGGGCGGAAGCATTCAGGGCCACATCTGCATCTATTCGACTTACCCGCCGTGGCGCCTGCGGCCGAGCGACGATTCGTGGAGGCTGGATTGGGTGACCGAATGCAGATTACGTCGGGCAGTTTCCGGGATGACCCGTTGCCCCAAGGAGCTGACATGGTGACGCTGGTCCGCGTGCTCTACGATCATTCCGACGAGACCGTGTTGGGTCTTCTGCGTGCGGTTCATACCGCCTTGCCGCCGGGCGGGCGCCTGATCGTCAGCGAGCCGATGACGGGCGGTGACCGCCCAAACCGCAGCGGCGACGTGTACTTCCGCTTCTACTGTATGGCGATGGCCACGGGCACGGCGCGGAACGCGGCGGAGATTACCGATCTGCTTCGGCGGGCAGGCTTTGACGATGTGCGGTGCCCACGCTCCTCCAGGCCCTTCGTTACCAGCGTCGTCACGGCCATGAGACCCTGACATTTCAACTGTCTAATCTAGTTGACAACTAATAGTGTCACGGTAGAGTGACGGTAAGGGAGATCGCTTTGACCGGGCGATTCAAGGACGGAAGACCAGACCGATGCAGACCACAGCGATTATGATGAACGGACCAGGGGACATTCATCTCTCCGACCTGCCGCTCACCGATCCGGGTGAATCGTCGGTCACCGTCGCCATCCAACATTCCGCCATTTCCACGGGAACCGAGAAGCTGCTCTGGTCCGGTGAGATGCCGCCGTTCCCGGGCATGGGGTATCCTTTGGTGCCGGGCTACGAGGCGGTGGGCGAAGTTCTAGACGCACCGCGTGCCACCGGGTTCAAGCCGGGCGATCGGGTCTTTGTGCCGGGCGCCGATTGCTACGATGGGGCCCGCGGCCTGTTCGGGGCTGCTGCGTCCCATGTACATGCGGATGCGGGGCGCCTGGTGAAGATCGACGCGGCCCATGGGGCGCAAGGCGCTCTGCTGGCTTTGGCCGCGACGGCGCGGCACGCGATTGCCGGACTGCGGGTCGAGTTGCCGGAACTGATCGTCGGGCACGGCACCTTCGGGCGCCTGCTGGCCCGGTTGACCGTGGCGGCCGGTGGCAAGCCGGTGGTTTGGGAAACCTCGCCTGCGCGCCGGGATGGCGCCGAGGGCTATGACGTCATCGACCCCGCGATGGATGAGCGGACGGATTACGCCTGCATCTACGATGCCTCCGGCAACGGCGCGCTGCTGGACGATCTGGTCCGGCGCTTGGCCAAGGGCGGGGAGATCGTGCTGGCCGGGTTCTATGTCAAGCCGCTGAGCCTGGCTTATCCGCCCGCCTTCATGCGCGAGGCGCGGCTGCGGATCAGCGCCGAATGGAACCATGAAGATTTGGTGGCGACGCGGGACCTGGTCGAAGCCGGGATCCTGTCGCTGGATGGGCTGATCACCCATCGCCGCCCGGCGGCCGAGGCCGAGGAGGCCTATCGCACGGCGTTCGAGGATGCGGCCTGTCTGAAGATGCTGATCGACTGGGAGGATATGCAGTGAAGGATATTCCCGATCTCAAGGATTTCTCCGATCGGTTGCGCGACGAGGCCAGTGAAGACCTGGCCGACATCGTCACGGATGAGCCCACCTCGAAAACCCAGATCATAGCGATCTATGGCAAGGGCGGGATCGGCAAGTCGTTCACGCTGGCCAACCTGAGCCACATGATGGCGGAGCAGGGCAAGCGCGTCCTGCTGATCGGCTGCGATCCGAAATCGGACACGACCTCGCTTTTGTTCGGGGGAAAGGCCTGCCCGACGATCATCGAAACCTCGACGAAGAAGAAGCTTGCCGGCGAGGAAGTCGGCATCGGCGATGTCTGCTTCAAGCGCGGCGGCGTCTTCGCCATGGAGCTGGGTGGACCGGAAGTCGGCCGCGGCTGCGGCGGACGCGGGATCATCCATGGGTTCGAGCTTCTGGAGAAGCTGGGCTTCCATGATTGGGATTTCGATTACGTCCTGCTCGACTTCCTGGGCGACGTGGTCTGCGGCGGGTTCGGCCTGCCAATCGCGCGGGACATGGCGCAGAAGGTGATCCTAGTCGCCTCCAACGATTTGCAATCGCTCTATGTGGCGAACAACGTTTGTTCCGCCGTCGAGTATTTCCGCAAGCTGGGCGGGAATGTGGGCGTCGCGGGTCTGGTCATCAACAAGGATGACGGATCGGGCGAGGCCCAGGCCTTTGCCGAGGCGGTCGATATCCCGGTGCTGGCGAGCATTCCGCAGGATGACGATCTGCGGAAGAAATCGGCGAATTATCAGATCGTGGGCACGAACCAGAGCCAGTGGGGCGCGCTGTTCGCCGCTTTGGGCGAGAACGTCGCTGTGGCTCCGCCGGTGCGGCCGACGCCGCTGGATCAAGACGGGTTGTTGGAATTGTTCGATGGGTCCGAGACGGGCGCAGGCGTGACGCTGGAGCCCGCCACCGATGCCGATATGCGCGGCAAGTTCTACGAAGACACCCCGTCGCTGGAGGTCGTGTACGACGATGCCTGACGGTCGCCCCGATATTCCCGACGCCGTCGGCTGCGCCTCGTCCGAGACGATGGCGAACGCCGCGCGCGAGGCCGGGCAAGGCGACCTGCTGGATCGGTACAAGGCCGATTACCCGGTCGGACCGCATGACAAGCCGCAAAGCATGTGCCCCGCCTTCGGGTCGCTTCGAGTCGGTCTGCGAATGCGACGGGTGGCCACCGTGCTGTCGGGCTCGGCCTGCTGCGTCTATGGGCTGACCTTCGTGTCCCATTTCTACGGCGCGCGCCGCTCGGTCGGCTATGTCCCCTTCGACAGCGAGACGCTGGTGACCGGCAAGCTGTTCGAAGATATCCGCGAGGCCGTCTACAAGCTGGCCGATCCCGAGAAGCTGGACGCCATCGTGGTGACCAATCTCTGCGTGCCGACCGCCTCGGGCGTGCCGCTGCGCCTGCTGCCCGATGAGATCGACGGCGTTCGCATCATCGGCATCGACGTTCCCGGTTTCGGGATCCCCACCCACGCCGAAGCCAAGGATGTCTTGGCCGGCGCCATGCTTTCCTACGCCCGCAAGGAAATCGCGGCAGGCCCCGTGCCTGCCCCGAAAGCGGGTAAATCCGATCGTCCGACAGTGACACTGTTGGGCGAAATGTTTCCGGCGGACCCTCTGGGTATCGCCGGAATGCTCGCGCCACTCGGTCTGGCGGCAGGTCCGGTCGTTCCCTGCCGTGAGTGGCGCGAGTTCTATTCTGCGTTGGATTGCGGCGCTGTCGCCGCCATCCATCCCTTCTATACCGCCGCCGTGCGGGAGTTTCAGGCGGCCGGACGCCCGATCCTCGGATCCGCGCCTGTGGGCGTGGACGGCACGGCTGCGTGGCTCGCTTCAGTCGGCCATGCCTTCGGGATCGAGGCCGCCAAGGTGGCCGAGGCGCAGAACCAATTCCTCCCGGCGATCGAAGGGGCTTTGTCTGGCAGCCGGATCGACGGGACCGTGACGGTGTCGGGCTATGAGGGCTCGGAGCTGTTGGTCGCCCGCCTCTTGATCGAGAGCGGCGCGGATGTGCCCTATGTCGGCACGGCCTGTCCGAAGACGCCGTGGTCGGCGCCGGATCTGGAATGGCTGGAAGCCAAGGGCGTGACGGTGAAGTTCCGCGCGTCGTTGGAAGACGATCTGTCGGTGGTCGAGGGCGTGAAGCCCGATCTGGCCATCGGCACGACGCCGGTGGTGCAGAAGGCGAAGGAGCTGGGGATCCCCGCGCTCTACTTCACGAACCTGATTTCGGCGCGGCCCTTGATGGGACCCGCTGGGGCTGGATCGCTGCAACAGGTGGTGAACGCCGCCATGGGCAATCGCGACCGGATGGGTCGCATGAAGGCGTTCTTCGAGGGCGTGGGCCATGGCGACACGGCGGGAATCTGGGAAGGCGACCCGAACCTGCGGCCGGACTTCCGGGCAGCGCATCAGAAGAAGTTGGGCAAGAAGGCCTGGGCAACTAGTTGCTAACAATGTATGGGGGGATGTTCCATTCAACCAACTGTCACTCATGGGTGGAGAGAGTATGATGCGAGGGTATTACCTGGGACGCTACCGTGATAAGACCCTACTAGCTACTCAGGTAGAGTATCGTTTCCTTCCTTTTCCGTTTAGCAAGCGTTGGGGAGCTGCCGCCTTTATGAGTACTGGAGGCGTATCTTCTTCACCTCGGGAGACCAAACTAAGCGAATGGGTAGTAGCAGGTGGTGCCGGAGTCCGTTTTATGATTTTTCCCAGCAAAGATGTCTTCACTCGCCTCGACGTAGCCTTTACCGAAGAAGGCCCTGGCATTTATTTCTTTATTGGTGAGGCGTTTTAGTGACGTGCTGAAAAAATCGCCTGCGGAATTTCGGGGTGCTCATCTGAAATACGATCAATCAGTTCTTGAGCGTTTTTATTTTTAAGGCGGCGAGCAATCAAAGCATCGGTGAAGGCTTCCAGATTGTTTTCCAAATGATAGTGATTGGCTGCCCGAAGCAGATACAGTTCGCCATTACGCGGTGTGATTTTCAGCGCCCGACTGGCATCTTTCACCGCTTCTAGCGGGTAGCCTAGCTTCTGCTTTACCCACGCCCGGTGCTGATAAGCTTTAGCGTATTTCGGATTAATCTTCAAAGCTTGATTCAAATCACCCAACGCCAATTTATACTCCTTTCGCTTAGCGTATACGTAACCTCGGTTACAATAGGCAGCAGCGTAATTCTTGTCGTACTTCAGCGCTTGGGTAAAATCTTCTATCGCTTGGCCGTACAATTGTTCTTTAAACATCGATACGCCCCGCTCATTATATGATTTGGCGTATTGATGAAAACGCTTCATTGCCTCATCATAGCTCACTAAATTACCTTCTTCGTCGTACAGATTGTATACCTGGGCTGCCCGCTCGACAAATAGTTCCTGTTCGGTCTTCTTGGTACAGGACCACATTACGATGCTAATAAGAAAAACCGCTGAGTATTTCATCGATAGAC
>JBCCCB010000182.1:0-8346 GCA_039033775.1 Pseudomonadota bacterium | reverse complement strand
GGTTTCTTCACCGTTGAGCGGACCTGCCCGACCTGTTCCGGCGCCGGTCAGATCATCAAGAACCCCTGCGCCGCCTGTGGTGGGGTGGGCCGCGTCGACAAGGAACGCCAGCTTTCGGTCAACGTCCCCGCGGGCGTCGAAACCGGCACGCGCATTCGCCTCTCGGGCGAAGGCGAGGCCGGTCTCCGCGGCGGGCCGACCGGGGATCTCTACATCTTCATCGAGGTCGAGGAGCATCCGATCTTCCAGCGCGATGGCGTCAACCTCTATTGCGCGGTGCCAGTCTCGATGACGACCGCCGCACTGGCGGGCGAGGTTGAGGTGCCGACCATCGACGGCGGCCGGTCTCGGGTGAAGGTTCCCGCGGGCTCCCAGACGGGGCGACAGATGCGGCTGCGCGGCAAGGGCATGCCTGCGCTTCGTGGCGGCGGCGTGGGCGACATGTTCATCGAACTCGCCATCGAGACGCCGGTGAACCTGACATCCCGCCAGAAGGAGCTACTGCGGGAGTTCGAGCGGATCGACGCCGACAACAATCCCCAAGGCGACAGCTTCTTTCGTAAGGTAAAAAGCTTCTGGGACGGCATGACCCAGTAGGATGGGGTTTCTACCCCATCATCCCCCCACTCTGCACGCTGCCAGCAACGCCATATTCACGATGTCCGAGGCGGGCGACGCCGTCGACGCGATCTGGATCGGCCGGTCCAAGCCCGTCAAGATCGGCCCGATCACCGTCGCGCCCGCCATTTCCTGCATCAGCTTGACCGAGATAGACGCAGAATGCCGGGCCGGGACGACCAGGATATTGGCGGGACCCGTGAGACGCGAAAACGGATAATTCGCTGCCGCGTCAGGGTTCAGGGCCACATCGACGGTCATCTCGCCCTCATACTCGAAGTCCGCACCGCGCGCCTCCAGGACATTGGGGGCCAAATGCATCTTCGTGGCCCGCTCGGACACCGGATATCCGAAGGTCGAGAAGCTGACGAAGGCCACGCGCGGCTCCATCCCCATGGCGCGGGCGACACGGGCGCCGGCCTCGGCGATGGTGGCGAGGTCATCTTCCTCGGGCCATTCATGGACCAGTGTATCGCCGATCAGCACGATCCGCCCGCGATGTAGCAGCGCGGTGATCCCGACCGCCTCGGGGTTTTTCTGCACGTCGAAGACATGGTCCAACAACCGGATCGCATGGGCCGATTTCCGCGTCGCCCCTGTCACCAACCCGTCCCCGTGGTCATGGGCCAGCATCAAGGCCGCGAAGACATGCCGGTCGCGGCTGGCCAGACGGTGGATGTCCTTCTGGTCGTAACCCTTCCGCTGCAATCGCTCGTACAGGTAGGTCTTGTAGGTGTCCAAATGCCGCGTGTTCGCGGCGTTCACCACCTCAAGCTCGCGCACCGCATCGGTCAGACCGGCCGCGTCCAGCTTTTCTTTCACATCCGCCTCGCGCCCCACGACCAGCGCCCGGCCGTAGCCGTTCCGCTGATAGGCGACGGCAGCGCGCAGCACGCGCGGATCGTCGCCCTCGGCAAAAATCATCCGGGCTTGGGCTTGTCGCGCGCGGGCGCTGATGCCCTGCAGGATCGACGCCGTCGGGTCCATGCGCGCGGCCAGCGCGTTTGTGTAACTCTCCATATCCACGATGGGCCGCCGTGCGACCCCGGTATCCATTCCCGCCTTCGCGACGGCGGGCGGGATGACATGGATCAGGCGGGGGTCGAACGGCGTCGGGATGATGTAATCCCGCCCGAAGGTCAGCTTGCGGCCATAGGCCATGGCGACTTCGTCGGGCACATCCTCGCGCGCCAATTCGGCCAAGGCCTCGGCGCAGGCGATCTTCATCTCGTCGTTGATAGCCCTTGCATTGATGTCCAGCGCGCCCCGAAACAGGTACGGGAATCCCAAGACGTTGTTCACTTGGTTCGGATAGTCGCTGCGGCCCGTGGCCACGATCGCATCGGCCCGAACCTCGTGCGCCTCTTCCGGCGTGATCTCGGGATCGGGATTGGCCATGGCGAAGATAACCGGGTTTTCGCCCATATTAGAGACCATATCCGGTGTCACCGCCCCCTTGGCCGACACACCCAGGAAGACGTCGGCGCCCTGCATGGCCTGCTCCAACGTGCGGAGGTTGGTCTTGACCGCATGGGCCGATTTCCACTGGTTCATTCCCTCGGTCCGACCCTGGTAGATGACCCCCTTGGTGTCGCAGGCGATGCAGTTTTCGTGACGGGCCCCCATGCTTTTTAGCAGCTCGATACAGGCGATCCCGGCGGCGCCGGCGCCGTTCAGGACGATCTTCACGTCTTCGATCTTCTTGCCCGACAGATGCAGCGCATTGATCAGCCCCGCCGCGCAGATCACCGCCGTGCCGTGTTGGTCGTCGTGGAAGACGGGGATGTCCATCTTCTCCTTCAGGCGGCTCTCGATCATAAAGCATTCGGGTGCTTTTATGTCCTCCAGGTTGATGCCGCCGAAGGACGGGCCCATCAATTTTACAGCCTGGACGAAGGCGTCCACGTCCTCGGTGTCCAACTCGATGTCGATGGAATTCACGTCGGCGAAGCGTTTGAAAAGGACGGCCTTACCCTCCATCACCGGCTTCGATGCCAACGCGCCCAGGTTCCCCAATCCCAAGACCGCCGTCCCGTTCGAGATCACCGCGACCAGGTTCCCCTTCGTCGTGTAATCATAGGCCGTGGACGGATCGGCGGCGATGGCCTCACACGGCACCGCAACGCCTGGCGAATAGGCCAGGGACAGGTCACGCTGGGTCGTCATGGCGGTGGACGCGCTGATATCCAGCTTCCCCGGTCGCGGTTCCAGGTGATAGGCGAGCGCCTCTTCGGGCGTGATCTTGGTGCGGCCGGCCATGAATTCCTCCCTGACATCCAGACGGTGTAGCGGAGCCCGCCCGACGGGGATAGGTTGCGCCCGCCAATGGGAGAGCCGCGCATGTCCGTCACGCCGATGATGGCCCAGTATCTGGAGATCAAGGCGGAGGCGCCGGAAGCCCTCCTGTTCTACCGCATGGGCGATTTCTACGAGCTGTTCTTCGACGACGCCGTGGCCGCCGCCGCCGCGCTGGACATCGCGCTGACTAAGCGCGGCAAGCATCTGGGCGAGGATATCGCCATGTGCGGCGTGCCCGTACATGCGGCCGAAAATTACCTGATGACGCTGATCCGGAAGGGGTTCCGGGTCGCCGTGTGCGAGCAGTTGGAAAGCCCGGAGGAAGCCAAGAAGCGCGGGTATAAGTCGGTCGTGAAACGGGGGATCGTGCGGCTGGTCACGCCGGGGACGCTGACCGAAGACACGTTGTTGGAGGCGCGGGCGCACAATTATCTGGCCGCCTGGAACGAGGTTCGGGGCGTAGGGGCGCTGGCCTGGGCCGATATCTCGACCGGGGCGTTTCACGTGGCGCCCTGTCCGCGCGTGCGGCTCGGGCCGGAATTGGCGCGGCTAGGCGTGCGGGAGATTGTCCTGGCTGACGGATCGGACCTGGACGACGTGGTCGAGGAGCAGGGCGCATCGGCCACACCACTGGGGAAGAGCGCGTTCGACTCCGGGTCGGCGGAGGCGCGGTTGAAGGCGTTGTTCGACGTGGGATCGCTCGAGGCATTCGGGGGCTTCGGGCGGGCCGAACTGGGCGCGATGGGCGCCTTGGTCGAATATGTGGAACTGACCCAACGCGGACGCCTTCCGTCGATACGACCGCCCCGGCGCGAAGCCGCCGGAGAGCTGATGACCATCGACGCCGCCACGCGGCGGAACTTGGAATTGGTGCGCGGCGCGTCGGGCAGCCGGGATGGGTCGCTGCTTTGGGCGA
This sequence comes from Pseudomonadota bacterium, assembly GCA_039033775.1. Taxonomy (GTDB): domain Bacteria; phylum Pseudomonadota; class Alphaproteobacteria; order Rhodobacterales; family Rhodobacteraceae; genus Jannaschia. The sequence continues at coordinate 4,514 of JBCCCB010000182.1, read as the reverse complement.
TTGATCGGACGGTGACGGCAGGGGGCGCCCGACTGCTGGAACGACGCGTGTCCGCGCCGTCGACGGTGGAGAGTGTGGTCCGAGGCCGGTTGGACGCGGTAGAATGGGCGGTTCAAGAGGACCGGCTAGCCGCCGACATCCGGGACGCGTTGCGGCAGGCCCCCGACATGGATCGGGCGCTGTCTCGTCTGTCCTTGGATCGCGGGGGGCCGCGGGATTTGGCGGCGATTCGGGACGGGCTCTCGGCTGGAGAGACGCTGTTTTCCCGCTTATCAGAGACGAATCTGCCGCTCGACGTCACTGATATGATCGGGATGGAGGACTTGCTTGCGCTTCTGGAAGCCGCGTTGGTGACCGAACCGCCGCTGATGCTGCGCGATGGCGGCTGCATCGCGACGGGGTTCGACTCCGATCTGGATGAAGCCCGGAAATTGCGGGACGAAGGACGCGGCGTGATCGCGGCGTTGCAGGCGACCTATGCAGAGGTGACGGATGTCGGGTCGCTGAAGGTGAAGCATAACAATGTGCTGGGCTACTTTGTTGAAGTGACCGCGATCCACGATGCCAAGCTACGGGATCACGGCGATTTCATTCACCGGCAGACAACGGCAAACCAGGTTCGGTTCACGACTGTGGAATTGTCCGAGCTAGAGACGAAGATCCTAAATGCCGGAGCACGGGCGCAAGATATCGAAGAACGGGTCTTTGCAAGACTTAAACAAAGTGTTTTGGACGCGTCGGATGCCATCTATGCCGCAGCGCGAGTGCTTTCGGAACTGGACGTTACAACGGCGTTGGCCGATCTGGCGAAAGGCGAGGGATGGGCTCGGCCCAAGGTGGATGGATCGCGGGCGTTCGACGTGACCGCCGGCCGTCATCCGGTGGTGGAGAAGGCGCTGAAACGGGATGGCGCGCCCTTCGTGGCCAACGATACGGCCCTATCAGCACAGGACGGCGCGGCGATTCGGCTGCTGACCGGACCGAACATGGCGGGCAAGTCCACATGGCTGCGTCAGAATGCGCTGATCGCCGTATTGGCGCAGATGGGGTCCTTTGTGCCGGCGGATGCGGCGCATATCGGCATCGTCAGCCAGTTGTTCAGCCGAGTCGGCGCGTCGGACGATCTGGCCAAGGGACGGTCGACCTTCATGGTCGAGATGGTCGAAACGGCCGCGATCCTGAATCAGGCGGACGAACGGGCGTTGGTCATCCTGGACGAGATCGGGCGGGGGACGGCGACCTATGACGGGCTGTCGATTGCGTGGGCGACGTTGGAGCATCTGCATGACGTGAACCGGTGCCGGGCTTTGTTCGCGACCCACTATCACGAGATGACGGCCTTGGCCGCGAAGCTAGACGGTGTCGAGAATGCCACCGTTGCGGTTCGGGAATGGGAGGGCGACGTCATTTTCCTGCACGAGGTGCAGGAGGGCGCGGCGGATAGGTCCTATGGGGTACAGGTGGCGAAGCTGGCCGGGCTGCCCGAGGCCGTCGTGTCGCGCGCGCGGGAGGTTTTGGATGCGCTGGAGAAGGGAGAGCGGGAAGGCGGATCGAAGGCAGTAATCGACGATCTGCCGCTTTTCAGTGTGACGCCGTCGCCGCCACCGACCCCGAAGCAAGGCAGCGCGGTGGAAGCCCGGTTGGAGGGCGTGCTGCCCGATGCCCTGACGCCGAAAGAAGCGTTGGATCTGGTCTACGAATTGAAGTCGAAGATGGGGTGAAACCCCATCCTACGCGGGGGTCGAGCTGACGCCGACCTGGGCGGGGCGAAGCAGGCGGTCATGTAGTAGGAAGCCCTCGGCCGCGACTTGGATGATATCGCCGGCCTTGGTGTCGGGCAGGGGGGCCTCGAACATCGCTTGGTGAAGCTGCGGATCGAACCGGTCACCGATTTCGGGTGCGACAAGCGTGATGCCGTGCTTGTTGAAGACGCTAAGCAGTTCTTTCAACGTCAGTTTGATGCCTTCGATGACGCCATCATTCTCCTCGCCCGCGGCATCCAAGGCCCGGCGCAGGTTGTCATAGACCGGCAGCAGATCGCGGGCCAGCTTCGAGCCGCCATATTGCTCGGCCTCGACCCGGTCGCGCGCGGCGCGCTTGCGTACATTCTCTGCCTCGGCCAGGGCGCGCATCAGGCGGTCGTTCAACTCGTTCCGCTCGACCACCAGCGCATCGTAAGCGGCGCGACCGGACGATGCATCGTCCTCCGGGATTTCCTCCATGGCGGCGTCGAGGTCGAATTCCTCTTCCATGTCTTCGGGATCGTCGAGGAACGGGTTTTCCTTGGGCTCTGCCATTGACTGACCTTCTTACGTTCGGGGGCCGGACAACATCCGACCGACAAGCTGCGCGGTGTAGTCCACGATGGGGACGATACGACCGTAGTTGAGACGCGTGGGACCGATCACACCGACAGCCCCGACGATCTTGCGATCAGCGTCCATATAAGGGGAAACCACCAGAGAGGAACCGGAAAGCGAGAAGAGTTTGTTTTCCGATCCGATGAAGATGCGAACGCCTTCGCCCGCCTCCGTGAGCGACAGGAACTCGGCAATGTCGCGCTTGCGTTCGAGATCGTCGAACAAGGTTCTGATCTTCTCCAGCTGGGTGGCGTCCACGCCACCGCCCAGAAGGTTCGAGCGGCCCCGGACAATGAGGCGTTCGCTGCGTTCGCCTTCGTCTTCCCACGCGGCGAGACCCTGCTCGATCAGATCGTGCGCCAGGCTGTCAATCTCTTGCCGGCGGGCAGTGACCTCCTCGGACATCAAGCCTTTCAGGTCCGAGATGGTCTTGCCTTCGATCATCGCATTCAGAAGGTTCGCGGCTTCGCGCATCGACGATGGGGTCTGACCCGGTGGCGGGACGAAGACGCGGTTTTCGACATGGCCGTCTGCAAAGACCAGGACGACAAGGGCGCGATCGGAGGCCAACGATACGAACTCGATATGCTTGATCGGCGCCTCGCGCTTGGGCGCGAGAACGAGGGACGCGCCCTGGGTGATGCCCGACAAGGCGCTGCCGACACGGTCCATCATGGCAGTGACATCGTCTTCCGACGACCCGACCGTGGCCTCAATCCGTTCCCGGTCCTCGTCACCGAGATGGGCCTCCAGCAGGCCGTCCACGAACATCCGAAGACCCTGCTGCGTGGGCACACGGCCAGCCGAGATATGGGGAGCCTCGAGCAGGCCGAGAAATTCCAGGTCCTGCATCACGTTGCGGATCGTGGCGGCAGAGACCTTCTCGGACATCGAGCGCGTCAATGTGCGGCTGCCCACGGGATCGCCGCTGCCCAGATAGCCTTCGACCACGCGTCGGAACACCTCGCGGGAGCGGTCGTTCATCTCGGACAAGATCTGGGCGTTATCGGACATGGGCGAGAGGCATCTATAGACCACCTGCCGGGTGGTCAATCGGCGGGGTTGCACGTGGACCGACCGAGAGGCATGTCGGACCCGATCATTGGAGGAGAAAGACATGCGACCTTCCGGCCGAGCCCTGGACCAGATGAGGGAGATCACCATCGAAACGGGGGTCACGCGGCATGCGGAAGGATCCTGTCTGATCCGGTGTGGAGACACGCATGTCCTGTGTACGGCGTCGTTGGAGGAGCGGGTCCCGCCTTTTCTGCGCAATTCGGGCCAGGGATGGGTGACGGCGGAATACGGAATGCTGCCGCGCGCCACGACCAGCCGGATGCGGCGCGAAGCCGCAGCCGGCAAGCAATCGGGTCGAACGCAGGAAATCCAGCGGCTGATCGGACGGTCGCTGCGGGCGGGTGTGGACCGGAATGCCATGGGCGAGCGACAGATCACCGTGGATTGCGATGTCATCCAGGCCGATGGCGGGACCCGCTGCGCGGCGATCACCGGCGGATGGGTCGCGCTGCGCTTGGCCGTGAACAAGCTGATGGCAGCGGGCGACATCGTGACCGATCCTCTGACGGATCATGTGGCGGCGGTGTCCTGTGGCATCTTTGCCGGGCTACCGGTGCTGGATCTGGACTATCCCGAAGACAGCCAGGCAGGCACCGACGGAAACTTCGTCATGACCGGATCCGGCCGCCTGATCGAGATGCAAGCCAGTGCGGAGGGGTCCACCTTCTCACGCGGGCAATTCGACGAATTGCTGGATCTGGCCGAGAAAGGCATTGCCGACTTGGTAACCGCACAGAAGGCCGCGGTCGCGTGAGACCTCTGGACGGCGACCGGCTTCTGATCGCCACCCACAACGCGGGTAAGTTGGCGGAGTTTCAGGCGCTTCTGGCACCCTATGGAATTACCTGCTTGTCCAACGCCGACTTCAATCTGCCCGAGCCGGAGGAAACGGAAAACACGTTCGTCGGAAATGCGCGAATCAAGGCGCGGGCGGCTATGCAGGCCACCGGCCTGCCGGCCCTGGCAGACGATTCCGGGATCGAGGTGGACGGATTGGACGGGGCGCCCGGCGTTCACACCGCCGATTGGGCGGAGACCCCAACCGGACGCGATTTCCGCATCGCCATGGAACGCACT
>JBCCCB010000181.1:0-8352 GCA_039033775.1 Pseudomonadota bacterium | reverse complement strand
AACGGGAACTAGAACGAAAACTTAAAGCAGCACAATCGACATACCAAACCCTGTTAACTAAAGACCAAGAAATTAACGTTGCAGAAAATCAAAAGATTCCCAATGCACGGATCCCAGACTGCGGATCTCCGGGAACCAATAATCCCGCGGCCCCCATCCCGTCACATCCCGCAGCACCGTCTGGACGATGCCGGGATGGTCCAGGATGTGGGTATAGGCGTAGGCCAGGACATAGGCCGGGAAAGCCAAGGGGATCACCAGGCCGATCTCGATCCAGCGCCGTCCGGGGAAATCGGTCATCGTGACCAGCCAGGCCGATCCGGTCCCGACGGCAAAGGTTCCCAGCGCGACCAACACGACCAGCGCCAGCGTGTTGCCGACATATCCGGCCAGGACGGTTCCCGCCAAATGCCGGAACGTCTCCAAATCGGAAAAGAGGGCGACGATCAGAACCGCAACCAGGGGCAAGGCGCACAGGATCGCGACGATCAACGCCCCGGTCCCAAGCCCGGTCAGGCCCGCGCGCATGCGGCGTGGAATGGTGTCCGTCGATGCCATCGTTCGGCGATACCGCGCGCCCCGCGGCCGCGCAATGCGACGTCAGGACGGGGTCGGGATCACCTCTCCGACCATCCGAAGCATCCTCGCCTCCTGCTCGGGCGGGACCTTCTGGGCCAGCTTGTCGTCCATCTGCAGGAAGCTGTGCCCATGCACGAAGCACCACAGGGCGTACGCCCAGGCCACCGCAGACGGATGATCGTGCGGGACGCCCATGTGATCGCCCGCGACCTGTTCGACCAGCAGCTTGCAGGCCTCGCCGACGCCGGACAGCTCGGGGCAATCCTCCTGCCCTTCGGTCATTCCGAACATGATCCGGAACATCCCGGGCTCCGCCTTGGCGAAATCCACGTAGGATTGCCCCAAAGCGGCCACGCGGGCCGGGTCGCCGGGCGGATGGGCGTCGGCTGCGATCTTCATCGCGGCGTAAAGCCGTTCCATGGCCAGAAGAACCGCGCTGCGCAGGATATCATGGCGGTCCGTGAAATGCTTGTAAGGCGCCGCCGTGCTTACCCCGGCGAGTCGGCAGGCCTCGGCGATCGAGAACCCATCGGGCCCTTCCCGCTCCACAAGCTCCCGAACGGCCTCTAGCAACTGGCCGCGCAAATCCCCGTGGTGATAATTTTTTTTGGCTTGCACCAATGATTTAGTGTCGCTCAAGGGTTTCTGCTCCGACTTTTCTCTTGCTTAAGTTAGAGACACTTACATATGTGAACAACACTAACTTGCAACCCGAGAGCTGCCATGACCAACAGTAAGCCGTCTTTGCTCCTCCGGTCCATCCGTGCCTTGGGACGCCTCACGCTGACGTTGATCTTCGTCGCCGCGGCCGCGGCTGCCCTGGTCACCGGACGCGGGGTCTTGGCCGACCGCGCCGCCGCGCGGCCCGCACCCGACGCGGCACCCGCCACCCCGGTCACGGTGCAGCAGATCGAAATGCAGGACAGCCATCTGGTGACCCGCCGCTTCTCGGGACAGGTGGAAGCTCGCCAGGACACGGCCTTGGCCTTCGAACGGTCTGGCACGATCTCGGACATTCTCGTCCGCGAAGGCGATACCATCGTCGAAGGCCAGCCCATCGCCCGCCTGGACATCCGATTGCTGCAAGCCGAGCGGACCCGCCTGGAAGCCTCGCGCGCGGCCATGGTCGCCCAGATCGAACTGGCGCGGCGCACCAACGAACGCCAGGCAGAGCTGCGCGAACGCGGTTTCGCCACCGACCAGCGGGTCGACGACACCTCCCTGACCCTGACCCGTCTGGAGGCCGAGATCGCCGGCATCGACGCCTCGCTGATGGCCGTCGACGTGAACCTGTCGAAATCCGTGCTGGTCGCCCCCTTTACGGGCACCATCGGCACCCGCGCCCTGGATGCCGGTGCCGTGGCCAGCCCCGGCGTCGCGGTCGTGTCGCTGCTGGAAGGCGGGGCGCCCCGGTTCCGGGCAGGTCTGGACCCGACCCTGGCGGCCGATCTGACCATCGGCCAGACGGTGACCATACGGCTGTCCGATCAGGATCAGACCGCTGTTTTGGCCCAACTGACCCCCGATCTGGACCCGGTCACCCGCGCCCGGATCGCCTTCTTCGATATACAGGGCGCCACGCCCCCGCCCGGTGCGACCGGCGAGGTTCTCCTCACCCAAGCCATCGCGAAGCCCGGCGCCTGGGTTCCCCTCTCGGCGCTGCGCCAGGGTCCGCGCGGCACCTGGCTGCTGATGACGGTCCAGGACGGCATGGTCGGCACCGAAGCCGCCGAGATCCTGCACCTAGACAGCGACCGCGCCTTCATCCGCGGCACCTTCACCGACGGCCAATCCTACCTGCCCGGCGGCACGCACCGCGTGGTGCCCGGCCAGCCCGTCACCGTCTCGGAGCAGATCGCATGGGCACGCTGACCTTCCGCCAGCCGCGCCTGGTCGCGCTGGCCCTGCTGGTCATCATCGCGGCGGGCGCCTCGGCCCTGCTGGCCATCGGGCGCCAGGAAGATCCGACGATCACCAATCTCTTCGCGACGGTCACGACCTCCTATCCCGGCGCGGATCCCGAACGGGTCGAGGCGCTGGTGACCGCCGAACTCGAAGACGCCATGCGGGAATTGCCCGAGGTGGATGTCATGGCCTCCGTCTCGGCCACCGGCATCTCGATCATCCAGGTCGAGCTGGAGGAGACGCTGGATCCCGACGTGATCGAAGGCGTCTGGTCCGAACTGCGCGATAAGATCGCCGACACGACCCTGCCGCCCGGCGCCCGCACGCCCGAAGTGGATAGCGATGGCGTCAGCGCCTACAGCGCCATCGTCGCCCTGTCCTCCGGTCATGACGCCGTGCCCATGACGCTGACCGCGCGTTACGGCGACGCCTTGGCCGACCGCCTGCGCGGCATTCCCGGCACCAAGGCCGTGGAAATCTTCGGCCAGCCCGAGGAGGAGATCACCGTCACCCTAGACGCCGCCCGCGCCGCGGGCTTGGGCCTGACCGCCGACATGGTGGCCGCCGCCGTCGCCGCGTCCGACGCCAAGGTCGGCGCGGGCCGCATGACCGGCGCGGGCGACGACCTGATCCTGGAAGTCTCCGGCGAGATCGAGACCTTGGACCGCCTGCGCGGCATCGTCCTGCGCAAAGGCACCGACGGCACGACCCTGCGCCTGGGCGACATCGCCACCGTCGAGCGAGGCCCCCGCCTGCCTGTCACGGAACTCGCGATCCAGAACGGCCGTCCCGCGATCCTGGTCGCGGCCACTTTGGAAGACGGCCTGCAGATCGACGCCTGGGCCGGGTTCATCCGTGATGAGCTGGACGCCTTCGCCCCGATCCTGCCCGGTGGGCTCGACATGGACCTCGTCTTCGACCAATCCACCTACACCGCCGACCGCCTGGCCGAGGTCGGCACCAATATGGCCATCGGCGTCAGCCTGGTCCTGGCCGTCCTGCTGATCACCTTGGGCGTCCGCGCCGCGCTGATCGTGGCGGTGATCCTGCCCGTGGTATCGCTTGCCACGCTGTTCACCATGAACCTGATCGGCCTGCCGATCCATCAGATGTCGGTCACCGGCTTGATCGTCGCCCTGGGCCTGCTGGTCGACGCGGGCATCGTCATGACCGATGAAATCGCCCGCCGCCTGCGCGACGGTGTGACCCGTATCCAGGCCGTCGGCCAATCGGTCCATCGCCTGACCATGCCACTCTTCGCCTCGACGGTCACCACCGCGCTCGGCTTCACCCCCATGATCTTATTGCCCGGCCCGGCGGGCGACTTCGTCGGCTCCATCGCCATCGCGGTGGTGACCATGCTGATCTGGTCCTTCGTGGTCGCCGTCACCATCACGCCCGCGCTGGCCGGCTGGACCATGCCGCTGAAGGGCAAGGGCAGCATCCTGTCGAACGGGATCCCCGCCGGTCCCATCGGCACACTCTTCGCCGCCTCTCTCCGCTGGTCGGTCGGCAACCCGGTGCGCTCCATCGCGCTCGCTCTGATCCTGCCGGTTATGGGCTTCGCCTCCATGCCGCTGCTGACCGCCCAATTCTTCCCCGGCGTCGACCGCGACCAATTCCACGTGGAAATCGACCTGCCCCCCGGCACTGGCATCAACCGCACCCAGGCCACCGTCGCCACGCTCGACGCCGCCCTGCGCGATACCCAGGGCATCGAGACCGTCACCTGGACCATCGGCCGCTCGGCCCCCGCCTTCTACTACAACATTGTCGGCGGCCGCGAAGAGGCACCGGGCTATGCCCAAGCCCTGATCCGCACCGCCGACGCAGATACGACCGAGGCCATATTGCCAAATCTCCAGCGAACTCTCCCCGCGCTGGCCCCCCAGGCACAGGTCCTCGTTCGTGGCTTGGTGCAGGGTCCCCCGGTCAACGCCCCGGTCGAATTTCGGCTGGTGGGCGACGATCTGGAAACCCTGCGCCAAGCCGGAGAAGACCTGCGCCGCCTGATCGAAGGCGCCCCCATGGTCACCCTGGCCCGCGCCACGATCACCGAAGGCGCCCCCAAGCTCGGCATCGAAGTCGATGAGGCCCGGGCCCGCCTGGTCGGTCTGACGCCCGGTGACGTGGCCCGGCAGTTGGAGATCGCCCTGTCCGGCACCACCGGCGGCTCGCTGATCGAAGGCACCGAGGAAATGCCCGTCCGCATCCGCCTGGGCGACGCGCTGCGCGCCGACCCCGCCGCCATCCGCGACCTGCCCCTGATCGTGCCCAACGCGACGGACTTCCCGGCCACGCCACTGTCGGCCATCGCCGACCTGACGCTAGACCCCGGCGAAGGCTCGATCACCCGCCGCAATTCGGAACGGGCCAACACCGTCCAGGCCTTCATCCTACGCGGCGTGTTGCCAGAAGAAGCCCTGGTCGACATCCAGGCCCGCATTGCCGAGGCCGGGTACGAACTGCCCCAAGGCGTGCGCCTGGAACTGGGGGGCGATTCCGATGCCCGCGCCTCGACGCTCAACAACTTGCTGGCCTCCCTGGGTCTGATCGTGACGCTCTCCATCGCGGTCGTCGTCCTGACCTTCCGCAGCTTCCGCTTGGCGGCGGTCGCTCTGGTCGTCGCCGGCCTCTCGGCGGGCCTGTCGATGCTCGCGCTCGCGATCTTCGACTACCCGTTCGGGATCAACGCGATCATCGGGCTCATCGGCTCCATCGGCGTATCGATCAACGCGGCCCTCATCATCCTGACCGCGCTCCAGGAAGACGACGCCGCGATGACCGGCGACGACACGGCGATGGCGCAAGTCGTCATGAACTCGTCGCGCCACATCACCTCGACCACGATCACGACCGTCGGCGGCTTCCTCCCGCTGATCCTGGCGGGCGGCGGCTTCTGGCCCCCCTTCGCCATGGCCGTCGCGGGTGGCGTCGCGCTGTCCACGGTGGTCAGCTTCTACTTCACGCCTCCAGCCTTCCGCCTGGTCTATGCTCGCAAACGCCCCAAAACCGCTGCTGATGGAGAGACGGTCGAAGACCCACAGACCTACCCCCACCTGCTGCAAGCGGCGGAATAGGTCCTAACCGATCTGCTCGCAAATCCGCCGGATCAGAGCCTGATACCGCTCGGACCGGAAGGTGGCGGGCGCGGCCCAGTCGGGCTCCCCGCCCGAGAACAAATCCAGAAAAGCGATGGCCCGGGCCGGATCCTCATGGGCATTCTCGCGGAAGGATTCCCAAACGCGCAGGTCGTCCATTTCGGGCACGTCGCCGGGTGCAGCCTCGATCTTCTCCTGCAAGACGATGTTGCGGATGTTCAGGCAATACGCGGTGTAGAGATGCCCCTCGGGCCAGAAGGCCGCCGGGCTGGCCGGATCGGCATTCGGCGCAGGCCTCGCCCGGACGGGATCGTGGGCCATCAGCGCGCGCAGCATCAGGCCGGCGGCGAAGCTGACATAGGCGATGCGGTCTTCGGGCGCGTCGGGCTTCTGACGCTCGAACTCCTCGCGCCAATCGAGGAAGGCGGCGGCCAGGCGGTCGTGGGACAGCTCGAACGTCGTCCCCGTCTGCTCCGCCGTGCTCTCCATTTGCGCCTCGAAGGACGCGGTAAAGCCGCGCAGACGCCGGACCGAGCGGCTGATGGTCTGGGCGGCGGGCGCGTTCATATGACCGGCGCCAGGCGGACGAACAGGGCGGCCAGCGCCGCGTCATCGGCCTCCTTCAAGTCGGCTTCCACGTGATGGGTCACATTCGCGGCCAGGTGCAGCAGACGGACCTCGTCCTGCTCGCCGTTCCGGTCCAGCGACAGCCAGAGCAGCGTCGCGAACGTCGCGGGCAGGGCATCCGCCCGGTGGCGCCAATCGTCCGGGTCCAGCACCACGGGCCGCGTCACGATGGCCCGGCAGAGCCGCGCCAGGGACAAGCCCACATCGCCGCGCGGGGCGGCGTCGCCAGTGATGAGCGCCAGAGCGGATTCGCTGACCATCGCGTGGCCATGCTCGAACTTCGGCAGCAGAATCGTCAGGCCGAAGGCGATGGTCCGCGTCAGGGCCATGCGGCTGCCGCCCTCCTCCCCCGTCAGAAGGGCGCGGGCGGCGGCGATATCGTCCTCGCTCGGCAACGGCGGCGACAGGACCTGATCGCCCATATCGTCGGCCCGCGCGATGGCGCGTTCCACCAAATCGACCACCGATTCCGGCAGCAGATTGGCGGTGGGGCGCAAGACGGGCTCCACCGCGAAGGTCGCCGCGCGCACCAGCCGGGCGGCGTCGCGCAGGGGCATCGCCAGCGAGGTCAGGACGTCGGGCATATGTCGCTGCTCCATGGGGATGAATATAGGCGGCGGCCCGGCGAAAAGCTATTTCGTCGGCGTGTTTGAGATAAAGGTGAACGTGCCGCTCAGATCGGTCACGCCCGCTTGACTGCCCAGCCCGGTGGCGTTCTGGGCCGACGCCGCCTGGCCCAGCCGGACGCAATCCTCCAGGTCGCGGCCCAGATGCAGGCCCGTGGCGAACCCGGCATTGAAGCAATCGCCGCAGCCGCAGGTGCAGACCACGTCAATATCGAAGGCCGGCAGGTCGATGCGCCGGCCTTCCTGGTCGCGATACATGGCGCCCTGGGCGCCCAGGGTCAGGATCACCGCGCCTGTGCCCTGATCCAGCAGGAAGGTGGCGATGTCCTCCAGGCTGCCCATACCGGACAGGGCCATGGCCTCTTCCTCGGACGGCATGAAGTAATCCGTGTTCCGCAGCAGCGGCGTGATCTTGGCCAGATCGTCCCGGGTCGAGGCGAAGACATCCAGCGTCGTGACCCGCCCGCGCGCCTTGGCTTCGGCCATGACCTCCGCCGTGCGGCCCTGGTCCATTCGGTCCATCAACCCCACACCGCCCACATGCAGGATCGCCGTATCCAGCACCCGGTCGACCTGATCGTCCGCGATATGGAACCCAGCCGTCGCCCCCAGCTTGTGCAGGGCGGGCCGGGCGCCGTCGGGCCGGGTCGTCACCACAGAGGACGATGTCGTGTAATCGGGACAGGTCTGCATCAACCCCGTATCGATCCCGAAGCTGCCCAGCTTGGACAGAACCCACTCGCCCATGTCGTCGTCGCCCACACCCCCCACGGCCTGGACCTTCAACCCATGCTTCGCCGCCACGACGGCGGCACTTCCCGCCGCACCGGATACGGCCAGCGTCAGTTCATCGACGAAATACGTGTCTCCACCGGGCGGGATCTGCGTGACGGGGCGGACGAGGCAATCGAAGGTGATGAACCCCATCGAGGTATAGTCGAAGGTTGTCATGTCCGCAGGCGCGCCCCGGTTTCCGTGTCGAACAGGTAGAGCCGGTCCCGGTCGAACGCCACTGCCTCCACCTGGCCCAGCGGCGGGCGATAGTCGCGGCTCGCCTTGATCTCGATATCCCGACCGCCCAAGCGCAGGGTGAGATAGGTCAAGTCGCCTGTCGGTTCGACGCCATAAACCTCGGCCTGCAAATGGGTGCTGTCCTGGCCCACATGGCAATCCTCGGGCCGGATCCCCAGCGTCACGTCGCGCGCGCCCGCGACGGGCAGCCCCCCGATCTCGATCCCCTCGGACCGGAACACGCCGTCTTCGATCCGCCCCGGGATCAGGTTCATGGGCGGGGAGCCGATGAACCCGGCCACGAAGGTATTGGCCGGGTCCGAATAGATCTCGTCCGGCGTCCCGATCTGCTGGATCGCGCCGCCTTCCATGACCACGATCCGGTCGGCCAGCGTCATGGCCTCGATCTGATCGTGGGTCACGTAGACCGTGGTGATCTTCAGCTGCCGTTGCAGATGCTTGATCTGCACCCGCATGGCCTGGCGCAGCTTGGCGTCCAGGTT
>JBCCCB010000180.1:0-8380 GCA_039033775.1 Pseudomonadota bacterium | reverse complement strand
GTGAAGGTGAAGGCGTCCACGAACTCCTCCAGCGGCACGCCGTATTGCAGGCCGACGCTGACAGCTATGGCGAAATTGTTCATCATCGCCCGGAAGCCGGCGCCTTCCTTGTGCATGTCGATGAAGATCTCGCCCAGCGAACCGTCCTTATACTCGCCGGTGCGCAGGTAGACCTTGTGCCCGCCCACGACCGCCTTCTGGGTATAGCCCTTCCGGCGCTCCGGCAGCTTCTCGCGCTGGGCCTTGAGGTATTCCTTGACGACGACCTTCTCGATCACCTTCTCGGCCAGGACCTGCGCCTTCTCCTGCGGATTGCCCGTTTCCAGAACTTCGGCAGCCTCGTCGTCGTCCTCGACCAAGGCGGCGGCCAGCGGCTGCGACAGCTTGGAGCCGTCGCGGTAGAGCGCATTGGCCTTCACGCCCAAGCTCCAGGACAGCTCATAGGCCTTCTGGCAATCCTCGATCGTGGCCGAGTTCGGCATGTTGATCGTCTTGGAAATCGCGCCCGAGATGAAGCTCTGCGCCGCGGCCATCATGTGGATATGGCTGTCCACAGACAGGAACCGCTTGCCCTTCTTGCCGCAGGGATTGGCGCAGTCGAACACGGTCAGGTGCTCGTCCTTGAGGCCCGGCGCGCCTTCCAGCGTCATGGTCCCGCAGACATGGTCGTTGGCCGCCTCGATCTCGGCCTTCGAGAAGCCCAGATGGCGCAACAAGTCGAAGGTCGGGTCGTTCAGCTTTGCCGCCGGGATGCCCAGCGTCTGGGTGCAGAAGTCTTCGCCCAGGGTCCATTGGTTGAACACGAACCGGATGTCGAAGGCGGAGGGCAGCGCGGCCTCAATCTTGGCGATCTCCTCCTTGCCGAACCCGTGCCCAATCAGAGACGTATGATTGATCCCCGGCGCTTGCCCCAGCGAGCCGTGGCCCACCGCATAGGCGATGATCTCGGCCGTCTGCGCCTCGCCGTAACCCAGCTTGCGCAGGGCGGCGGGCACCGATTGGTTGATGATCTTGAAGTAGCCGCCCCCGGCCAGCTTCTTGAACTTCACCAAGGCGAAGTCCGGCTCGATCCCCGTCGTGTCGCAATCCATGACCAGGCCGATCGTGCCGGTGGGCGCGATGACGGTGGATTGCGCGTTGCGGAAGCCATGCTTTTCGCCCAGCTCCACCACACCGTCCCAGACCATCGCGGCCAACTCGGTCAGCCGCTTGTCGGGGCAACCCGCGATGTCCAGCTTGACCGGCTTCACCGCCAACTTCTCATAGCCGTCGGCCTTGCCCAAAGCAGCCTGGCGGTGGTTCCGCATGACGCGCTGCATGTGCTCGGCGTTCTTGGCGTAGCCCGGGAACGGCCCCAACTCGCCCGCCATCTCGGCCGAGGTCGCATAGGACACGCCGGTCATCACCGCCGTCAGCGCGCCGCACAAAGCCCGGCCTTCGCGGGAATCGTAGCCGAGCCCCATATTCATCAGCAGGCCACCGATATTGGCATAGCCCAGACCCAGCGTCCGGAAGTCGTAGGACCGCTGCGCGATCTCCTTCGACGGGAACTGCGCCATCGCCACGCTGATCTCCAGCGTGATGGTCCAGAGCCGCGAGGCATGCACATAAAGTTCGTGGTCGAAGCTCCCGTCTTCGTTGAGAAACTTCAGCAAGTTCATCGAGGCCAGGTTACAGGCCGTGTCGTCCAGGAACATGTATTCGGAACAGGGGTTCGACCCCCGGATCGCCCCGTCTTCCGGGCAGGTGTGCCAATCGTTCACCGTGTCATGGAACTGGATACCGGGATCGGCGCAGGCCCAGGCGGCGTGCCCCACCTTCTCCCACAACTCACGCGCCTTCACGGTCTTGGCCACCGACCCGTCCGTGCGGTTCGTCAACTCCCAATCGGCATCCTTCTCGACCGCATGCAGGAACGCATTGGTCACCCTCACCGAGTTGTTCGAATTCTGCCCCGAGACCGAGCTATAGGCTTCCGAATCCCAATCCGTGTCGTAGGTCGGGAACTCGATGCTCTCATAGCCCTGGCGCGCATATTGCAACACGCGCATGATGTAGGCTTCGGGGATCATGTGCTTCTTGGCCGCCCGGATGGCCGCCTTCAGCTGATCGTTCTTGGCGGGATCCGTCGCGTCGTCCAACGATCCGTCCCAAGCCGTAATGGCGGCCATGACCTTATTGAGCTCACGCTCATGGGTCTTGGAGCCCGCGACCAGGGCCGCCACTTTCTGCTCTTCGATTACTTTCCAGTCGATGAATTGCTCAATGTCCGGATGGTCCATATCGACAATGACCATCTTCGCTGCTCGACGAGTGGTCCCGCCCGATTTGATGGCGCCCGCGGCGCGGTCGCCAATTTTCAAGAAGCCCATGAGGCCGGAGGATTTCCCGCCGCCCGAAAGCTTCTCCCCTTCACCCCGCAAATGCGAGAAATTCGTGCCCGTGCCCGAGCCGTACTTGAACAGCCGCGCCTCGCGGACCCACAGGTCCATGATGCCGCCATCGTTCACCAGATCGTCGGCGACGGACTGAATGAAGCAGGCATGGGGCTGCGGATGCTCATAGGAGGAGGCCGACCGCGTCAGCTTGCCCGTCGCCGGATCCACGTAATGGTGCCCCTGCGCGGGCCCGTCGATGCCGTAGGCCCAGTGCAGGCCGGTGTTGAACCATTGGGGGCTGTTCGGCGCGCCCATCTGGCGGGCCAGCATCACCCGCATCTCGTCGAAATAGGTGCGGGCGTCTTCCTCGGTCGTGAAATAGCCGCCCTTCCAGCCCCAATAGGCCCAGGCGCCGGCCAACCGGTCGAAAACCTGCTTCGACGACGTCTCACCGCCGTAACGCTGATCGGTGGGCAGCCCTTCCAGCGCCTTCTCATCAGCGACCGAGCGCCACAGGAACGGCGGCACGTCCTTTTCGCGAACCTTCTTCAGCCGCGCGGGTACGCCCGCCTTGCGGAAATACTTCTGCGCGATCACGTCGGACGCGACCTGGCTCCATCCCTCGGGGATCTCGACGGCGTCCAGCTTGAAGACGGTCGTGCCATCCGGATTGCGGATCTCCGACGTGGTCGTCGTGAAGGCCAGTGCCGCGTAGGCATCCTGCCCCGCTTCCGTCAATTTCCGCTCAAGACGCATGATAGCTCCCCAGATCTCGTATGCTCAGTGGTTAAAATAAGGCCCGCCCAGCGCCGCGCCCCGTCCCGTCTTCCCGTCGACCCCGCAGCCGCGCACACATCATCCGGTGTCGCGAACCAGACCGATCGCGAGGATAAACGTGTGTGAGGCGACTGCCCGGCCCCGTGCGGGGCCACTACATTTGGTGGCGCCTCTGCACGTCGATACTAATGGATGATGTTGGCGGCCCGCGTCAATGTGGATATCGGGGATATTTCCAAAACTTTCCCATTGACCGAAATCGACTCGGCTCGGGCACCACACGTTACGGGTGAAAGCGTGGAGAGTCCGGCATTTGGCGACCGGGGCGGCCCCCGGTTATGGGATCTCGGGATGTGATCGGCTCGCCACGGTCCGGCCGCATACAGGACCGTCCACAGCTTCTTAACGCCCGACCGGCCCGTCATCCGCGGATGGCGGGCCGGTCGGGATTCGGTTTTCAGGCGAAGGCGAGTCGCGGCCCGAGGCCAGGTTCCGCGCCGCCAGAAACGTTTCGCCGCTGTCGCGGGGTAGACGCGAAACGCTTCAGCCGCCGCTCTTGTCGTAATCGTGCTTCGAGAACTCGACATAAAGATGCACGAGGTCTTCCAGCTTATACATCTTGTCGTTCAGCCGGGCATACAGATCCGCCTTCTCGGCTTCACCGATGGTCCCGGCCTTCACCAGCTCCATGTGACCCTGAACGATCTCCCAATCGGCCAGCACGCCTTCCAGGCCATATCGGATCCCCGGCGTGGGCGCGGGCGGAATGCTCAGCTCCGGCATGCCGTCATGCAGCGCGCGGATGCCCAGCTCGAACATGTCCTTGGACGCGATCAGGGCGGTGATCCGGTCCTCGGACCGGTTCCCGCTCCAGATCTCGCAGGCTTCCTTGGCCATCTTCTGGGTCAACATGGCTTGCCGCCCGACGATATCCATCAGGATCGCGTCGACCTGCAGCAGATCCATCGGGTTGGAATATTCCGCGTTCAGCTCCGACAGCAGATGATCGGACGTCTCATACAGAAGCTCGCTCTCGGTCTTGATGATGCCCAGCGCCTCGCCGTCCTGGGGGTCGTCCATGATCCGCCGCACAGCTCCTTCGGTGACGGCCCATTCGGCATCCAAGACGTCCAAATCGGCCAGGATCGCGCGATCCGTCTCTTCGCCGATGATCTTCCAGTCCGCATCGCCATGGCGCAGGGCGGCGGCGATGCGGATGAAGTCCAGCTTCGCCTCGACCATCAGTTTTCGGCTGGTATCGGGGGCCACGCCACCCGACAGGTGACAGGCCGCCGACGCGACCTCATGGCTCAGCGTGCGCAGCCGGTCGGCCGCCTCCAACCGCTCGGCCGCGCCGGGATCCTCAACATAGCGGGCGGCCACCAACTCGTCGCCCTGGGCCGGGATCGCCAGGCCCAGCCCCCCCAGGGCCAGGGCGGCCGAGAACGGGCGGAGACGGTCGAAAACGGGACGGGTGCGGGTCATGTCTGGTCTCTCTTATCTATGCCGGCGCAGCGTCCGGAGGATCGCGGCGTCTCAAAATCAGTGAAGAAATATCGAATTGCTTTAAATCCGCGAACGCGTCCGAAATGGGGCGATGATGCGAAGATTGCGTCGCGATCGGGCGGCAGGCCGACGCCGCCGACCCATGGCCGACCGCAAGACTTTTCGAAGATGGTCGGGGCGGCGAGATTCGAACTCACGACCCCCTGTACCCAAAACAGGTGCGCTACCAGACTGCGCCACGCCCCGACGCGCTGGCCTTAGCAGGCGGTGGCGGCGGGCGGAAGCCCTACTCGCAAGCCCAGGCGGCCCCGTCCTGGGGCATCGCGGGCGACCTCAACTCGTCGCCCTCGGCCAGGCCCAGATCGGCGGCCAGACCGGCATTGATCTCCAGCACGGCGCGGGCCGGGCCGTCGGATGGGATCACCGTCTCGTCCAGGGGGACGGCGTTGTCGTGGATATGGGTGATGGTCCCCGTGTCATCCAGGAAGATGATGTCCAGCGGGATCAGGGTGTTTCGCATCCAAAAGGTCCGTTCCCGCGCGCGCGGGAAGACGAACAGCATCGACGACAGCCGGGCCATCTCCTCCCGGAACATCAGGCCGCGTTGCTGCTGCTCGGGGGTCAGGGCCAGTTCCGTCCGGAACCGGACCGTGCCGAACTCGCCCCGCAGATCGACCCGGTCGACGGCACAGGCCGCGATGGCGGCCGAGGCCGCGAAAGACAGGATCAAGCCGGCGAACAGCCGATGGATCGCACGGCCCCGGATCAGGCCGAGTAGTATTCCCATCGCCGCACCTCCACCGCGAGCTTTCCGCGCGCGCCGTCGATGACGCGCAGGCAGATTGCCTCGCTGGGGGCGAGATCCGCAAGACCGAAGCGCCGCAACACCTCGATGTGAATGAAGACGTCGGTGCCTGATCCAAAGACATTGGCGAAACCGAATCCCTTGGCCTTGTCGAACCACTTCACCCGGGCGGGCTGGTAGGGCAGCGTGTCGTCGACCGGTTGCAGGTACTCGGCGACCGCATCCGTCGCACTTTCCTCGGGCGTGTCGACGTCCAGCACTTCGGTGGCTTGCAGGCCCCGACCGGTGGTCTGCACCCGCAGCCTGACCCGCGCGCCTTCGACCACGCTGCTCTGCCCGAAATTCCGCAGAACGTTAACATGAAGAAGCACGTCGCGATCACAGGCCGGCGAGACGACAAACCCAAAGCCGCGTGTCACGTCGAACCACTTCACGGTTCCCTCGACGACCACGTCGTCCTTGCACTCTTCAATCACTCCCGATGTTCCCCGGCTGATTTTTTGACCAAGCGGTCAAGTTTCTTGAGGCGCCTGTCGGTCTGATACGCCGAGCTTATGCCGCGCAAGGGGTCCGTCACAGAAAAAGTGAATTCATCGTGAATGCGCAACGTCATCGGCGAATATGTGCCGACTTTTTAGGCATACAATCAGGGATTGAGGCGTTGAACCGCCCATTCGCGCGACGTTACGTCATTTCTCTTCCATTGGAATCGGTCATGCAGACGGAACGGCCCGTCCGCCCAGAACTCGATCTCGACCGGGCGAATCCGGAATCCGCCCCAGAAGGGCGGCCGGTCGGGATGAGGCCCCCGGCTGGCGGTGACCTTGGCCACTTCCGCCATCAGCGCGCCCCGGCTCTCCAACGGCTCTGACTGCCGCGAGGCCCAGGCCCCCAGCCGCGATTTGAGCGACCGCGACGCGTAATAGGCATCCGCCTGCGCGTCGTCGACCCGCTCGACCGGGCCGCGCACCCGCAACTGGCGGCGCAGCGACTTCCAATGCATCACGAAGGCCGCCTTCGGGTTGGCCGCCAATTCGCGCCCCTTCTTGCCGTCGAAATTTGTATAGAAGACGAACCCCTCCGCCTCGATTTCCTTCAGCAGCACCATTCGCACATTCGGCAGACCGTCCGGGTCCACCGTGGACAGCGCGATGGCATTCGGGTCCTCTGGCTCGGTCGCTTCCGCCTCGCGCAGCCAGGCCTGGGCCAAGGCGAACGGATCGTCGCCCGCAAAGATGCCCGTGCGCTCCGAATCCGCCATGATCGCCCTTCCCCAGCGTGACTTGCTGCCCCTTGGGCAATCGCCTAAAGCCATCGCCAAGGCAAGCGGAGGGACCATGTCCGGGATCATGCAAGGCAAGCGCGGGCTCATCATGGGTCTCGCGAACGACAAGTCCATCGCTTGGGGCATCGCCAAGGCCTGCGCCGACCAGGGCGCCGACTTGGCCTTCTCTTACCAGGGCGACGCCCTGAAAAAGCGGGTCGATCCCCTGGCCGCCCAAGTGGGCTCGGACATCGTGCTGCCTTGCGACGTCTCCGAAGGCGCCTCCATCGACGGGTTGTTCGATAGCCTCAAGCAGCATTGGGACCGCCTCGATTTCGTCGTCCACGCCATCGGCTTCTCCGACAAGAACGAGCTGCGTGGCCGCTACCTGGACACGTCGCTCGACAACTTCCTGATGACCATGAACATCTCGGTCTTCTCCTTCACCGCCGTCATGCAGCGGGCGGAAAAGATGATGACCGAGGGCGGCTCCGCCCTGACGCTCACCTATTACGGCGCCGAAAAGGTCATGCCCCATTACAACGTCATGGGGCTGGCCAAGGCCGCGCTGGAAACCTCCGTCCAATACCTGGCCGAAGACCTGGGCCGCGACGGCATCCGCGTGAACGCCATTTCGGCGGGCACGATCAAGACACTGGCCGCGTCGGGCATCGGCGACTTCCGCTACATCCTCAAGTGGAACGAATACAATTCGCCGCTGCGCCGCACCGTCACCCAGGACGAGGTCGGCAAATCCGCCATGTACCTGCTGTCGGACCTGTCCTCGGCCGTCACGGGCGAGGTCCACCATGTCGACAGCGGCTATCACGTCATCGGCATGAAGAACCCCGAGGCGCCCGACATGACGCTGGAGAAGAAGGGCTAGCATGGAGACGCTCACAACAGCGCATCTCCTCGCCTTCAACGCCGCCCTCTTCCTCGCCGTCGCGGCGCCCGGCCCCGCCTTCCTGGTTTGCATTCAGGCCTCGCTGACCGGCGGCCGCCGCGAAGGCGTCCTGACGGGGATCGGCCTCGCCGTCATGGCGGGCCTCTGGACCCTGGCCGCCCTGCTCGGCCTCGAAGCCCTCTTCATGCTCTTCCCCTACGCCTATACCGGCCTCAAGATCGGCGGCGCCCTCGTCGTTCTACTCATCGCGCTCCAAGTCTGGCGCGGCGCCCGCGATCCCATCGACACCCGCGCGCCCAGTTCCGCCCACCGCGCCTTCCTGCGCGGTTTCATCCTCAACCTGGGCAACCCCAAGAGCATTCTCTTCGCCGCCGGGGTCCTCCTGGTCATCTTCCCCCCGGGCCTCAGCCCGGCCGAAATGGCCCTGATTACCGCCAACCACATCGCCCTCGAAATCGCCGTCTACGCCACCCTGGCCTACCTCATGTCCCGCGACAGGGTCCGCGCCCGCTACCTGGCCGCCAAGCCCACGATCAGCCGGGCCATGGCCCTCGTCCTGGGCGGCCTCGGCCTCAACCTCCTGGTCAGCAGCGCATGACGCTCCTCGCCTTCGCCACCGTGGCCTTCGTCCATCTGCTCGCGGCCATCTCGCCCGGCCCCTCCTTCGTCCTGTCGATAAAGACCGCCGCCGCCGAGGGCTTCGCCCCCGCCCTGGGCCTCGCAATCGGCTTCGGCTTGGGCGC
>JBCCCB010000179.1:0-8405 GCA_039033775.1 Pseudomonadota bacterium | reverse complement strand
TCGTCCTTCTCGACGTAGTCGTAGGTCGCGCCGCCTGCGAGCGGGTATTTGAAGTGCCACATATGGCCGGGGGTCTCGATATTCTCGACCTCCAGATCGGAGATGGCGGTCTCGAAATGCGGGTCCCAATTGACCAGGCGCTTGCCGCGATAGATCAGCCCGCGGTCATACATGTCGACGAAGGTCTTGATGACGGCGTCGTGGAAGTTCTGCTGGCCGTCGCGGGCATCGGGGTCGCCGGGGGCGCCGCCCATGGTGAAGGCCTCGCGCTCCCAATCGCAGGAAGCGCCGAGGCGCTGGAGTTGGCCGATGATGGTGCCGCGGGATTTCTGCTTTTGCTGCCAGACGCGCTCGATGAATTTCTCGCGCCCCATCTCCTGCCGGGTGAGGTTGGTGCCGTCCTGGGCCATCTCACGTTCGGTCACCATCTGGGTGGCGATGCCCGCATGGTCCGTGCCCGGCTGCCAGAGCGTGTCGAAGCCGCGCATGCGGTGCCAGCGGACGAGGATGTCCTGGAGCGTGTTGTTGAAGGCGTGCCCCATATGGAGCGAGCCGGTGACGTTGGGCGGTGGGATCACGATGGAGAAGGTTTCGTCGCGCGACGCATTGGCGCCCGCGCGGAAATAGCCGCCATCGATCCAGGCTTTGGAGATGCGGGCTTCGGCTTCTTTGGCGTCGAAGGTCTTGTCCATCGGGGCGGGCCTCTGCGTGTCGTTGCGGCCCGCGATAGCGAATGCCCGGCGTGAGGGGAAGGGTGCCGCTTCGCAGGGACAGAGGACAGGCTTGGCCGCGATAAAGGGGTCAGACCCAAGGTCGGATCGCCAGACCGCGGCCCGTCGATCGACCGGCTTGCGCGTGCGTCGCGACCATCGGCTCCATCGGCTCCATCGGATGCCGGCCCGGCCGACGGGCCTGTCAATCCGCCTTCGGGAACAATCAATGACGCATGGACACTGGCCGCCCGCCCGCTAGTGTCCCCGGCGACCCCAGGTGACGGAGATTTCCCATGACGTTGCAGCCGCCCAAATTCGGTCTCGCCCAGTCGAACGCGCGTGTGGAGGACACACGGCTGCTGACGGGGGCCGGGCAATATGTGGACGACACGGCACCGGACGGCGCCTTGCGGGCCTATGCGCTGCGGTCGACCGTGGCGCATGGGGAGATCACGACGCTGGACGTGGAGGCCGCGCGCGAGATGGAGGGCGTGGCCTTGGTCCTGACGTCCGAGGATATCGAGGCGGCGGGGGTGGTGAACCATATCCCGACGGTGGTGGCGCGGAACCCGGACGGGTCGAAGGCGGCGGATCCGCGGCGGCCATTGCTCGCCAAGGGACGGGTGCGGTTCGTGGGCGAACCGGTGGCCTTCGTGGTGGCCGAGACGCTGGGTCAGGCGCGGGATGCAGCCGAGGCGATCGAGGTGGAGATCGACGATCTGCCGGTGAAGGTGGATGTGGCCCAGGGCGGGCCCGTTTTGCATGACGAAGCGCCCGATAACGTGTCGTATCGCTATGAGAAAGGCGATGCCGAGGCCTGCGAGGCCGGGCTGGCCGGGGCCGCGCATCGGGTGAAGCTGGTGGTGGATGACACGCGGATCATCTGCGCGTCGCTGGAGCCGCGCGGGGCCTGGGCCGAGATGGAGGACGGGCGCCTGCATGTCTGCGTGAACGGGCAGGGCGTTTGGGGGACGAAGGGGCAGCTGTCGAAGAGCCTGGGGATGGACGAGGCCGACATCCGGGTGACGAACCCGGATGTGGGCGGCGGTTTCGGGATGAAGGCGATGGTCTATCCCGAGACGATCCTGGTCGCCCATGCCTGCAAGATGGTGGGCCGGCCGGTACGCTGGATGGCGGATCGCAGCGAGTCGATGTTGTCGGACAATGCGGGGCGCGACCTGGTCTGCACGGCCGAATTGGGATTCGACGCGGATTACAAGCTGGTGGCGTATCGGCAGGAGAACATCGCCAATATGGGCGCGTATCATTCGGGGTTTGCGCAGCATATCCAATCGGATCTGTTTTCGCGCGTGATGCCTGGCGTGTATGACGTGCAGGCCTGCCACATGACCTCGGTGGGGATCTTCACCAACACGACCCAGGTGGATGCCTATCGCGGGGCCGGGCGGCCCGAGGCGATCTATGTGCTGGAGCGGGCGATGGATTACGCCGCCAAGGAACTGGGCGTGGACCGGTTCGAGCTGCGGCGGAAATCGTTCATCCGGCCCGATCAGTTTCCTTACATGAGTGCCATGGGCGAAAGCTACGACGTGGGCGATTTCGCCCGGGTGCTGGGGCGCGCCGAGGTGGAGGGCGAAGTGGCCGGGTTCGCGGACCGGCGCGCCGAGAGCGAGGCGCGGGGAAAGCTGCGCGGCCTGGGGGTCTGCTATTATATCGAGTCGATCCTGGGGCAGCCCAGCGAGCATGCGGAGATCGAGTTCACGGCGGACGGGCGGGTGAAGCTGTATGTCGGGACGCAGTCGAACGGGCAGGGGCACGAGACGGTGTACCGGCAGTTCATCGCCAGCGATCTGGGGGTGCCGCCCGAGGCGATCGAGATCGTCCAGGGCGACAGCGATCTGATCGCCACGGGCGGGGGCACGGGCGGGTCGCGCTCGGTGACGATGCAGGGCACGGCGAACCGGGCGACGGCGCTGAAGGTGATCGAGAAATACACGCCCTATCTGGCCGAGAAGCTGGACGTAGACGATGTGGCCTTCGACGATGGCGCGTTCCGGTCGGCCGGGTCGAACCAGGTGCTGACCATGCTGGAAGCCGCCGAGATGGCGCGCGAAGATGGCCGTGACGACCTGCTGCGCACCCGCGAGGAGGCGGAGGTCGACGGGCGCTCGTTCCCCAATGGGTGCCATTTGTGCGAGATCGAGATCGACCGGGAGACCGGCAACCTGGACGTGGTGAAATACACGGTGGTGGACGATTTCGGGAACCTGATGAACCCGATGCTGGCCGAGGGCCAAGTGCATGGCGGCGTGGTCCAGGGCATCGGCCAGGCCGTCAGCGAACGGGTGGTCTATGACGAGGACGGGCAGCTTCTGACGGCGTCCTTCATGGATTACGGGATGCCGCGCGCCGTTGGCCTTCCGATGATCGCGTTCTATTCAGAGCCGGTGCCGTCGACCCAGAACGTGCTGGGTATGAAGGGCTGCGGCGAAGCGGGGACCGTGGGCGCCATGGCGGCGGTGGGGAACGCGGCTTTGGACGCGCTCTGGCCGCTGGGGATCCGGGACGTGGACATGCCGTTCACGCCCTCGCGGGTCTGGGCGATGTTGCAGGCGGCCGAAGGGGCTGTGGCGGCGGAGTGACTTAACGGGAACGTTGCGGCACAATGACGAACCCGAGAGCGGTCGTGCGTAGACGGGTGCAGGGGGCGTCGCCACCTTGAGACCATGACCCGAGTTCGTGCCCATGCCCCGTAGATTTCTCAGCCGCCTGTTCCGCCGCGCGGTCTTGCCGGCGCGCACGGCGCCGATGCCCTCGACGCGCACCCATGTGGTGCTGCTGGACGGCACCATGTCCACGCTGGAGCCCGGCTACGAGACGTCGATCGGCCTGATCTATCGCTACCTGGGTCAGCACACGACTCATGACGTCTATTACGAGCCGGGTATCGAATGGCGCGGCTGGCACAACGTGGCCGAGATCATGGCGGGCGTGGGGATCAACCACCAGATCCGCCGGTCCTACGGGTTCCTAGCCGAACGCTGGCGGCCCGGGGATCGGATTTTCCTGCTGGGCTTTTCGCGGGGCGCCTATGCGGTGCGGGCCCTGGCCGGGATGATCGACCGGGTGGGGCTGCTTCGACCCGAACACGCCTCGGATGCCCATGTGCAGGAAGCCTACGAACATTACCGCGAGGGGCCGATCAGCCCGGCGTCGCGCAGCTTCGCGGCGCGGTACTGCCACCCGAAGGTGCAGATCACGGCCGTGGGCGTGTTCGACACGGTGCAGGCGGTGGGGATCCGGTGGCCGATCCTGTGGCGGGTCTTCCCAAAGGTCCATGCTTTCCGGTCCCACCGGCTGGGCCAGACGGTGGCCCACGGCTTCCATGCCATGGCGCTGGACGAGACGCGGCTGGCCTACCGGCTGGACCGCTGGCGCACGCGCGGCACGCGGACGGCCAGCGTCGAACAGGTCTGGTTCAGGGGCACCCATGGCGATGTGGGCGGCCAATTGGGCGGCCGGGCCGAATGTCGTCCGTTGGCGAATGTGCCCTTGGTCTGGATGCTGGGGCGCCTGTCGGGGGTGGGGCTGGACCTGCCCGACGATTGGCGGCGCCAGTTTCCCACCGACCCAGACGCGCCGTCGGTGGGCAATTGGAAGGGCTTCGGCAAGATTTTCCTGACGCGCGCCCGACGCAAGGTCGGCGAGGATCCATCGGAATCGATCCATCCCGCGGCGATGGAACACCGGGCCTCGGGGCGGCTCAGACCCTATGGCGGACCCAGCGGCCTGACGTCCTGAGCCTGTCTCTCCGGCCCGGCCGGCGGTCGGGGGGGCGCGGGGGTTTCTCAAGGGGGCCGACGGCCCCCTTGAGCGGGGAGTTTGAGGGACTGGTCCCTCAAGCCCCCCCTGAGAGCGTGGGGCGTTCGATCAATTCCCCTCCGACAGTCCGTCCGCGCCGGGCGGCGCAAACGCTGCCTCGGCCGGTCCGGGAACTGCGGGACGGCGATTGAACGTCAGGCGCCTCAGCCCAAGGGCCGGATCCGCAATTGGGTGATCCGGTTGGCCTCGCGCTCGGCGACCTCGAAGCGGAAGCCGTGGAACGAGAAGACCTGGCCCGCGGTGGGGATCGTCTGGGCTTCGTGGATCACCAAGCCCGCCACGGTATTCGCCTCGTCGTCGGGCAGGCTCCAATCGGTCGCGCGGTTCAGATCGCGGATCGTCATGGCGCCGTCGATCAGATAGGTGCCGTCGGCCTCGGCCTCCAGCACGGGCTGGTCGGGCTGGTCGTATTCGTCGGTGATCTCGCCCACGATCTCTTCCAGGATGTCCTCCAGCGTGATCAGGCCCTGCAACGCGCCGTATTCGTCGACCACCAGGGCGAAATGCGTATGGCGGCGCAGGAATTGCCG
Source organism: Pseudomonadota bacterium (assembly GCA_039033775.1). Classification (GTDB taxonomy): domain Bacteria; phylum Pseudomonadota; class Alphaproteobacteria; order Rhodobacterales; family Rhodobacteraceae; genus Jannaschia. Next base: position 3,319 of record JBCCCB010000179.1, on the reverse strand, counting down.
CATCTGTTCGTCCAGGGTCGTCGTCTCGGGCACGAAATAGGGCTTCATCATGACGTCGGTCACGTCGAAGGCGGTGATCGCCTCGACCCCGCCGCCATCGGTGCGCACGATGCGGTCGATGGCGCGCAGCAGGTCCTTGGTGTGCAGAACGCCGATGATGTTCTCGGGCTCGTCGCGGAAGACGGGCAGGCGGGTGTAGCGGCTGGACAGGACCTGGTCCAGGATATCGGCCGCCGACGAGGCGACGTTCACCATCTCGATACCCGAGCGGTGGAGCATGATCTCCTCCACGAAGCGGTCGCCCAGGTCGAGCGCGCCCAGCAGCCGGTCGCGATCCTCCTTCTCGACGCTGCCTTCGGTGTGGCCGAGCGTGATGGCGCCGACGATTTCCTCGTGGGCGGACAGGATATCGGCATCGGGGTCGATATCGACGCCGAAGACCTTCAGGATGCCGCGCACCAGGGCGCGCACGACGCCGACCACCGGCGCGAAGAGGCGGACGACGACGGCGATGACGGGCGCCACGCGGGACGCCGCGGTTTCCGGGTTCGAGATGGCGTAGGTCTTGGGCAGGACTTCGGCGAAGACCAGGACCAGGGCGGTCATCACCAGGGTGGCCACGGCCACGCCGCCTTCGCCGAAAAGCGCGGTGAAGAGCGCGGTGGCCAGCGACGCGGCCAGGATGTTGACGATGTTGTTGCCCAGCAGGACCGAGCCGATGAGGCGTTCGTTGTCTTCGGTGATCTTGAGCGCGCGGGCGGCCCCGGCCTCGCCCCTGTCGGCGCGGGATCTGAGCTTGCCGCGCGAGGCTGCCGTCAGCGCCGTCTCGGAACCCGAGAAGAAGGCGGACATCATCAGGAGGAACAGGATGGCCGTGGCGATGCCCCAGGCGGCGCCGGCGGTCAGGGTGGTGACGGTGGTTTCCATCGGGGGGTTATGGGGGCGACCGGGGGCGCGTTCAAGCGGTCCCGCGGGGGGCTAGGCCGGACGTTGGCCGCGGGCCGCTTGCGGCCCGCCCGGCCGGGCGCCCGCAGCCGCCCCGCGCCGGCCACCGATGCGATAGGTCAGGGCGGCGTGGATCAGGGCGCGGGCGGCGGCTTCGTCGCCGGGGATCGCGGCGCGGTTGCCCTCGTAGTCCATGGCATCGGGGAACAGCATGCGGTGATCGGCGATCAACGTCGTGCCGCAATGGACCAGCAGGGCCGCCCGCCCGTCCTTGGACGGGCCCAGCCGGACCGCCGTGCCGGTCCGGCCCGGCAGGTAGGCCGGTTGGCCCCAACGCAGCGCCTCGGTGATGTCGATCCTGGGATCGGCGGCGGCAATGTCCAGAATCAGGCGGCGCAAGGCCAGGAAATCCGGGCGGAGTTCGGCCGGGAAAGCATCGAAGGCGGCGGCGACGTCCGGGGTCACGTCTCGTCGGCCAGCGGGTGGTGGGTCAGCACCAGGTCGCGCAGGCGGGTTTCCAGGACATGGGTGTAGATCTCGGTGGTCGAGATGTCGGAATGGCCGAGCATGGTCTGGATCGCCCGCAGATCCGCGCCGCCCGACAGCAGATGGGTGGCGAAGGCATGGCGCAGGACATGGGGGCTGACCTTGTCGGGGTCGAGCCCGGCATGGGCGGCCAGGGTCTTGACGCGGGAATGAAACCAGATGCGGGTCAGGTGCCCCGCCTTGCCCCGCGACGGGAACAGATGGGCCGAGGGCGGGGTGCCCTTCCGCGCCTTGGCGTCGGCCTCGACTGTGTCGCGATGGGCCAGCCAGGCGGCCAGCGCCGCGCGGGCGGGCGGCGACAGCGGCACCATGCGTTCCCGCCCGCCCTTGCCGCGCACCAGCAGCATGCGCGGATCGCCCCGCGCCGCCGAGACCGGCAGGCCGACCAATTCGCTGACCCGCATGCCCGTGGCGTAGAGCAGTTGCATCAGGCACGTGTCGCGCAGGCGGTCGTGTTCCTTCGGCGCCATGGTTTCGGCCGCCTGCAGGAGGGCGTCGACCTCCGCCTCGCTGAGGGTCTTCGGCAGGGACTTCCGGCGGCCCGGCCCCGAGATGCGGATGGCGGGATCGTCGTCGCGCAGCCCTTCCTCGTGGGCGAAGCGGTAGAGTCCCCGGATCGCGGCCAGGCGCCGGGCGCGGGTGGATTGGGCGAGGCCGGCGGCCTCGCAGGCGATCAGATAGGCTTCGATCTGGGCCTTGCTGGCCTGGTCCAGCGGGATGGCCTTGGCCGTGAGATGGGCCTGGAAATCGTCCAGGTCGCGGCGATAGGCCAAAAGCGAGTTCAGCGCCGCGCCGCGTTCCGCCGCCTGTGTTTCCAGGAACAGCTCGATCCAGCTCATGCCAGCACCAATTGCAGGGCCGCGCGGCGGGCGGTCTGCAACAGGCCCACGGCGTTCAGCAGGGCCAGCGCGTCGGTAATGCTCTGCGGGTCGCTTTCCGGCCCTTCGGCCAGCAGCAGGCCGGCTTCCAGCAAGGCTTCCCCCAGGCGATCCTGGCCCGCCATCTCGGCCAAGACCGGCGGTGGGGCGGATGTGAATCCGGCGGCGACGGCGTCGGACACGAAGCCCGGCGGCGGGGCCGTGCCCTCGCCCAGGGCGATGGCGACCGCGAAGCGGTCACGGTCGGTGCGCGGCGTGGCCAGGCGGGCGACGGTTTCGTAGTCCCAGGAGAGAAGGCCCATCCGCAGCGCCATGGCGGAGGCGGTTTCGGGCAGGTCCATGCGGGCCAGCCGGGGCCCATAGGCATCGGCGAAGGGCACCAGCAGGCCCACCTCGCGCATGCGCGCCACGGCGACGGGCAGGGCGTCGGCGACCTTCTGGGCCTCGCCGCTGAGCAGCGCGGTATCCAGCCGCTGGATAGCGGCCGCCCGTTCCCAAACCCCGCCCGAGGCCGAGGGGCGCCGTTCGGTATAGAGCGCCAGCAGGCGGCTGGCCGGGATGGCGCCGACCCGGACCAGGCGTTCCGCGGCCTCGATCTGGGCCTTCCAGCCGGTGGTGGTGCGTAGATCGGCCGCGGCGAAGGCCAGCGGCAGGTCGCGGGTTGACGGGGTCTCGCCGATGCCGTCCAGCAGGCGGAACGCCAGGGGCGTCATGGGGCGGGGCGGGATCGGCGGCGGCTCGCCCTCGAAGAGTTCCGGGTCCAGGAAATGCGCCAGCAGCAGGTCTTCGTCTTCCGTGATCGCGCCCAGCGCCCGGCCGGTTTCCAGGGTCAGCGCGGCGGCGGCCCAATCGCCGGTGCGCGACAGGCAGAAGATGCGGGCGGGCAAGGTGGGTGCGATGCCGGGATTGGCCGTCATGGCGTCGCAGGCCCGGGTGTCGAAGCCCGTCAG
>JBCCCB010000178.1:0-8455 GCA_039033775.1 Pseudomonadota bacterium | reverse complement strand
GACCTTCCGTCCCTCGCCGCGCTCCGCGCCTTCGAAGCCGCGGCCCGCTGCGGCAGCCTGTCGGCGGCGGCGCGCGAACTGAACGTCACCCATGCCGCCATCGCGGGCCATGTCCGCAATCTGGAGGCTTTCTTCTCCACCACCCTGCTGACCCGCGCCGGTCAAGGCATGGAGCCCACGCCAGACGGCGCCCTGCTCGCGCGGGGCCTGACCGATGGCTTCACCTCCATCGCCGCCACCTGCCGCGACCTGTCGGACCGCAACGCCGCCCGCCCGCTCTCCGTCACGACGACTCCGACCTTCGCGGAAAACTGGCTGATGCCCCGCCTGGGATCGTTCTGGGCCCATCACCCGGATGTCAACGTCACCATCAACCCGTCGCCCGAAATCTCCGATCTCAAGCGCGATGGCCACGACATCGCCATCCGGTATGGCGACGGCCATTGGCCGGGCCTCGATGTCGAACCGCTCCTGTCCGGGGATTTCGTCGTCGCCGCCGCGCCCAGCCTGGCCGACCGCCTTCCCGATACCGATCGGGACACCCTGCGCGACCAGATCTGGATCATGGATCACCATCGGGCCGAAGAACGCTATCTGGCCGCCTATTTGGATGTGTCCCCGGACCAGCTTCGCATCCGCACGCTGGCCACCAACGGCATGGTCCTGTCGGCCGCCCGCGCCGGCATGGGCCTGGTCCTGCAAACCCGCATGCTGATCCAGCCCGACCTGGAGGCCAACCGCCTGCAAAGCGTGACGCCCCTGCATCTGGACGGTATCGGATATTACCTCGTCACCCGCCCTGGCACGGTCTCCGATCCGGTCGCCAAGTTCCGCCGCTGGCTGCGCCGCGCCGTCTGACACATCCAATCCGTCCGGCACTGCGTAATCCTTAGGCAAACAGGCGGGGCGTCCATGCAAATCATCATCCTCTACGCGGCTTCGGTGACCTTCTTCCTGGTCGTCGACGCGATCATGCTGACGACCGTCATGAAACCCCTCTTCAGCCGCCATATCGGAGACCTCCTCCGCTCGCCCATCGACCTGGCCCCGGCGGCGATCTTCTACCTGTTCTACGTGGCGGGGCTGATCTACCTCGTCTCCTGGCCGGCCTTGCAGAACGCCAGCATCGGTCAGGCCTTCTTCAAGGGCGCGATCCTGGGCGGCCTCGCCTATGGAACCTACGAATTCACCAACAAGGCCACGATCAAGGGATGGCACTGGTCCATGGTCGCCACCGACACCACCTGGGGCGCGGTGCTGACCGGTGCGACGGCGGCCTTCGGTGTCTGGGCGGCCTTGCGCCTCGCCTGAGGCTATCACGCCGGGGCGATCCACCACCCGTCGCCCGCGATCAGCGCCGGGGTGCCGTCTGGCGCCCGGCCAAGATGGTAGGACCCGGCCCCCGGCCATCCTTCGGCCAGCAGCCTGTCCCAGGCCCGTGCCTCCGCATCCCGCCGGGCACCCGCGCAGGGATAGAACCCGCACGGCCCCAGAGACCGAACCGGCAGACAATCATCACTCCGCGTCACATGCAGGAAGATGCCCCATCCCCGCTCGCCGGTGACCGGCAGGACGATGCGTCCCCCGGGCCGCAGACGCGACAGCCAGGGCGGCGGCACATGGGTCGCCCCGGCGAAGGCGACGACCACATCCAAGTCGGGCAGATCGTCGGCCAGCACGGCGTTCCCGGCCCGCACCTCGACAGCGTCCCGATCGGCCAGCGCCGCCTTGGCCCGTGCGGCCAGACCCGCATCGACCTCATATCCGATCACGCGGCCCGTGGGACCGGCCAGTTCCGCCAGGATCGCGGTGTAGTATCCCACCCCTGCGCCCACCTGCAGGACGGTCTCGCCCCGCGTCACGCCGAGGGCGTCGAACACCATCGCCCAAAGCGACGGCAGGCCGTTATTGATCCCCGACGCGGCGTCTATGGTCACGAGGACGTCGTGGCACAGCCAGCGTGGATCGGCATCCGGGCTTGGATAGGTCTTAGCGATGTCCAGCCGGGAATGCAGATCCCACGGCCCCGGCCCCAGGAACCGCTCGCGCGGGACGGTGGCGAAGGCCTCGACCACTCGGTCGTCCCTGACGGGCGCCACCGCCCGCAGATCCTCGGCGAACCAGCGCCGCGCGGTGTCAATGTCGTCCATCATTTCAGCAGGCACTCGCGCTCAGGCGCAGGGCGTTCCCGCCGCGCCATCCTCGGTTTCCCAGCCGGTGAACGTCCGGCCGGTGAAGATCATGGTCAGGCTGGCATCCACGCGCACGCCCTGGCGCCCGCCGGCGCATGGAACCGGCTCCGGGGCGGCGCCGGTGACGCTGGCCGCGCTGGCCACCGCCCCGTCCCGGTCGCGCCCGAACCCGATCTCGCGACCCGATCCCGCGACCTGCAATCCGCCCACGGCCGGCACCAGCGTATAGGGCGATGGCGGCGTCGGCTCGACCACCGCGCATCCGGTCAGGGCCAGAACCGCCAAGCCGAAGATCGGGCGCCGATCAGACATCCGTCCGACCCGGATCGGACGTCACCGCGGCGACCGCTTGGCCAGAATCCGCTGCAAGGTCCGCCGGTGCATGTTCAGCCGCCGGGCCGTCTCGGACACGTTGCGGTCGCACAATTCGTAGACCCGCTGGATATGTTCCCACCGCACGCGGTCGGCGCTCATGGGATTTTCCGGCGGGGGCGGCAGATCGTCGCCCTGCACCAATAAGGCGTTGGTGATGTCGTTGGCGTCGGCGGGCTTCGACAGGTAATCCGTGGCCCCCATCTTCACCGCCGCCACGGCCGTCGCAATCGCGCCATAGCCGGTCAGAACCACGATCCGGCTATCGGGCCGCCGCTCGCGCAGACGCTCGACCACGTCCAGGCCGTTGCCATCTTCCAATCGCAGATCGACCACCGCGTAAGCACTTGGTTTCGAAGTGGCTTTTGCGATTCCCTCGGCGACGGATCCGGCCGCCTCCACCTCGAAACCCCGCTTCTCCATTGCCCGTTCCAGGCGCCGCAGAAACGGCTCGTCATCATCCACCAGAAGCAACGTGCGATCCGGTCCAATCTCGCGCAGCATCTCGGTCATCGGGGGACCTCCTCAGCCCTTGTTCCCCTTGCAATATGGGGCGATCCTGAGGGGGTCAAATCCAAGGCCGTCACCCCGATGCCCACACAACCCACCCGCACCCTGCTCCCGCCCGAGACATCGGCCCCCCATGTGCGCCTGGGAACGCTGGTCAACGTGCGCTGGCTGGCGATCCTGGGGCAGACCGTGACGGTGATCATCGCCGCGCTCAGCCTGACACTGACGTTCCAGCTCAGCCTGTGCCTGCTGACCATCGGCGCCGCCGTGCTGGCCAACGTGGTGACCAGCACACTCTATCCGCCCAATCACCGCCTGACGGAACGCTGGGCCTTCATCTTCATCCTCTTCGATCTGGTGCAGCTTGCCGTGCTGCTGTTCCTGACGGGCGGACTGAACAATCCCTTCGCCCTGCTCTTCCTGGCCTCCGTGACGATCTCGGCCACCACGCTGTCGCTGCGATCCACCGCGATCCTGGCGGCCCTGGCGCTGACCATGATCTCTCTCCTGGCGGCCTATCACATGCCGCTGATCCTGCCCGACGGGCGCCCGCTGACCATGCATCCGATGCATCTGGCGGGCTTCTGGGTGGCCATCGTGGTCGGCACGCTGTTCCTGGCCGGGTTCGCCAACCGCTTCACCGAAGAGACCGAGGGCATGTCCCAGGCCCTGCTGGCGACCCAGACGGCGCTGTCGCGGGAACAGAAGCTGCATGATTTGGGCGGCGTGGTGGCGGCGGCGGCCCACGAATTGGGGACGCCGCTGGCCACGATCAAACTGGTCAGCTCCGAATTGGCCGAGGAACTGGAAGACCGGCCCAGCCTGCGCGAAGACGCCGAGCTGATCCGCGACCAGGCCGACCGCTGCCGCGATATCCTTCGGTCCATGGGCCGGGCCGGCAAAAGCGACCTGCACCTGCGCACCGCGCCCTTGCCCGCCTTGATCCGCGAAGCCGCCGAACCCCATGCCGACCGCGGCATTCTGATCGACTACGATTTCGCCCCCGAACAGGGCGCCGAGGAGCGCGCGCCCTTGGTCCGCCGCTCGCCCGAGGTGATCCACGGATTGCGGAACCTGATCCAGAACGCCGTCGATTACGCCGAAAACCGCGTCTGGGTCGATGTGCGCTGGTCCCAGGACCGGGTGACGATCCGGGTGATCGACGACGGCGCGGGCTATCCGCCGGAAATGCTGTCGCGGCTGGGCGACCCCTTCCTGCGCAACCGGGCGCGCGATCCCCATCGGCCGGGCTACGAAGGCATGGGGCTCGGGCTGTTCATCTCGAAGACCCTGCTGGAACGCACGGGGGCGGCCATGTCCTTCGCCAACGGCGCCCGCCCGGGCCGCCGCGCCAAGAAGATCCGCAGCGGCGCGATCGCCCAGATCTCCTGGCCGCTCTCGGCCATCGCAGTGGAAGACGGCCGCCCCCTGGGCGAGAACACCCCCATCGTCGCCTGACCGGCGTCTCTGATGCGCGGGCATTAACCTCCCTTTAACCGTCTTGGATCCAGGGTCGCGTGTCAGCTGCGAGCAAGGAAGGGTCCGCCATGTCGGTCGTTATCGGGAGTCTGACCACCCTGATCGGTGGTGGCTTGGCAGGTCTATTGGCGCTCGGCGCCATTCTCTGGCTCGCTCCCCGTCCGCGCCGGCATCCGCACCGGGCGGAATCCTTCTCCGATCCGCGGCACCTGGTCTTCCGTCAGGGCTATCTCATCGAACAGTCGGACAATGTGGGCTTTCTGCTGCCCGATCCGGTCAATCGCCTGTCCGCCTGGGACGACCTGGTCGACACGCTGTCCGACCTGACCGACCATACCGTCGCCGCCTTCCAGGACCTCCGGGATACCGGCCGTCCGCTTCGGCTGGACGGGACGTTCGGGCGCGACCGCATCACCGTTCTCGGCAGCCGGGATGGCGAGGATATCCGCATCACGGTGGCCGCCACCGATACCGACCAATCCAGCATCCGCATGGATCTGGCCTGCCTCACCGCCCTGGAATCGGAGCTGGAGATGTTGGCCCGCGCTCATGCCACCAATTCCACGCTCAGCTGGGTGTCGGACGCCGAAGGCCGGATCGTCTGGGCCAACGCCGCCTATGCCGACCTTCTGGCGCTCTGCCATGGTCCCGACGCCGCGCGCGGCTGGCCGCTGATCGCGCTCTTCCCCGATGGCGACGCCCCGGCGGGCACATCGCGCCGCAAGACGACCGACCGCACCGGCGCCGTCCATTGGTTCGAGGTGACGACGCTGCCGGCCGATCAAAACGGCCAGCGCTTCGCCCATGCCGTCTCGCTCGCCGCCGCGATCCGGGCGGAAGACGGCCGTCGCGCCTTCATCCAGACCCTGACCAAGTCCTTCGCCTTCCTGCCCACCGGCCTGGCGATCTTCGACAAGGACGGGCAACTTGCGCAATTCAATCCCGCGCTGATGGACATGACCGGCCTCGATCCGCAATGGCTCTCCCGGCGCCCGCGCCTGTCGGACTTCTTCGACGCCCTGCGCGAACGCCAGCGCCTGCCCGAGCCGCGCAATTACAAGGACTGGCGGGACACCATCGCCAAACTCGGCCAAGCCGAAACGGCCAGCGCCTATCACGAGACCTGGACCCTGCCATCGGGCCCGACCTATCGCATGACGGCCCGTCCCCAAAGCGATGGCGCCGTGACCCTGCTGTTCGAGGATGTGTCGGCCGATGTCTCGGCCACCCGGGCCGCGCGCGAAGACCGCTCCATGCTGGCCGCCATCATCGAAACCATGGACGAGGCCATCCTGGCCTTCGACGCCGATGGAACGCTGCGCGTCGACAATGCCGCCGCCCGCGACTTGTGGCTTGGGGCCGGCGATGACGGCTGCCTGCCACAGACCCTGGATGGCTGCATCTCCTTCTGGCAGGACGCCTGCGACCCCAGCCCGGCCTGGGGCGACCTGCGCAGCTTCGCGCGCAACGCCTCCGACCGCGCGGAATGGACCGAACGCCTGTCGCGCGATGACAGCGTGCCGCTGGACATGCGCGTCACGCCCCTGCCGGAAAACCGCATCTCGGTCGCGTTCCTGCCCCGGCCCGACGCGCTCTCCGTGCCCGCATCGGCCGCGCACGCCAATCTCCCCGCCGAATAACCGGCGCTTGCGCCGGGCCGCGCGCGGCGGTCTAAGCCGCCGCGATGATAACGACACGCCGCCTCTCGCTGCCGGACCCGGACGCCACCGACACGCTCGCCCGCGCGGTGGCGGCGCATCTGCGCCCCGGCGACTGCCTGCTGCTCGATGGCCCCGTCGGGGCCGGCAAGACCGCCTTCGCCCGCGCCGCCATCCACGCCTGCTTGGTACGGGCCGGGCGGCCGCCGGAGGATGTGCCGTCGCCCACCTTCACCCTGGTCCAGACCTACGATGCGGGCAGGTTCGAGATCTGGCATGCCGATCTCTATCGCCTCACCGACCCGTCCGACGTGCTGGAGCTGGGCCTGGACGAGGCCTTCCAGGTCGCGGTCTGCCTGATCGAATGGCCCGACCGGCTGGGCGGGGATGTGCCCAAGGCGGCGCTTCGCTTAGAATTTCGGATCACAGATCCAGGTCGGACATTGACGATCACCGGCCCACAAGATCATGTAGCCAGATTACTACCCGCCACCACAGAAAGTCCTACATGACCGATCGCGCCCGCATAATCGACGCGTTTCTCGCGGCGGCAGGCTGGGTCGACGCGGCCCGCGCGCCCCTGGCCCGGGACGCCTCGCTGCGCCGCTATGTCCGGCTCCGCCGCGCCGATGGCACCGCCATGCTGATGGATGCCCCGCCCCAAACCGGCGAAGACGTCCGCCCGTTCCTGGCCATCGCCACCCATCTGGCCGCCGCCGACCTTTCGCCCCCGCGCATTCTGGCCGCCGACGCCGCCGATGGCCTGCTGCTGCTGGAAGACCTGGGCGATGATCTCGTCTCGCGCGCCGCCGCCAACGATCCGGCCCTGGAACCCGAACTCTATGCCGCCGCCGCCGAAACCCTGGCCGCGCTCCAGGCGACGCGGGCCCCCGGCCTGCGCCCCTACATCGCCGAGATGCCGGACCTCGCCGCCACCATCGTCGATTGGTACGCCCCCGAGGCCCGCGCCAAGCGCCCCGCCATCAAGGCCGCCATCGCCGACGCGCTGGCGGCCATGCCGCCCGGGCCCGACGTGATGGTCCACCGCGACTACCATGCCGACAACCTGATCTGGTTGCCCCGCCGGAACGGCCCCCGCCGCATCGGCCTGCTGGATTTCCAGGATGCTATGACCGGCCCCGCCGAATACGATCTCGCCTCGCTGATCCACGATCCCCGCCGGCCGGTCTCGCCCGCTGCCGCGCAGATCGCCCTGACCACCTGGCTGGATGCCACCGGCACCGGCGCCGATGACGCGGCCCACCGCATCGCCGTCTGCTCGGTCCAGCGCAGCCTGCGCATCCTGGGCCGGGTCTTTTCGCGGCTCAGCCTGCATGGCGGCCGCGACAGCTATCTCCGCTTCATCCCCGCGACCTGGACAGCGTTGCAGCGCGAATTGACCCATCCGGGCCTGCGCGACCTGAAAACCCTGCTCGACCCGATCCTGCCCGAGCCGACCCAGGCCCGCCTGGACGCGCTGCGCGCCGCCAAGGGCCGGTTCCAGGACCAACCCCATGCGGAGGCCTATGCATGATGACCTCCGTCATGGTCTTTGCCGCAGGCCTCGGCACCCGCATGCGTCCGCTAACCGACGACCGGCCCAAAGCGCTGGTCCAGGTCGCGGGCCGCCCCCTGATCGACCACGCGCTGGACCAGGTCGACGGCCCCGGCGCCAAGGTCGTCAACACCCACCACCATCCCGACAAGCTGGCCGACCACCTGGTCCGCCGGGACGTCACCGTCCTCCGCGAAGATCCCACCCTTCTCGAAACCGGCGGCGGCCTCAAGAATGCGCGCCCCCATCTGGGCCCCGACCCGGTCCTGACCATGAATTCCGACGCCGTCTGGACCGGCCCACGCGCGCGCGCCACGCTCGAAGCCGCCTGGCGTGACCACATGGACGGCCTGCTCCTGGTCGTCCCCGCCGCCCGCGCCGTCGGCCACAAGGGCCAGGATTTCGGCATCGACGCCGACGGTCGCCTGACCCGCGACGGCATCCGCGACATGGCCTATACCGGCGCCGGCCTCCTGCGCACCGATCTCTTGTCCGACATCGACGCCGACATCTTCTCGCTCTGGGAACTCTGGCGGCCCATGCTGGCCAAAGGCACGCTCCGCAGGTCTTCCAGGCCGCCATGGTTTGGATCCAGACGGACGAGGCCAACCGGAAGGTCCACCTCCCCGACATCCTCTCCAGAGTCCGTCTGCCTCTCCTCCCGCCCAATCTCATCGCTGACATCGTCG
>JBCCCB010000177.1:0-8455 GCA_039033775.1 Pseudomonadota bacterium | reverse complement strand
GTGGAGAACCCGATCCCCAGGCCCGCCCGCAGGGCCGGACGGGCCGCCGTGATCTGATTGACCTGGAAGCCGACATTCTTGGCCGGGATATGTTTCTTCATCCAAGCGAAGAACGGCGCGCGCGGCGTATCCTCGGCCGACCCGATGAAGATGTGATCGCCCACATCTTCCAGGGTGGCGGGCCGGCCATGACGCGCGATGTAATCCTTGGACGCATAGAGCGCGAAGCCCTGGTGGTAGAATTTCTGCACCACGTTGTCGGGCTGATCGGGCGGGTTTCCGGCGCGGATCGCCACATGCGCCTCGCCATATTCCAGCCGGAACAGGCGTTCGTCGGTCAGGAACTTTATGGTCAGGTCGGGATGCTCCTCCCGGAAGGCCGCCAGCGCGGGCGACAGCAGGTCGGCCAAGACCGCAAGCGACGTGATGATCAGTTCGCCCGTCACCTCGTTGCCGCGGCCCCGGATGCGGTTGGCCAGTTGCGCCAGTTGGTCGTCCGTTGATTGCGCCACCGTCAGCAGATCCTGGCCCGCCTCGGTCGGCGTGTAGCCGCGGGCATGGCGCTGGAACAGCTTGGTGCCCAGCTTGCCTTCCAGACTGTCGATATGGCGGATCACCGTCGCGTGGTGCACGCCCAACGCCCCCGCCGCGCCCGAAACCGTCCCCAAGCGCGCCACCTGAAAGGCCGTCCGGACCTCGTCCCAATCGTTGAACGCCATCTGTGCGCCTTCCCACCATTTACCGTTCTGGATCCTAGCAGGCGCACACGCGCGCATCTACCCATCTGTCGCCCAGCCCCGTGGCCGCACAGATCCTGTGCGGCGCTGGGCGTATCCGCACGGGGCCGGCGCCCCCAATTGTCCCGGTATCGAAACACGATCCCCGAAGGACCCGACCATGACCCGTATCCTGCGCATCGACGCCTCCGCCCGCCACGACGCCTCCACCTCCCGCAAGTTGGCCGATCGTTTGATCGAACGCCTGGGCGGCGACGTCACCCACCGCGACTTGGCCGACCCCTCCCTGCCCCATGTGGACGAGACCTGGGCCGGCGCAACCTTCACTCCGCCCGCCGATCGCAGCGACGATCAGAAAGCCGCGCTGGCCCTGTCCGACGCGCTGGTCGCCGAAGTGCAGGACGCCGACATCCTCGTCATCTCCACCCCGATCTACAATTTCGGCGTGCCCGCCGCGCTGAAGGCTTGGGCCGACCAGGTCGGCCGCGTGGGCGTGACATTCGAATATACCGAAAACGGCCCCAAGGGCCTGCTCAAGGGCAAGCGCGCCATCGTCGCCGTCGCGTCGGGCGGCACCAAGGTCGGCTCGGATATCGACTTCGCCACGCCTTGGCTGAAATTCTATCTGGGCTTCATCGGCATCACGGATGTGCAGATCGTCGCCGCCGACGGCCTGATGGGCGACCCGGATGGCGTGGCCCGCGCCGAGGCGCAGATCGACAGACTGGCCGCCTGACCCAACGGCACGCGGCGGGGAATTGCCCCGCCGTGTCCACATTCCCGTCCGACCCTTGCCATCGTCGCCCGCCAAGCTGACGACCAATCCACCGGTAAGGAGAGGACTATGCGCAATATCTACACCGCCAAGCCCCGCGGCCGGCTACTGGACCGCCTGGCCCTGATTTCGGCCCTGACACTGGCGGGGATCGTGACCGTGGACCTGGTTTTCTACAAGGATATCGTCGGGTTCGACCGGACCGATGTGACCGATGTGGTGGACGCCGCCGAGACCGGCGACTGACCGGACGCGCCGGCGCACTCTGGCCTGGACCGCCGTCCGATCCACGGATCGGAACCGCGCCCTGCACCCCTGCGGGGCGGTGATGAAAGCGAACGTCCGTTAACCTCAACGCCCCCGCTCCGTCCGGTCACTGATCCCCCGGGACGCGCGAGGGTCGCGCTCGACCGCCCGCCGCGCCGAAGCCGCCGCGCCGTCAGGGGCCGCGCCTGCATCGTAGCCACCCAGGCCACCATGTCGCCTGCGCCCCCCTCGGACGACGTCGCGTTCAATCGACGGCACCGGACAATCCGACCGCGCTGTGCGATGCCAACGCGGCCTCGGCCTATCCAGTGACGACGCGAGTCTGGTGAGACGCGAACTGCCTCAATGGGCCGGCCGGATGAATGTCCCGTTGCGAAGATCGCGCATGGCCTGTTGCAATTCGGCTTGCGTGTTCATGACGATGGGCCCGTGCCAGGCCACCGGCTCCTGCAGAGGCACGCCGGAGATCAGCAGGAACCGCGCCCCCGATGGCCCCGCCGTCACGGAAATCTCGTCGCCGGTTCCGAAGCGGACCAGCGTGCGGTCGCCCGACAAGTCGCGGATATTCACTTCGCGGCCCGCGATCTCCTTTTCCAGGCGCACGCCCTGGGGCGCAGAGGCGTCGGCGAAATCGGCGGCGCCGGCAAAGACATAGGCAAAGGTCTGGCGGTAGGTGTCGACCTGGAAGCGGCGCGATAGGCCGGGCGGCAGGCTGATATCCAGATATTGCGGATCGGCGGCGATCCCGTCGACCGGCCCCCGCACCCCCCAGAACGCGCCAGTGACGACCCGCACCACCGTGCCGTCGTCATCGGTCACCGACGGGATATCGGATCCGGCGATGTCCTGATAGCGCGGCGCCGTCATCTTCAGGCCGCCGGGCAGATTGGCCCAGAGCTGAAAGCCGTGCATCCGGCCCTGGGCGTCGCCCTTGGGCATCTCCTGGTGCAGGATGCCCGACCCGGCGGTCATCCACTGAACCGATCCTGGCCCCAAGGTCCCGGCATTGCCCAGGCTGTCGGCATGGGCCACCTCGCCTTCCAGCACGTAGGTGATGGTCTCGATCCCCCGATGGGGGTGCCATGGAAAGCCCGCCGCATAGCGCGCCGGGTCGTCGTTGCGGAAATCGTCGAACAGCAGGAACGGATCCTGCTCTGACGGGTCAGCGAAGCCGAAGGCGCGGTGCAGGTGGACGCCCGCGCCTTCCAGGGTGGGCTGTGCGGGGCGGGTTTCGACGACGGGGCGGATAGACATGGCCGGTCTCCTTTGTTGGGCAAGGTGGGACACCGCGCCGGGCGCAGCAAGGCCGGAGCCCTGTGCGGAGATGCAGGGGCGTTGTCCGCGCGCGCCTTCACCGATAAGGCCGGCGGCATGGACCAAGAGAGTTTCGAGCTGGCCCCGTCGCCCGCGCGCCGGATCTTCGGCCTTCTGACCCAAGGCCTTCTGGGCCTGCTGCTGATCTGGATCGGCCTGGCCACGCCGCCCGAGGATCTGGGCTGGCGTGCCTTCCTTCTGGTGCTGGGCGCCATCGCCCTGGTCCTGGCCATCCGCGGCTGGACCGGCAGCGCGGTGCCCTTGGTGCTTAGCCCGAAGGGGCTTTACCAGGCGGACGGGACAGCCGTGGCCCCGTTGGAAAGCATCGAATCCATCGACCGGGCCCTGTTCACGTTCAAACCGTCCAACGGCTTCCTGATCCGCCTGAAGGAACCGCTAGGCCGGGCCTGGGTGCCGGGCATGTGGTGGCGGGTGGGCCGCCGTGTGGGGGTCGGCGGCGTCACCGGCGGGGCGCAGACCAAGATCGTGGCCGACGCCTTGTCGGCCATGGTGGCCCGGCGGGACCTGCCGACGGAATAGGGAATCATCCGTCCGCGACGCCCGCTTCCGCGAAGGTGGCCATGCCCGAATGGCAGGCCAGCGCGCCTTTCAGCACCTGGATCGCCAGGGCCGCGCCCGACCCCTCGCCCAGGCGCAGGCCCAGTTGCAGCAGCGGCGCCTTGCCCAAGGCGGCCAACATCCGGTCATGGGCGCCCTCGGCGGACAGGTGCCCGGCCACGCAATGGTCCAGGCTCGACGGCGCTTCGGCCCACAGGCACAAGGCGGCGGCGCAGCAGATGAACCCATCCAGGATGACGGGCAGCCGGTGCGCGCGCGCACCGGCGATGGCGCCCGCCATGGCAGCGATCTCGCGGCCGCCCAGCGCCGTCAGCACCGCAAACCCCGTGCGGCCCGGATTGGCGGCCAACCCAGCCGCGACGGCCGCCCGCTTGCGGGCAAGCCCGGCATCGTCGACCCCAGTGCCCCGCCCGACCCAATCCGCACCGCCTAGAAGCGCGGCCGCGATGGCGGCCGCCGATGTGGTGTTGCCGATCCCCATCTCACCCGTGACCACCAGATCGGCCTCGGGCGAGACCGCGTCGAACCCCGCCCTGAAGGCCGCGCACATCTCGGCTTCGGACATGGCGGGGCCTTGGGTGAAATCCGCCGTCGGCCGGTCCAGCGACAACGCACGCACATCCATCCGCGCGCCCGCCAAGTCGGACAATTGGTTGATCGCCGCCCCGCCCGCCCGGAAATTCGCCACCATCTGCGCGGTGACCTCGGCGGGGAAGGCGCTGACGCCCTGGGCGGTCACCCCGTGATTGCCTGCGAAGACCAGCACCTGGGGCGCCGCGATGCGGGGCTGCGGGTCGCCGCGCCAGCCCGCATACCAGATCGCCAGATCCTCCAGCCGGCCCAGCGCGCCCGGCGGCTTGGTCAACTGGCCGTCGCGCGCCCGGGCGGCGGCGATGGCAGTCTGGTCGGCGGAGGGCAGATCGGACAGGCGGGCGCGGATCGCGGCGTGGTCTTGCATGGGGCTCCTTGGCGTCGACGTGCTCCTGTCTTTACCGGATGCGGACGGGCGGCTATGCGACGAAACGGCCCTCTTCCCACGCGGTGCGACATGTCCCTGAACTCCGACCTGGTCTCCGCCGCGATGCTGCTGACGCGGCTGCCCGTCCGCGGGACGCCGACGCCCGAAGCCGCCCGGGCCGCCTGGGCCTGGCCGCTGGTCGGCGCGGGCGTGGGCCTGGCCGCCGGGGCCGTGGGGACGATCGCCCTGGCGGTCGGCCTGGCGCCGGGCCTGGCGGCGGCTCTGGCCCTGGCCACCTCGATCGCCGTCACCGGCGCCCTGCACGAGGACGGGCTGGCCGATCTGGCCGACGGCTTTTGGGGCGGCTTCGACAAGGACCGGCGGCTGGCGATCATGCGCGACAGCCGCATCGGCACCTATGGCGTGATCGCGCTTTTTCTGGGGCTCGCCGCCCGCTGGGCCGCGCTCTGGATGCTTTTTGAAATGAGCCCCGAGACCGCCGCCGCCGCCATTCTGGTGGCCGCGACCGCCTCCCGCGCTGTGATGCCGGGCGTCATGTGGGCCCTCCCCCATGCCCGTAACGACGGTTTATCGGCCCAGGTGGGCCATGTACGGAAAGAGACAGCCTTCGTGGCATTCGGACTGGCAGCGCTGGTCACCATCATCTTCGCCGGTTGGGGTGGGATCATGGCGCTTGTCTGGGCGCTCGTGATCGCGAGTCTTCTGGCACGGATTGCACTGATGAAAATCGGCGGCCAAACCGGCGACATCCTGGGCGCCACCCAGCAACTGGCCGAAATCGCCATCCTGCTCAGCCTTGTTGCGCACTAAAAAAAACCCGCGCGTGATGCACGGGTTTTTCCTTTTCATGTCAGCGTTAAATCACGCCGCGCGCGACACCAGTACGTCATCCACCTTCTTGGCGGCCAATACCTCGTCCCCGCCACCCACGGCAGCAACCTCGCGGGTCAGCCGCTCCAACGCGGCCTCATAGAGTTGCCGCTCGGAATAACTCTGCTCGCGCTGATCATCCGTGCGGTGCAGATCGCGGACCACTTCGGCAATGGCGATCAGATCGCCGGAATTGATCTTTTGCTCATATTCCTGCGCGCGACGCGACCACATGGCCCGCTTTACCCGGGCCTTGCCCTTCAGCGTGGTCATCGCTTTGGAGACGACATCCGGGCTCGACAGCCCGCGCATCCCCACTTCGGTCGCCTTGTGCGTCGGCACCCGCAAGGTCATCTTGTCTTTCTCAAATGAGATCACAAAGAGTTCGAGTTCAATGCCCGCGATTTCCTGACTTTCAATCGAAATGATCTGTCCCACGCCATGGGCAGGGTAGACCACGTAATCATCGGGGCGAAACTCGGACTTTTTAGACTTGCTCATACAGTTTTTCCTTCGTGCAGTGATCGCTGCGGTGGTACATGCGTTTGGCGCAAAAAACACTGCCTCAGAGGATCGTTCATCCGATGAGCCAGTGGGTTGGGACGCAAAGTGCAAGGACCTGCCGCCCAAGGGACGGCACAGGATCACAATTGGCGATATGTGTTAATCACAAAACCATATCACAAAAACGACCCCTCCGAAAGCGTTGCGCTACGTCGCAAAAAAAAACCAATACACTATCAAAGACTTATCCGCATACATCTGGCCCGAATATCAGGGCGCAACAGGCGGGATTTCGAATCAGTTGCGCATCAATCACCGTCGCCGGGCGCCTCCGAGAAGTATTTTTCAAGCTTGCCGGTTTCCCCATCGCGCTCTGTGGCTTCGGGCAGAGGGTCGAGCTTTGAGATAATGTTGGGCCACATCTCTGCGTATTTACGGTTGAGCTCCACCCAGCTTTCCAGATCGGGTTCCGTGTCAGGGCGGATCGCGTCGGCAGGACATTCGGGTTCACACACGCCGCAGTCGATGCATTCATCAGGATGAATGACCAGCATGTTCTCACCCTCGTAGAAACAATCCACCGGGCATACCTCGACACAGTCGGTGTATTTGCACGCGATGCAATTGTCCAAAACCACGTAAGTCATTGAGAGTGTTCTTTCCCGATCCTTACCTACCGAGGTAAGTCACAACTTAGAATCATTCAAGACTGTCAGGCCGATCCGCGTCCAATTTCCGACGGTCACGCTTGGTGGGACGACCCTTGCCCTCAAATTTAGGCGCTTTTGGCGCGGGCTCCGGCTTCGGCTCGGGCGGGGAAAGATCTTCGTAAAGCGCCTGCGCCTCAGGCGCAGGGCCGCGGCGCGTGCCGCAAGCAAGAATGCGAATGACGCGGATCTGGCGCGCCTGCGGGAAGGTCAGCACATCGCCCGCGCCCACCGCATAGGCAGGCTTGGCCACTTTCAGGGAATTCACGCGCACATGCCCGCCCGACACGGTTTTGGCACTGAGCGAGCGGGTTTTGAAAAACCGCGCCTGCCAGAGCCATTTATCGAGGCGGATTTTTTCAACTGCCGTGTCTTCGGTCACGCAGCACCCGCGCGCATCAGGTTTTGTCCTTGAGCCCCATCAGCGCCGCAGCGAAGGGGTTATCGGGGTCGATCTTGTCGGATTTGCCGGGCTTCGCACTGTAGGTCTTGGGGCCCTTCGCGGGCCCTTTGCCCCCGGGCTTTTTGCCTTGCTTCTTACCCTGCGGCTTGCGGGTCTGGCGGTTCTGCTGTCCCCGGCCACTTTGCTTCCGGCCTGCCCATGTGAAGGTGTAGAATACTTCGATTTCCGGGCCGTCTTCAGAGCCTTTTTCTGAGCCGTCGATTGCCGTCTCGTCGCTCCCTTCCGGTCGCGCTTCGGCGGCGGTATCGGTGGCGCCTTCGGCGCTTTCCGCAGGGGTTTCGGTGGCCGCTGGCGCGGCGTCTTCTGCGGTGGCCTCGACCGCCGCTGGCGCGGCAGTCTCGGGGGCGACGCGCTGCTTTTCGCGCTCACCGCGCTCGGCGTTGTAGCCCAGGCCTTGCATGAGATCGGCAAATTGGTCCAGCGTCATGCCCGTGATCGACAGCATATCGGCTTTGGCCTCAAAGCCTGCGCGGCTGTCTTCGACGCGCAGCATGTCGGCCAGCCGCTCCAGCATGTCGATGCGGATCGCCCGTTCACCTGCCGCGCGGTAGCCAGCCATCGCGAAATAGCCTTCCGGCGTGTCGCCCGGCGCGCCTGCAGGCACGGTGACCAGACCGGGCGGCGGCGCTTCGGGGAAATCCTGCAGGCCCTTGGCCAGCGACCACAGCACCAAGCGCAGCCGCGTCGGCGCGGGTTTCAGAAGAAGCGGCATGAAGATGGTGAACTGCCCGAACCGAACGCCGTGTTTGCGCAGCACCGCGCGGGCGTCTTGATCCAGCGCTTTGACGTCATCGGCCACAGCCCCGCGCGGGATGATGCCCAGATTTTCCACCATCTGAAAGCCAAAGCCGCGCGACAGCCCGGTGAGCGTCTCGTCCTTGGAAACAGCCAAGAGCGGCTCAAAGAGCGTCGCGATCTTGCGGTCGATGAAATGCTGCAACCGGCGCTGCACTTTCTGGATCACTTCCGCGCCCGCGGCTTCATCCACGAACGCCTCTGCCGTGGGTTTCAAAGGATCGGAGCCAGCAACGAGCTTGCCCACCGCATCCGTGCCCCACATCAGGCCACCCTGTTCGGTGAAATCAATCTCTGTGTCCGGCGCGTTGTAAAAACGGTCCGCACGAAGATGGAAATGCGGCGCCAGCGCCTGCAACGACGCCTGCGCCAGCGCCTTGGCTTCCTGCCCCGCGCCAGTCTTGTCCTGAATGAAGCGGAACCCATCCAGACGGCCGACAAATTCGCCCTCAACCGTCACTTCAC
>JBCCCB010000176.1:0-8473 GCA_039033775.1 Pseudomonadota bacterium | reverse complement strand
CGGTCGGGTCCGGCGCGCCGATGCCGAGGACGGCCCGCGGCCCGACGTCATGACCAGTGCCGAGCATGAGGAGTTCGCGCGCTTGCGCCGTGAGAACCGGCAGCTCCGCCAGGAGCGCGATATCTTGGCAAAGGGTGAGCCGCCGAAGGCGCCACCGGTCCGAGCCCGGTGGCGACCGCCTGGTTTGCGGCGGCCCCGAACGGGCGGACGAGCTGATGCGGTTGAGCCAGGCTGTGCATCCGATCCGCGTCATGGCCCGTGGACTGGGCGTCTCGGCTTCCGGTGTCTCACGACTGGCGTGCCCGGCAACCGTCCTGCCGGCCGAGAAATGAGGCCGCCTTGGCTCGCGCCGCATCCGCACCATCCATGCCGTGTCGCATGGGACTTATGGGGCGCCACGCGTCCACGCTGAGCTGCGCTCCGAGGGTACGCGCATCGGGCGCAAGCGCGTGGGCCGCTTGATGCGCGAAGCCGGGGTCGCAGGTGCCAGCCGCAGGCGCAGGACCGTCGCCACAGCGACCCCGACACCGGAACAAACCTCTGCCGGGGATCTCGTCCGCCGCGACTTCACCGCCGACGGTCCCAATCGGCTCTGGGGCGAACCATTTGAACCATTGGTTCAAGCCCGATGGCGAGCGACATCACCTTCGTTCCGACAGCGGCGGGCTTTCCCTTCCTCGCCCCTCGCCATCGGGCTCGAACCGATGGCGCCGTCGATGGCGCGCCTCTGGCTAGACGTCACCGATCTGAAGGTCCGCGAGGGCGGGCGGATCGTCAGCGTGGCGGCCATAATCGCGGGGGCCGTGAACACCTATGGCCGCCGCGAGATCGTCGGCCTCCATATCGGTCCCTCGGAGGCCAAGCCTTTCTGGACCGATTTCCCGCGCAGCCTGGTGAAATGCGGCCTGTCGGGCACCCGGCTGGTAATCTCCGACGCCCACGCGGGCCTGAAGGCTGCCATCACGCGCACCATCGCCGGGGCCACCTGGCAGCGCTGCCGGGTCCCCTTCATGCGCCACGCGTGGCCCATGTCCCGCGCTCGCAGACCACCGTGGTCGCGGCCGCGATCCGGCAGGCCTTCGTCCAGCCCGACCACGCCGGCGCCACCACCGCCTGGCGCCACGTCGCCGACCAGCTCCGCGCGCGCTGGCCCAAGCTCGGCAAGCTTATGGACGACGCCGAAGCGGATGTCCTGGCCTACATGGCCTTCCCCGCTCACCATCGCACGAAGCTGCAGTCGACGAACCCGCTGGAGCAGCTAAACAAGTAGGTGAAGCGCCGCGCCGACGTCGTCGGCATCTTTCCCAACGAAGCCTCCATCACCCGCCTGGTCGGCGCAGTCCTGTTCGAGCAGAACGACGATTGACAACTCCAGCATCGCTACATGCAGATCGACGGCATGGCCGAACTCGACGCAAAGACCGAACCCGAAATCAATGACGGCAGCGCACCGCAAATCACACCGCCACCTAAACCCAAAGCCGCCTGACCCGATGCGCCCGGACCCACATCGAAATTACTCCTCGTTGACGGACGTGATCGACAGACGGAAGTGACGTGGTACAACTACGAAAATGCTTCCCAAGCTTAAGTTACGGGTTCGATTCCCGTCATCCGCTCCATCGCAGTTCCGCGATTGTGCTTTGCGTGGGCGGCGAATCCTGGCACGCTCGGCCAATGCGTAAGAGCCTGATTATCCTCGCCCTCGCCCTGAGCGGTTGCGTTCCGGTCGAGCCGGAGCAACCGGTCGGCTTCGTCGTCCTGCGCTGCAACGAACGGGGGGATGGGGGCCGGTTCATCGGCGTCCTGAATGTCCGTTTTCCCGATGCTACGTTCGAATATCCCGAAGGCGAGGATGGGCTGACCCGGCAAATCAGCTTCGACCGGGACAGCGCCATCGCCTATGTCCGCGCCCGGCATCCCGACCGGACGGCGGGACGGCAGGGGTTCTTCAACGACAATTGCGGACGCCGCCGGGAAAGCGTTACGGATGACGGCGACTGATTGCGAACGGAACGACGGGCGAGGCACTTGATTTGACGACACCGGACGTTCGGCCGCTCCAAGGTGCTTGGGGCGACACACTCTCCATGTTGCGCCCCCTGTCGGAGCCCGTCCTGCGGGCCTGCGGCGTGCCCGCCCCGTTCGCCTTCGGCCAGGCCGACCGGGTCCGCTTCCGGGAATTGGACGTGCTCGATCATGTGAACAACGCCACCTATCTCGGCTGGTTCGAGACCTTTCGCATCGCCTATCTGCGCGCGTACGGTCTTGGCGACTACGCCAGCGCCGAGACGCGGCCCGCCCTGGTGCTGAAACGGGTCGCGGTGGATTACCACCGGCCCCTGCACTTGGAGCAGGTCTATATCGTGACCGGCCGGACGCGGGCCTATCGCCGGACCTCTTGGACGATGGAGTACCGGGTCTATGCCGATGGCCGGCATTGCACGACCGGCGAAGCGGTGATCTGCCTGATGGCGCCGGACTTCGTGACCCGCCGCCCCCTGCCCGACCACTACGTGCAGACATTCCGCGACAGGGACGGCGCCGAGGCCGAGAGGTGACGCCAACGTCAACGCCCCATCCGATCCACCCAAATACCTCTGCCTTAACCAATTTTCGACATTTTGTTCCGCGACCAGGATGACCAACGAATGGCAATCAGGTTCAGGGATCCGCGCGGATGATCGTTTATTCACACCGTTTTCAGGGTGTTTTGCAGCAAGTGGTTTTGGACCTCGGGCTTGATTTGACCTTGTCGGACGCGAATTCGCCCGTCTCGTTGGATGCCAACGAGCAGATGCTGAACGATCTGACGGGAATGATGAACATCGACATGACCAAGTCGAGTTCAGGCTCGGGCAGCACCTACGTGTTCAGCAAACGAGCCTGATGCGGATGGGAGCGGACGAGAGGCACCATGGCCAAGACTGAAAAGGGACCCCAAGATGTCGGGCGCAGCGCCCGCGGCGGCGTCTCTCTCTCGCGCGCGAAGCGTCTATCGGATCAAGTCCACGGAAAGCAGGCATCCAACCGGCTGTGGCTCGGATTGCTGCCCATCGGCATCTTGGTGGCCGGGGGGGTCTGGTATCAGACGAAATTGGACGGTCCGGCGTCCATCGACGCCGCGACCCCGGCCGACACGGCGGCGGCGGGCGATGATGGCCCCGCCGTGGCGCAAGCGGCGGCCGCCGATGTGACGTCCCCCCCCGAAGATCCGGTCCGGACACCTGTCACCGAGGCCGCATCGGCCGTTCCCAATACCTGCGAAGGCATGATCGAGCGGCGCCTGGACGAGGTTCGCGGCCTTGCCGATACCTATGGGGACGGTCTGGCTTGGACGGATTACCGCACCACGATTACCAGCCTCGTCCAGCAGGTTCTCAATTGTCCTGCCGCCGGTCTGGACGTCGTCGGCAGCCTCGAACTGCTCGACACCGACCTGGCTGATCTCCAAGTGTCCTGGGATGTCGTGGCCAATCAGATGACGCTCACCACCATCGTGGATGGCGGTGCGGCCCTCGCCCCCGAAGAGGGCGATCATATTAACTTCGTTCTCCGCTGAGGCGCGGGTGAGGAAAGCTTAGGAGGGCCGATCATGGACCTTGGAAATGCAATGACCCAGTTGGTGGCGGTGATGAACCTGTCCGTTCCGGTTCCCGACATGGTCCTGGTCTTGGCGTCGATGGCCGCGATCGCGGTCATCAGCATCTCGGCCCGGCGATCACAGCGCGCCGCGGTGGCCCATGCGGA
Organism: Pseudomonadota bacterium; assembly: GCA_039033775.1. Taxonomy (GTDB): domain Bacteria; phylum Pseudomonadota; class Alphaproteobacteria; order Rhodobacterales; family Rhodobacteraceae; genus Jannaschia. The sequence goes on along the minus strand of JBCCCB010000176.1, from coordinate 4,723 downwards.
AAGCGTCTATCTGGAGGAGCTGACCCGCGCGAACCGGCAAGCCCAGGCGGCTGAATCGAAGCTGCGGGCCGTCCGGTCGGAGATGGAAAAGTATCGCCGCCGCGCCAAGGGGCACTGAACGCTCCACCTCGTTAAAGTCTTGGCACGACATATCCGCCGACGGACCCTGTCGGCGGATATGTCCTGCCGGCGACCGTTACGCCAGACGTCCGGAGCCTTTCGCGTTCCATCGACGTCACCGGACGGTCGGGACGCGTTGGGCGACGCAGGCGCGGCCTCGGCCCGTCCCGTGAACACGTGATCCGGGTTAAACGCCACGCTCTCCAAGCGCCCGCCTCGCCAAGAAAAGAGGCCGCCGCCCGGATCGGGCGGCGGCCATCTTCGTCGCGGTCGGGCGGTCAGGCCAGTTCGGCGGACAGGTCTTGCAGAACGTCCAGCAGGCTTTCGACGCTGACCGTTTCGGGGTTGACCTGGTTCGAGGCGAAGTAGCGCAGGAAGATGTTCTTCGTCGTATCGTCCATCCCCTCGTGCAGGCCCATGGACCAGGTGGGGAACATCCGTTCGCGCACATCGTTGCAGGCGATCAGGATGATATTGATGTGCCGGGGATCGGCGGCGATCCGGTGGTAGATCGAGCTGACTTCCGCCCGTCCCCCTTCCAACACCTGCAGAAAGGCATTGCCGTTGTAATGCAGAATGCCGGTGACGTTCATCATGGCATTGTTCTTGTGACAGACATCCATCAGCTGCGGCATATTCATGCTAAGCGACGGGTTGCGCTGACTGTAATAGACCAGACGGGTCAAGTTCATGGCGAGGGTCCCATAAAATGAAAGCGCCGTCTTCGACGGCGCAGCCTTCGGTTTCTATGGGTCACCGTGATGGGCCACCGTGGCGAATTGGTGGACAGGACACGTCGGATCGGGGGCATTTTAGGCGAATGCGATGGCAATCAGCCCCTTATGGCCGCCAGATGCGCCAGAAGAGCTCGTGTCGACGGGTCCTTACCGGGAGCCGCCCCGCTTTCGACCAGGGGACCCAGCGACGTGGCGAGTTCCTTCCCAAGCTCGACCCCCCATTGATCGAAGCTGTTGATGCCCAGCATCACGCCTTCGACGAACACCCGGTGCTCATAGAGCGCCACGATGCCGCCAAGCACCTCGGGCGTCAGCTTCGGATAGACCAGCATGGTCGACGGGCGGTTGCCTTCGAAAACCCGGTGGGCGGCCTGGCGGTCCAATTCGTCGCCTTCATACTTGCCCGCCAGCTTTTCCTTGGCCTCGTCATGGCTGCGCCCGCGCAGCAACGCCTCGGCCTGAGCCAGGCAATTGGCGATCAACAGGCGATGGTGGTGATCAAGATCGGCTTCGTGCCCCCGCGCGGCCACCATGAATTCGCACGGGACCGGACTGCGGCCCTGGTGGATCAGTTGGTAGAAGGCATGCTGTCCGTTGGTGCCCGGCTCGCCCCAGACCACGGGTCCGGCCGGGCCCGGCAGCGCGTCGCCCGCCATGGTCACGCCCTTGCCGTTCGATTCCATCTCCAATTGCTGAAGATAGGCGGGCAACCGCATCAGGCGGTTGTCATAGGGCAGCACGGCACGGGTGGGATGGCCACAGACCTGATGGTGCCAGAGACCGACCAGGGCCAGCAGAACCGGCATGTTGTCGGCCAGCGGCGCGGTGCGGAAATGATCGTCCATGTCCCGCGCGCCTTGCAGGAAGGCGTCGAAGGCATCGGGGCCGATGGCGATCATCAGCGACAGCCCGATGGGTCCCCACATGGAGTAGCGGCCGCCCACCCAATCTTCGAATCCGAAGACGCGGGACGGGTCGATCCCGAAATCGCCGGTCTTGTCCAGCGCACTGGACAGGGCGGCGAATTGGGCGGCAGGGTCGGCGACGGATGTCGCCATCCAGGCCTTGGCCGTTTCGGCATTGGTCAGGGTCTCGATCGTGGTGAAGGTCTTCGAGGCGACCACGACAAGCGTGGTCGCGGGGTCGAGCCCCTTCGCCGTATCCGCCCAATCGGCGCCGTCCACGTTGGACACGAAATGGGTCCGGGGGCCATCGTGGTACGGCGCCAGGGCCAGGGCCGCCATGGCCGGCCCCAGATCCGAGCCGCCGATCCCGATATTGACCACGTCGGTGATGCGCCCGCCCTGCCCCGCGAAGGTCCCGTCGCGCACATCGGCAGCGAAGGCGCGCATGCGCGCCAGCGTCTCCTGGACACGCGGCATCACGGGTTGCCCGTCGACGACGACGGGCCGGGTGCCCCGAAGGGCGGTATGCAGAACGGCGCGGCCCTCGGTCTCGTTGATCTTGACGCCGTCGAACATTGCATCTCGATGGGCGGGCACGTCTTTGGCCAGGTCCAGCAGCAGGTCCAAAGCGGGGGGCGACAGGGCGGTTTTGGAGGCGTCGAACAGGAACGGCCCGGTCTCGATCGTCAGACGCGCATTGCGATCTTCCGAGGCCAGCAGATCGGCGATCCGATCGCCCCGCATCTGCCGCAGTGCCTCCAACCCTGACCAGATCGTCATCGCGTTTCCTCCCTCAGGGTGCCCAATGGACGGTGGCGGTCTTCAGGAAGGCCGCGATGGGCATATCGGCGACCGCCGCGCCCTGGGCCCGGTCAAGAACCGCACGCTTTTCGTCACCCATGATCAGGACATGCGTTTCCATGGCACCGGCCAGCACCGGCGCGGTCAGCGTGATCCTGGGCTCGTCCGCGCCGCCCGCGCGCATGGGCAGCAGAATGGGTGCGTCGTCGGACAGGGCCTCGGCCAGGCGGTCCCCGCCGGGGAACAGGCTGGCCGTATGGCCGTCGGTGCCCATGCCCAGCAGCAGGACCGAAATCGGGAAGCAGCCGTCGAAGCCGGGGATGAGATCGGGCAGGCCGTCTTCCGGCGTCGGCGCGTCGTTGACCAGCGGAACATGGCGGGCCGCCGTCGCCCGGTCGGTCAGAAGCGTGCGTTTCAGAAGCGCGGTGTTGGACCGCGTGTGGCCTTCGGGCACCCAACGCTCGTCGTTGAGGAAGACGTCCACCCGTTCCCAGTCCAGGTCGGCGCCGGACAGCGTGGCGAAAACCTCTCCGGGGGATGACCCGCCGGGGACGCAGAAGCTGGCCCGGTCATGGGTCAGCAGGCAACTCTTTAAGGCCGACGACAGGGTCTTGGCCAGCGACATCGCCAGCATCTCGCGGTCGGGATAGTCGCGAAAGTCCATCCTAAGTCTCCAAGTCGCGCCAGCGACGGCCGTCGCGATGCATCAGCATCAGTGCCTCTTCGGGCCCGCTAGACCCTTGGGCATAAGGATGGGGCTTATCGCCCCGCTCGGTCCAGCCCTCGATGATCGGATCAGTCCAGGCCCAGGCCGCCTCTACCTCGTCCCCGCGCATGAAGAGGGTTTGATCGCCGCGGATCACGTCCATGATCAGACGCTCATAGGCATCCGGAATCTCGTCGGCATCATCCAGCGCGTCGGCGAAGGTCATGTCCAGCGGGACGGTGGTCAGGCGCATGCCGCCGGGGCCGGGTTCCTTGATGGTGACCGACAGGTCGATCCCCTCGTCCGGCTGCAACCGGATGGTCAACGCGTTGGCCTGGGACGTACCTTGGCGGTCGAAGATGGAATGGGGCGTGTCCTTGAACTGGACGACGATCTCGCTCAACCGCTTGGACATGCGCTTGCCGGTGCGCAGATAGAACGGCGTGTGCTTCCAGCGCCAATTGGAGATGCCGACCTTCAGCGCCACGAAGCTTTCGGTTCGGCTGTCGGGGTTCTCGGCATCTTCCCGATAGGACGGGCCATCGGGGCCGTCCTTGTACTGACCGCGCACGACGTCCTTGGGCTCCATCGGGTCCAAAGACCGAATGACCTTCAGCTTCTCGTCCCGCAGGCGGTCGGGGTCGAACTGGTTAGGCGGCTCCATGGCCGTCAGGCACAGAAGCTGCATCAGATGGTTCTGCACCATGTCCCGCATGGCGCCCGATGTGTCGTAATACGCGCCGCGCCCACCGACGCCGACGGTTTCGGCCACGGTGATCTGGACGTGGTCGATATAGCGCTCATTCCACAGCGGCTCGAACAGGACGTTGGCGAACCGGACTGCCATGAGGTTCTGGACCGTCTCCTTGCCCAGGAAATGGTCGATCCGGTAGATCTGATCCTCGTCGAAGCTGGCGGCCAGGTCCTCGTTGAGCTTGCGGGCGGTTTCCAGATCGGTGCCAAAGGGCTTTTCGACGACCAGGCGGCTGTTCTCGCAGGCGATCCCGTGGGCCCGGAGCTTCTCGGCCAGGGTGCCGAAGATCGCGGGGGCGACCGAGAAGTAGAACGCCTTGGTGACGTCGTCGCGGACGCTCGTCTTCAGCTCCTTCCAGCCGCCGTCGCCCTTCGCGTCGATGGCGATGTAGCTGCATCGATCCAGGAACGTGGCAATGGTGTCCTTGTCGCGCTTCTTCTCGCTGACGAAGTCGCCGAGCGCCTTGCGCACCAATTTGCGGAAGCCGTCATCGTCCAAATCGGAGCGGGCCGCGCCGATGATCCGGGCGTCCTCGGGCATCTGGCCGGCGACGAAGCGGCGGTAGAGCGAGGGCAGGATCTTGCGGGCAGCTAGGTCCCCCGTGGCGCCGAAGAGGACGAGATCGAAGCTGTCGACCGGGATCGTGCGCGAGACCATGGAATCTCCTCGGCTCTTGTTACCGCTAACGGCGCCCGCTTAT
>JBCCCB010000175.1:0-8484 GCA_039033775.1 Pseudomonadota bacterium | reverse complement strand
GGGTTGCGCATGGTCTGCTTGAGACCCAGCGACACGCGCCGCTTGGCAGTGTCGATCTCCAACACCATGACCTCGACCTCTTGCGAGGTGGAGACGATCTTGCCCGGATGGACGTTCTTCTTCTTGGTCCAGGACATCTCGGAGACGTGGACCAGACCCTCAACCCCCGGCTCCAACTCCACAAACGCACCGTAATCGGTGATGTTCGTGACGCGGCCCTGATGGACCGAATCCAGCGGGTATTTGGCGATCACGGTGTCCCACGGATCTTCCTGAAGCTGCTTCATGCCCAGGGAGATGCGATGGGTGTCCTTGTTGATCTTGATGACTTGGACCTTGACCGTCTCGCCGATCGACAGGATCTCGCGCGGGTCGTTGACCCTGCGCCAGGCCATGTCAGTGACGTGCAACAGGCCATCCACACCACCCAGGTCCACGAAAGCCCCGTATTCGGTGATGTTCTTGACCACGCCGTCGACATTCTGGCCCTCGGCTAGGTTGCCGATGACCTCGGCGCGCTGTTCGGCGCGGCTCTCTTCCAGGATGGCGCGGCGCGACACGACGATGTTGCCGCGGCGGCGGTCCATCTTCAGGATCTGGAACGGCTGCTTCAGGCCCATCAGCGGGCCCGCGTCGCGCACGGGACGCACATCCACCTGCGAACCCGGCAGGAACGCGACCGCGCCCCCCAGATCCACGGTGAAGCCGCCCTTCACGCGGCTGAAGATGGCGCCTTCGACGCGCTCTTCCTTGCCATAGGCTTCCTCCAGGCGGTCCCATGCGGCTTCGCGACGGGCCATCTCGCGCGAGATGACGGCTTCGCCGCGGCTGTTCTCGACGTTGCGCAGGTAGACTTCCACCTCGTCGCCGATTTCGATTTCGGGGGCCTCGCCGGGATTGGCGAATTCCTTGATGTCGACGCGGCCTTCCATCTTGTAGCCGACGTCGATGATGGCTTGTCCCGCCTCGATGGCGATGACCTTGCCTTTGACAACCGACCCTTCGGTGGGCGTGTCGATTTCGAGGCTTTCGTTCAGAAGGGCCTCGAATTCCTCCATGGATGCGTTCTGAGCCATGTGGCTGTGTGTTTCCTATCTAGTGCATTTGACTGGCCGCGCGGTTGTCTCCGCCGGTCTGGGTTGGTGTCCGCCTTGGGCGAACCGGTTTGGTCTGGTGAAAGCACGGTTGAAGCGGCCTTGGGCCGCGCCTGTGATCGCGCTGTCGGATGACGCGCGCCACCTAGTCGAAAACGCCCCCTAGCGCAAGGGTCGGGCGTCTGACGCCACCTGGCGCGGCCTCGGGGTCAGTCGGCACAAGGCCATCAGCGCCAGCAGCGCGGCCACGGACATCACCGCCCCAGAGGTGAAAGCAGTGCCAACCGTGCCGGTCGCGTCCGCTAACAGACCGACTAAGGACGGGGCCACCTGCATCTAGGCGTAGTAGATCGTGAAGTAGACCCCCATGGCGAAGGGGCGCGCCTCGGGTGCCAGGATACCCGATGGCAACCCGACGATCGGGCCAGCCGACAAACCGAACAGGACGGCCACCAGAACAATGAGCGGCAGAACACCGCCCGGCGGCACCATGCTGGTCAGCGGGACAAGAACCGCAAAACTCACCAAGCCCAGAGCGGTCATACCGTCGCGGCGCCCCGTCGGGTCGGCCAGAATGCCGCCCAGCGGCACCGCGACCGCGAGTACCACCATGAATAAGCTGGGCACGGAACTGGCCTTTGTCAGGGGCAGGCCCCGCTCGCTCAGCAGTGCCGGGCCGAACCCGAAGACCATCGCCAAGGCCGCATTGTAAAGGCCCAGATGGCCCCAGCCAAACCCAGCGCGAGCACCGGAAACGCGGTTGCGGCAACCGCCGCTGGTCCTTCGGCCGCGCCCTCGGGCACGCAGTAGACAAGCGCGAACATCACCAGACCCGCCACGATCAAGGCGATCACAAACAGCCACGCCGCGCTCAACCAACTCAAGGCCGCGACTCCCGGCAGCGTCAGCAAGGCCAAGGCGATCCCGAGGGTCCAGGAGTTGATGAAGACCGCCATGGCGGTCGAAATCTGGCGCCCCGCGAACTAATCCAGCACCAGCTTGGTCATCGCGATATTGCTCACGACGCCGCCCGCGCCAGCCAGCACACGGTCGACCATTGAGGCCTGCGATCCCGGCACGAAGGCGATGATCGCACCGCCCAGCCCCGTCAGCACCAGGCTGGCCGAGACGATCCGCTTGTCCCCGATACGGGCGGCCAGCGTTCCAATGGGGATGGCGACAACGATGCCGGGGGCCAAGTACGGCTCAATCAGAAGGCCGATCTGCGCCAGAGAGAGACCATAAGACCGGTCATGAGGGGCGATAGAGCTACAATCGACTGGAACTGAAATGCCATCGGCATGAGCGCAAAGAACAGCACGAAAAGGATCGTCCAGCGGTTCACCATCAATCCTGCCCCCCGCGTCCGATCAGATAGACCTTGGACCACGCTGGCAAGCGTCGCGCGTCAACGGTGGGATGTCTAACCCGACCCCATCCCCCCTTGTGCCGCTTTTCGTCTACCGACACGCTGCACCCAACTGGCTTCCAAGCCAGTTGTCAGCGCACCAGAAGACATGGATTGCGGTCGCGGAAGATGACGAAGGTGCCCGCCTTATCCGCAGTGCGGAAGCGTCGACGATGGGGTTCTGGCAAGAACCGTGTGCCCAAGGAACCGACCGGCATCCCGAACGGCCCGGCGCCTCCCTTTGCCGCCGGGGCGGACCAGAGCCGTCGAGAGAGCCATCGCTCCGCAATCATAGGGCCGCGACCTCCACGCCGGGACGCGAGCGGTGAGGCCTGAATCGCACTTTAACGTCTCAGATGTCCTGCCCACGCTCCTGCAACCGCTCCAGGAGTTTCTGCTGCTCGCCGCGGCTGTCGCCGCGTCCGAACTGGCCGGCGCCCGACGAATAGAGCGTTCCGTAGGATAGGGCCGTGTTGACCACCTGCCCCACGCCCGAGATCAACTGATCGTCGCGAAGCGGCGATAGCGGATGGATGAACACCGCCCAGAGCCGCCCTTCGGCCACTGCGTAGCGGGCATCCACTGCGCTGTCGAAATTGGCCTGCATCAGCCTGAGCAGGTCCGCTTCGGTCAGCCCGTCGACGGATCGGATCGGCACCATGGCCCGCATCCGGTCGGCGAAGGGATCGGTGATGACCACCAGCGGCACGTCCTCGATCGTCAAGCGGAAGGCGGCGCCTGCCCGCTCGGCATCAGGGTCGAGCGCCGTCAGAAGCGTCTCCATCCGATCCAGCGTCATGCCCGGCGCGGGGACGGGCGTCTCGGCCTGCTCCTGAGCCCCCGCAGGTGCCGATATCGCAAAAAGAGCGGCGGCCAGCACGGCCAAGATCGCAATCCAGCCTTCGATCCCGCGCCGTCGCTTGTGATACGACAGGGGCGGATAGGACTCGGTCGAACGTGCGGGAAGACGGGACATGGGCGGCACCTCGGCTGGCAGATATCGGCTGATGGTAGAAAGCCTAGCACAAACCGGCCATGCACGCTTCGGTGACTTCGGTGCGATCTACCTGGTCCGGTCCGCCAGCGCTGCCTCGACCAACGCAACCGCCGCCCCAATGGCGGCATCCGCATCCATTGCGGACGTGTCCAGCACAGCCGCATCGGGCGCCGCCTTCAGTGGCGCGTCGGCACGGCCCATATCCCGCGTATCCCGTTCGCGCACCGCTTGTAGCACGCTGTCCCAGGTCACATCATGGCCGCCTTCGGACAATTCCCTGAACCGACGCTCGGCCCGCATCTCCGGCGAGGCGGTGACATAGATCTTCACCTCCGCCTCGGGTGAGATCACCGTGCAGATGTCGCGTCCGTCCAGCACTGCCCCGCCTTCGCGGCGGGCGAAGGACCTCTGGAACGCAGTCAAAGCCCTCCGAACCTCGGGGATCGCCGCGACCTTCGAGGCTTCCGCCGCCACCGCCGGTGTGCGGAGCCCATCGGCTTCCAAGTCCCCGGGCACGAGGGAGGCGGCCGCCGCGGCGGCATCTTCTCCGGCCAAGACCCGCGCGCCCACGGCACGGTAGAGCAAGCCCGTATCAAGATGCGCGAAGCCGAACCGGTCCGCCACCGCGCGCGAGATCGTGCCCTTGCCCGCCGCCGCGGGCCCGTCGATCGCCACCGTGAAGATCATGTCTGTACCTGCGTTGTCAGCTCTGGATCGGAGCCAGGGACCTGTCGGTCCCCGCTGGGCAGCGCATACCAATCTCCGCGGCCTTCGCAATAGATGTGGCCGGCCAGCGTCAACCCGGTTGGCAAGTCCAACGACCCTGCCATGATGGACAGGTTCACGCCCGGGCCATCCCAGAACAGCTGGCTGCCGCAGGTTCCACAAAATCCGCGCCGCGCGGTTTCGGAGGATTGGAACCAGGTCAATTTACCCTCGATAGTTACGTCCCCACGAGCCGCCGAGGTCGCCGCCACGTAGTTGCCCGTCGCCTTGCGGCATTGCCCGCAATGACAGGCAACGACCGGCCGCAGCGGGCCGTCGACGGCGTATCGCACCGCGCCGCATAGGCAGCTCCCCGTTCGCGTCATTTCGCATCCCTCTCGATTTCCTGAACGCCAATCCCGGAGCGCCCACTTGACCCGCACGTCCCGGGCGCGACGATGCCCCATGCGGCGCGTCATGATCATCGGTCAGCCCGGCTCCGGCAAGTCCACCCTGGCGCGCGCCGTGGCCGAGATCGCCCATCTGCCGGTGATCCATGTGGACCACATCCACTGGAAAGCCGGATGGGTCGAGCGATCGCGCGGCGAGAAGACCAAGCTCTGCCTGGAGGCGCACGCCCGCCCCCAATGGGTGTTCGAAGGTGGCCATTCCGTCACCTGGTCCGACCGCCTGGCCCGGGCGGACACGCTGATCTGGATCGACTTGCCGGTGAGCCTGCGCCTCTGGCGGATCGGCAAGCGAACCCTGCGTTGGTACGGCCGCAACCGTCCCGATCTGCCTGCGGGTTGCCCCGAGCAGGTGGATGTGGAGTTCTTCCGATACATCTGGCGGACCCGCGACACCGGCCGCGCCAGCTGCGCCAAGCTCTTCGCGGCGGCCCGCGCCGATCACGCCGCACACCATCTGCGGTCACCGCGTCAGGTCGCAGGCTATCTGTCCGCACTGCGTAGGGCCGCGAGCGGCGGCAACCTCGGGATCAGCCACCGGTGACCGGCCGGCAACCCGTAAGAGACTCTGGATACGTGCCATTTTGACGACCCAGCCCGGTAAAACTGGTCAGCCCATCAGTCCTCGAACGACGCGCCCAATCCGCCCATCAGGTCCCGGAAGATCGGGAAGGACGTGGCGATGGGCGAGGCATCGTCGACCGTGATCCCCTGTCGCGCGGCCATCCCGGCGCAGAGGAACGACATGGCGATCCGGTGATCGAGATGGGTGGCGACCGTGGCGCCGCCCTGGACGCGTCCGACCCCGCATCCATCGACCTCCCACCAATCGGGCCCCTCGCGCACCTCGACCCCGCAAGCGCGCAAACCGGTGGCCATGGCGTCGATCCGGTCGCACTCCTTCACGCGCAATTCGGCCACACCGCGCATGATCGTCGTCCCCTCGGCATTGGCCGCCACCACCGACAGGATTGGGTATTCGTCGATCATACTGGCGGCGCGATCGGGCGGCACCTCCACCCCCGTCATGTCGGGCGAGAACCTCGCCCGCAGGTCGGCCACCGGTTCTCCTCCCTCGTCGCGCGCATTCTCGTAGGTCAAGTCGGCGCCCATCTCGCGAAGCGTCTCGAACAGACCGGCGCGCGTCGGGTTGAGCCCGATATTGGGCACCAGCACGTCCGACCCCGGCACGATCAAAGCCGCGCAAACCGGGAACGCGGCCGAGGACGGATCGCGGGGCACCGCGATGATCTGCGGCGACAGTTCGGGTCGGCCGACCAGGGTGATTACCCGGCCCTCGTCTGTCTCTTCGATCGCAACCTCGGCACCGAACCCCGCCAGCATGCGTTCGGAATGGTCCCGCGTCGCCTCGCGCTCGACCACGACCGTCTCGCCCGGCGCGTTCAGCCCGGCCAGCAGGACCGCCGACTTGACCTGCGCCGACGGTACCGGGGTGGCATAACGGACCGGCACCGGATCGCCGGTGCCCACCAGCGTCATGGGCAACCGCCCGCCCGACCGGCCATGGGCCTGCGCCCCGAACAGCGCGAGCGGGTCTGTCACCCGTGCCATGGGCCGCTTGCGCAGACTTGCATCCCCCGTGAATGTCGTGGCGAACCCCGCGGTCGCGGCCAGCCCCATCAGAAGCCGCACGCCGGTTCCGGAATTTCCGCAATCGATCACGTCCTCGGGCTCCATCAGCCCGCCGACACCGACGCCGTGGACGATCCAATCGTCCCCGTCCTTGTCGACCCGCGCCCCGAAGGCCCGCATGGCCTTGCCGGTATCCAGCACGTCCTGCCCCTCCAGCAGGCCCCGGATCCGCGTCTCGCCCAAGGCAAGCGCCCCTAGGATCAAGGCCCGATGGCTGATCGACTTGTCGCCCGGCACATGGGCCTCACCGGTCAAAGGGCCCGCGGCTTTGGCGGTCAAAGGGGTGGCGGGGCCGTGGCTCATGGGTGTCTCCGGTCGTGTGCGGCGCGTGCCTACCCCGCCGCCGCCGAAACCGCCAGCGGCACATGGGGACCCGCATCTGCCGGAAGCGTGCCGTTCAGACGGGGATCGGCCAGGATTTCCACCTCTTGCCGGACAATCCGGAACCCGGTGCGCAGGTAGAACGGCAAGGCCGCCGGATGGTCCAACGTGCAGGTATGGACGGTGACCCGGTCCACCCGCGCGAATACCCGATCCAGCGCGTGATTCATCAACCACCGGCCCGCGCCGCCGCCCTGCAGGGTCGAGGACAAGCCGAAGAAGGCCAGTTCCGCCGCCCGCTCTGCCCGGAAGTCCAACTCCAGAAGCCCCTCGTCGCGGCGCCCCTGCCGGACCGCGAAGATCTCCACATCCGGGTCTCCAAGAATGGCGGTTAGCTCCGCCTGCGGCATCGCGAGCCGCGACGTCCAGAGCCAGTCCGCCCCCACATGCCGGAACAGATCCCGATACCAATCGGTCCCGGGCGACGGTACGGGGGTCAACGCCGCCGCGACCGGCGGGGCCGGGCGCGGGGCGGGCCGCCCAGTCATCTCCAAATGGGTGACGGTGGTGGCCAGATGGCCAGGTGGGACCCTATGAAACCCGGGGGCGAGCGGGTCGGTCCCGGACCCTGATAGAAGCACTGTCATGGCCGTTCGCTAGCACCTTTGGACCACAAGCGACATGGCCCGCGCCCTAGCCAAGAACCAGCCGCTCTCCATCCACCGGGATATGAATGCGCCGACGCAGTCCCTCCTCCAGCGAGGCGATCTCCGCCGCCAGATCGGCCCGGGTCGAGAAGCAATGGTCCAGTGCGTCCATGTGGATCGCCACGATCTCGACCCCAGGATTCGCCTGGTCGGCCAGTTCGAAGAACGCCCGCCCCTGGGCGGCGTCCATCAGCAGGATCTCCGGCGACAGCGCCTCGACCACCGGCCCGCCCGTATGGGCGATCACGATATCGGGCCGGAACCGTTGCAGGACGGCGGCGACCTCGCCGCCCTCGTCCAGGATCGTGTCGCCCGCCCAATAGATCGTCGGGGCGCCATCGGTCTGGAAGACCAACCCGTTGACGCCCCCCATCCGGTCGCCGACCTCGCCCTTGCCGTGGCGGGCGAAGACCTGGTGGATCGTGATCTCGTCGACGGTCAGATGATCGGCGGTCTCCGAGCCGATCTCGCGCACGTCGCGAAAACCCATCTGGTCTAGGCGGCTCTTGAAGGTGGCGACCACCTCCGGCTCCCTCGGGTTGACCGGCGCCGAATTGCGCGGGGTCAGCAGCGGCAGGTCCTTGTCCACAGGGCCGCCGCGGCGCCATCGAAATGGTCGCCATGCAGGTGGCTGATGATCACGATGTCGATGCCATTCACGATCTCTTCGGCCGGGATGGGCAGCTCCGCGGTCGGATTGGGCGCAATCCCCGCGAAGGACGGCAGCGCCCCCTTCGCCGAAAGTGTCGGATCCAGCAGGAAGGTCTTGCCGCCATAGGTCAGCCGCGCCGTCGCGTTACGCATGAAGTGATAATCGACCTTGCCCATGGGATATGCCTTTTCCTGTTTGTCGCCCCGCCGGGACGTTCGCGCCGAGGCTTGGCCCCCGGTGCCGCAGCCCTAGGCCCTTCGGGTTGGCCGGGCCAGCATCTAGCCCTTCAATAGGTCTTGATCGCACCGCGACCCGGCACGGGTGAAATCCCGAAACACGATTGAAAATCGAAGGGAACCACTGACACGATTGGCGAGAAGGGAATGCGATATGACAGCCATCGGATACCGGACCGGCCTCATCTTCGACCCGGCAAGGACGGATTGGGACGGGATCGCCCCCGGTCCCATCGCCTGGTCG
>JBCCCB010000174.1:0-8489 GCA_039033775.1 Pseudomonadota bacterium | reverse complement strand
GGCGTGCGGGGGCGGGCCGGCTGGTCGTCGGTTGCCCGCAGACCACCGTGCGATCCCGGTTCACGCGCGGCACCCAACGGGTCTGCCCCGCGACACCCACGCGGATGAAGACACAGCCGCGACTGTCGACATACTGCCCCCCGGTGAACCCGGCCGGCGGCTGTTCCGCTGGACCCGCCGTATTGCGCAAGGTCCGCGTCTGTGCGTCCGCCATGCTGCCGGTCGCGATGACGGTGACCGCCAGAACCCCCACGGCCATCGCATTGAAGACCTGACCCCCGCCGAAAATCCCCATGATCCGCCCTCGTCTCAACCGATCCGGGAGTCTGCGCCCCCTCGAGTGGAACCTTGCCCTTTCGGCGACCTCAAGTAAAGCGCGAGAGCAGGGAAATACACATCATTTTGTGCCGAACATTCGGTCACCCGCATCCCCTAGGCCGGGAACGATGTAGCCCAGTTCGTTCAACCGATCGTCCACGGCGGCGGTGACGACGGGCACATCGGGATGCGCCTCCTTCATCCGGGCGATGCCCTCGGGCGCCGCCAGGAGGCACAGGAACCGGATGTCGCGTGCGCCCTGGGCCTTCAGGAGGTCGATGGCGGCGACCGAGGAATTGCCCGTCGCCAGCATGGGATCCACGGCGATGACCAGCCGGTCATCCAGATGATCGGGCGCCTTGAAGTAATACTGGACCGGTTGCAGCGTTTCCTCGTCGCGATAGAGCCCGACGAACCCCACCCGCGCCGATGGCACCAATTCCAGGATCCCGTCCAGCAAGCCGTTGCCGGCCCGCAGGATCGACACCAAGGCCAGTTTTCGCCCGTCCAGCACGGGGGCGTCCATCTCTTGCAGCGGCGTCTCGATCCGCTTGGTGGTCATCGGCAGTTCCCGCGTCACCTCGTAGGCGAGCAATTGGCTGATCTCGCGCAGAAGCTGCCGGAACACGGCCGTCGACGTCTCTTTCTCGCGCATGAGGCTGAGTTTGTGCTGCACCAGCGGGTGAGAGACGACGGTGAGATGGTCCATGGGTCAGTCCAATTTCTTCAGCAGGCGGTGGCGGGTGGTCTCGTCGCAGAAGGCGGCGGTCAGAGCGGTGCGATTGATCTCGGCGAAAGTCTCTTCATCCCATCCGAAAGCGCGTTCCAGGTTGGCATATTCCGCGTCCAGATCGGTGTGGAAGAATGGGGGATCATCGGTCGAGACCGTGATTTTCACACCCCGTTCCCGCAACCTTTCAATGGGATGCGCGGCGATCTTTGAGTAGACCCCCAGAACCACGTTGGAGCCGGGACAGACCTCCAGCACGATCCCGTCTTCGGCCAGCCGGTCCACCAGGCCGAGGTCCTCGATGGCCCGCACCCCATGGCCGATCCGGCTGACGCGCAGATCGTCCAGCGCGGCGCGGACGCTTTCGGCCCCGCCGAATTCGCCCGCATGGGCCGTCAGGCCCAGCCCCGCCTCGCGCGCGCAGTCGAAAGACCAGTTGAAGTCCTTGGGCGTCAACACACTTTCATCCCCGGCGATACCGAACCCCGTGATGAAGTCGCCGGCCGTTTCGGCCGCGCACAGGGCGGTTTCGCGCGCCTTGCCGGGGCCGAAATGCCGGATGCAGGTTACGATGCCCCGCATCTCGATGTCGGGCACGCTGGCGGCGGCCTCCTGGATGGCGGCCACGTAGTCGCGCCAAGCCGACACGTCGCGGTCGCCACAAAAATCGGGGCTGAGAAAGGCTTCGGTGTAGATCACCCCTTGCTCGGCCGACGCTTCCAGAACTTCACGGGTCAGACGACCGTAATCCCCGGGGGTTTGCAGGACTTGGGTTGCAGCTTCATAGACCTTAAGAAAGCCGGGGAAGTCTTTGTAAACATAAGCCCCGCGATCATCGAAGACGCCCGTCAGGTCCACCGACTTCTCCTGCGCCATGCTGCGGATCAGGCGAGGCGGGGCCGCACCTTCCAGATGCAAATGCAATTCGACCTTGGGCGAGAACGTCACAGGAAGCTCCTCCCGGGCCCAACGACTGGCACGTCGAGATGGTCGCAGATCGTGGCAGCGACATCCGCGAACCCAACCAGCCCAACCTCGCCCGCCGCCCCCGCGCAGACCACCGGCACCCGTTCGCGCGTATGGTCGGTGCCACGCCAAGTGGGGTCGTTGCCATGGTCGGCGGTGAAGATCATCAAATCGCCGGGACACAGGGCGTCCAGGATCGGCGGCAGGCAGCCATCGAACCATTCCAAATGCTTGGCATAGCCCGCGACGTCGCGCCGGTGGCCATAGAGACTGTCGAACTCGACGAAATTCGCGAAGGTGAGCGAGCCGTCGGGCATGTCGCGAACCGCATCCGCCAGGTGCCGCATCAGCGCCGCGTCGGGGCCCTTGGCGGCACTGTCCACGCCGCGTCCCGAGAAGATATCGGAGATCTTTCCAATCGCATGGGTGCGCCGCCCCGCGCCCTGCACGGCATCCAGAAGGGTCGGCGCCGGGGGCATGATCGCGAAATCCTTGCGGTTGGGCGTCCGCTCCCATTGGCCATCCGCGCCGATGAAGGGCCGGGCGATGACGCGGCCGACCCGCATCTCGTGCAGCATGGGCGCGATGGCGGCACATAGGTCGAGAAGACGTTGCAGCCCAAATGCATCTTCGTGGGCCGCGATCTGGAAGACGCTGTCGGCCGAAGTGTAACAGATCGGCCAGCCGGTCCTGAGATGGGCCTCGGCCTCCTCCTCGATGATTAGCGTGCCGCTGGCATGGCGATTGCCCAGAATCCCGTCCGTCCCGGCTTCGTGCTTGACGAGATCGACCAGCGCCGGCGGAAAGCAAGGGACCTCGTCCGGGAAGTAATGCCAGTCCCACGGCACGGGCAGGCCCGCCAGTTCCCAATGGCCCGAGGGCGTGTCCTTGCCAGGACTGATCTCGGTCGCAGCCCCCCAGAGCCCAGTGGGAATGGCGTCCAGCCCCGGGGTCTCCGCGCCGGAGGCCGCGCGAATGGCCGCGCCGAGGCCCAGCTTGTCGAGATTGGATAAGAACAACGCCCCGGAACGGCCTCTGTCCGCCTGACCATCGGCGCAGGCTTGTGCGATATGTGCAAGTGTGTTCGCCCCCTCGTCGCCGAAATCCGCCGCGTCCGGGGCGCCGCCGCAGCCCACCGAATCCATCACCACAATGAAAGCGCGGCTCATCGGATGGTCTCCTGCACCAGGGTCGGCGGCGTGACCGCGCCTGAGCCCATCACGATGGCTTCGGCCACGCGGGCGGCGGCGGCCTCGGCGGCGTCGCCATCCGCCGCGTGGACCCGGGCCAGCGGCTGGCCTTCGGTCACGACGGCGCCCAGTTGCGCGATGTGGCTGATCCCCACGGCCAGATCGACCCGATCCGTTTCGCGCCGCCGTCCGCCGCCCAGATCGACCACAACCTCGCCCAGGGCCCGGGCGTCGATCTCGGCGACGACGCCCGGCTGATCGGCCCGCAATTCGGCCACGACGGGGGCCGCCGGCAGGCGGTCGCGCCAGCGTTCGGGAAAGTCCGATGGTCCGCCCTGGGCCGCGACCATGCGGCCGAAGACCTCCGCCGCCTCGCCCGAGGTCAGCGCCCGGCCGATCCGGTCGGCCCCCGCATCGGCATCGGCGACCAACCCGCCCAGGGCCAACGCCTCGCCGCCCAAGGCCCGCGTCACGGCGACCAGGCGGCTGGATGCGCGGCCGTTCGGATCTGTCAGGGCCTCCATCGCCGTCAGGATTTCCAGCGCGTTGCCCGCGCTGGTGGCGACAGGCTGGCTCATGTCGGTCAGGATTGCAGAGGTCATGACCCCGTTGGCCTGCCCCGTTTCGACCAGGGCCTGGGCCAGGGCGCGCGCCGCCTGCGGGTCGGCCATGAACGCGCCGGATCCGGTCTTGACGTCCAGCACCAGTGCCTCGATCCCCTCGGCCAGTTTCTTCGACAGGATCGACGCGACGATCAGGTCTAGGCTTTCGACCGTGCCGGTGACGTCCCGCACGGCATAGAGCCGCCGGTCGGCGGGCGCGATCTCGGCGGTGGCGCCAACGATGGCGCAACCGACGCGGATCACGATGCTCTGCAATTCGTCGGTCTGCATCTCGACCCGGAAGCCGGGAATCGCCGCCAGTTTATCGAGCGTGCCGCCGGTATGGCCCAGGCCCCGGCCCGAGATCATCGGGACATAGGCGCCGCAGGCGGCCAAGGCGGGCGCCAGGATCAGCGACACGCAATCGCCCACGCCGCCGGTGGAATGCTTATCGATGACCGGGCCGGGCACGTCCCAGGCCAGCACCTCGCCCCCGTCGCGCATGGCCCGCGTCAGGGCGGCCCGGCCCGGCCCGTCCAGCGGCGTGCGGCAAATGCCCATGGCGAAGGCCCCGGCTTGGGCGTCGGAGACGTCGCCTTCGGCCAAATCGGCCACGAAGGCCGCCAAGGCGGAGACCGACGGCACTTCGCCCCGCCGCAACGTCGACAGAAGCGCGCGAGCGGTCACGCCATATGGCCCGCGTCGAATGCACCGGGCAGAAGCTCATCGACCCGCATTCGGGTCTCTTCGCCCGCGACGGTGGCCAGGGTCACGACCACGTCGCCGGCCGCGAATTCCGCCAGCTTCTGACGACAGCCGCCGCAGGGCGGGACGGGTGTGGGCGAGCCGGCAACCACGTAGACTTCGGCCACGTCCCGCTGACCGGCCGCGCACATGGCCGCGATGGCTCCGGCTTCGGCGCAGGTGCCTTCGGGATAGGCCACGTTTTCGACGTTGCAGCCCACGAACACGCTGCCATCGCCCGTGCGGATCGCGGCCCCCACCCGAAACTTGGAATAGGGCGCATGGGCGTTCTCGCGCACGGCCAGCGCGGCATCGCGAAGCGTCTGGGACATGGGCGGCCTCTCCTGCGCTTGGGATCGCCTTCGTGCTTGGCCCCCGTCCGGCCGGGATGCAAGCGGGATCCTGACAGAGCCGTTATCGGGCGTGACTGGCAATCTGCGCCGCCGGACGCCACGTCACCCCATGCAAGATCGACCAACACCACGACGACAAAGGAGAGATCAACATGTTCACCAAACGACGCACCCTCCTCTTGGGGGCGGGCGCCGCTGTGCTTGCCGCGTCCGGTGCCAGCGCCTTCATCTTCGGCCGTGGCGTCGAAGAGGGGCAAGTCTTCACCATCGACGGGATCGCGATCCGCGGGACCGACCCGGTGGCCTATTTCACCGAAGGCCGGCCCGTCGCGGGCAGCGCCGACTTCGCCCATGATTGGAACGGCGCCACCTGGCATTTCGCCTCGGCCGAGAACCGCGATCTGTTCGCCGCCGACCCCGAAGCCTATGCGCCGGCCTATGGCGGTTACTGTGCCTGGGCCGTGGCCGCGCGCGGATCCCTGGCGACGACACAGCCCGAGAATTGGGCCATCGTGGACGGCCGCCTGTTCCTGAACTTCAACGACGATGTCCAGGCCCGCTGGGACGAGGATCGCGCGGGCTTCATCGAACAAGGCGACCGCCGCTGGCCGGAGGTGATCGCGGAGAATAGCTGATCGCCGCCTCGAAATGCGCTCACAAGACGAAGGGCCGGTCGATGAGCGACCGGCCCTCTTTTGTTGCCATGCCGATGTCGCGGAGGGCTTGGCCCCTCGCCCGGCCGACGACCTCAGAGCATCAACTGATAGCTTTCTGGCACCCAGCGGAAGCCGTTCCCGTTCGCCTCGACATAGCCCATGGCCGGGAACGGCATGTGGTAGCCCAGCATCGGGATCCGCTCGGCGGCGACCATGCCCAGCACGCGGCGACGAGCGGCGGCGGCGGCGTCCTTGTCCATGTCGAACCGCACCTCCCAATCGGGATGGCCCAGCGACCACACGTAATGGTTGGCCAAGTCCGCCGTCAGCAGCAGCGACCGATCCCCGGAGCTGAGCCGGTAGCCCATATGCCCCGGCGTGTGGCCCGACATGTCCACCGCCGTCACGCCCGGCGCGATATCGGCGCCCGGCTCGACGAAGGCGAAGCGCTCGGCCAAGGGCTCGACCATGGCGGTGAAGCCGTCATTGGGGTTGGCGGACCAATGGTCGAATTCGGCGCGGCCAGTGGTGTATTCGGCATTGGCGAAGGTCGGCGTCCCGTCGGTCATCAGGCCGCCGATATGGTCGCCATGCATATGGGTGATGACGACGCGCGTGACGTCTTCCGGGGCATGGCCTGCGGCGGCCAGGGCGTCGGTGATGCCGCCGGCATTGAGGCCGGTATCGAACAGGATCAGGTCGTCGCCGGTCGACACGACCGTGGGCGTGAAGAAGAAAGTGGCGGCATCCGTGGGGATGAAGGCGCTGGCGCTCACCTCGGCGAAGGTCTCGGCCGAGACGTTCATGCCGAAGATGCCCTGCATGCCGCCATCGCGCACGGCCGATCCGGCCAGCAGGGCGGTGACCTGCATGTCGCCCAAGGCGACCCCGCGGGCCTTCGGCTGCACGGGGCCGTCGGAATGCCCGGCCGCCCGCGCGGTCGCGGGCACCATCATGGCGGCGGCGGGGATGGCGGCAGCGGCGCCCAGCGCCGCGCGGCGAGTCAGCTTGGTCATAGATCTCTCCCGGTTCTTGACACCTTTCAGATAGCGCAGGTCGACGCGACGTCCGGGTCAAGGATGCGTGAAAGCCGAAATCCGGTGCCAGTCGCCTGATTCTGCAGAGCCGGGGGCCAGGGCGGCAAGGGCGCAGGGGCGGCTCAGGCGCCTCTGGACAGCCCCTGCGCCCGGTGGCACATCCCGCGGGCGCAAAGGAGCCCACCCCATGCCGTCCACCGAGACCGTCACCCGCTTCGCCCCGTCCCCCACCGGGCTGCTCCATGTGGGCAACATGCGGGCGGCACTGATGAATTGGATGATCGCGCGCAAGGCGGGCGGCACCTTCATCCTGCGGATCGACGACACCGATCCGGAACGGTCGAAGGAAGAATACGTCGATGCCATCCGCGAGGATCTGGACTGGCTGGGCCTGGACTGGGACCGGGAGGAGCGGCAATCGGCCCGCCTGGACCGCTATGCCGCCGCCGCCGATGCCATGCGGGCCAGCGGGCGGCTTTACGAGGCGTTCGAGACGCCGACCGAACTGGACCTGAAGCGCAAGAAGCAGCTGAACATGGGCAAACCGCCCGTCTATGACCGGTCGGCCCTGGCCCTGTCGGACGAGGACAAGGATCGGTTGCGCGCCGAACGGGCCGGCCATTGGCGCTTCAAGCTGGACCAGGAGCGGATCGAATGGACCGATGGCATCCTGGGCCATCTCAGCATCGACGCGGCCTCGGTCTCGGATCCGGTGCTGATCCGGGGGGATGGCCAGGTCCTGTACACCATCGCGTCGGTGGTCGACGACACCGATATGGGCGTGACCCATGTGGTGCGCGGGTCGGATCACGTGACCAACACTGCCACGCAGATCCAGATCATGTCTGCGCTGGGCCACGCGCATCCTGTCTTCGCCCACCATTCCCTGCTGACCGGCGCCCAGGGCGAAGCGCTGTCCAAGCGGTTGGGCACGCTCAGCTTGCGCGACCTGCGGGCCCGTGGGGTCGAACCGATGGCGCTGCTGTCGCTGATGGCGCGGCTCGGCTCGTCCCAACCGATCGAGTTGCGCGCGACGCCGCGGGACTTGGCCGAGCATTTCGAGTTGAGCCAGTTCGGCACCGCGCCGACAAAGTTCGACCCCGACGACCTGACACACCTGTCGGCGAACCACCTGCAAGGCCTGCCGCTGTCGGCGGTCGCGGACGACGTCGCGGCCCTGGGCGTGCCCGAAGCCCTGCGGGAGCGGTTCTGGACCGTCATCCGCGACAACATCTCGTCGCGCGCGGAGATGGCCGAGTGGTGGGCGCTGGTCTCCGAAGGGGCCGCCCCGTCGGTCGATCCCGGCGACGAGGATTTCGTCCGCGACGCCTTGGCCCTGCTGCCGCCGCCGCCCTATACGGACACGACCTGGTCCGATTGGACGTCGGCCGTCAAGGACGCGACGGGCCGCAAGGGCAAGCAGCTCTTCATGCCGCTGCGCAAGGCGCTGACCGGCCGGGCGAACGGGCCGGACATGGCCTCGCTGCTGCCGCTGATGCAGCGCGCGCCCCGGACGTGATACCTGCCTTGTAACACATCGCGCGCGCGGCGGGCGGTCTGTTACAGCCGGGCCCCTCTTCCGGGCCGTATGCTCTCTGCCCCTCACAGAGCCGTGTGGTCCGTTGCGGCACGGCCTCGGGTTCGCCCATGTTCCTGGGGCAAGCAGCGAGGATGCCCGAATGCCCACCGAACGCTTCACCTTCCCCGGACATGACGGCTCTGAACTGGCCGCGCGCCTCGATCTGCCCGATGGGCCCGTCGTGGCGACCGCGCTGATCGCCCATTGTTTCACCTGCGGCAAGGATATCGCCGCCTCGCGCCGCATCGCGTCGCGCCTGGCGTCGCAAGGTATCGCCGTTCTGCGGTTCGACTTCACGGGCCTCGGCCATTCGG
>JBCCCB010000173.1:0-8525 GCA_039033775.1 Pseudomonadota bacterium | reverse complement strand
CAAGAGCATCCCGCTCTATTCGCTTCTGGCCGAAAAGGCGCAGAAGGCGAACCTGGCCTTCACGCCGGGGATGCTGATGGGGATCATGGCCGGCCTGGTGGTCGTCAGCTTCCTGCTGATGAACATCCTGACCAGCGCCGCCCTGCCCTTGCAGATCCTTCTGTCGCTGGCCTTCGGGATCGGCGGCGTTTATTTCTGGGTCAACAAGCAGGCCAAGAAGCGCCTGTCGCTGCTGGAAGAACAATTGCCGGATGCGATCGAACTGATCGTGCGCTCGCTGCGGGTGGGTCATCCGCTGAATTCGGCCATCGGCATCGTTGCCAAGGAAATCGCCGACCCGCTGGGATCGGAGATGGGTTTCATCGCCGACGAGGCCGCCTATGGCCGCGACATCCCCGAGGCGCTGCGCGCCCTGGCCGAACGGGTGGAATTGCAGGATCTGCGCTTCCTGGCCGTGGCCGTGGCGATCCAGCAGAAATCCGGCGGCAACCTGGCCGAGATCCTGGAAGGTCTGGCCATGGTCGTGCGTGCACGGTTCAAACTGTTCCGCAAGGTGAAGGCCATCACCGCCGAGGCCCGCTGGTCCGGCGTCTTCCTGTCGGCCTTCCCGATCATCGCGCTGGTCGCGATCAATGTCATGAAACCCGACTATTACGCCGACGTGAAGGAAAGCGCTTACTTCATTCCCGCGGCGGCCGTGGTCGGTGTCTTCCTCCTCGTGAACATCGTGTTCATGAAGATGATGGTCAACATCAAGGTGTAAGGGGCGTCCGCCATGGACATGTTCAACTCGGTGATCGAGGGGCTGATGGGCCCCAACGGCATGATCTACCTGGCCGGTGGGGCAGGTGTGATGCTGGTCCTGCTGACCCTGCCGCTGGTCCTTCACAAGAAGGTCGAGCCGCTGGATCGGATCGCCGCCCAGCGCAAGGAGGAACACGCCGCAGGGGGCGGTGCCGCCAAGCTGACCCGCCATGGGGCGCGCAATGAACACCTCGCGAAATATGCCCAAATCCTCGACCCCCAGGACGAGGAGGAGATGAGCAAGACGCGGACCATGCTGATCCGGGCCGGCTATACCCATAAGGACGCCGTCCGCACGCTGACCGCCGCGCAGTTCGTGTTGGGGCTGGGTCTTCTGTTTCTGGGCGTGCTCTACACCCTGATCCTGGGCGACGAGATGACGCCCATCTCGAAGTTCATGTATGCGGTCGGGCCCGGCGTCGTCGGTTATTACGCGCCGAAATACTGGATCCAGAAGCGCGTCGCCAAGCGTCAGGAGGAAATCCAGGAAGGCTTCCCCGACGCGCTGGACCTGCTGCTGGTCTGCGTCGAGGCGGGTCAGTCGCTGGACCAGTCGATCATCCGCGTCGCCACCGAGATCGAGCCGTCCTACCCCGCGCTCGCCTCGGAATTCCTGATGGTCGCGCAGGAGATGAAGGCCGGTAAGGACAAGCCCGACGTACTGCGCGCCATGTCCGAGCGGTGTGACATCAACGACATCACCAGCTTCGTAACCGTGCTGATCCAGTCCCAAAGCTTCGGCACCTCTATCGCGGACGCGCTGCGTGTCTATGCTTCGGAGATGCGCGACAAGCGCGTCATGCGAGCAGAGGAGAAAGCGAACGTGCTTCCCACCAAGCTGACCGTCGGCACGATGATGTTCTGCGTGCCGCCCCTTCTGATCATCCTGATCGGACCGTCGCTGTTCGGCATCTCGGAGACGCTGGGCGGCGGGCTAGGCTTCTGATGCGGGCCGCGATCCTTCCCCTTGTCTCGATGGCGCTGCTGGCCGGATGCGTCAGCGATATCGTCGGACGCGACGCCACGACCAGCGACCCCCTGGCCGCGCCCGGCCCCGCCGCACGCGCCGACGACATCGTCGACCCGCTGATCGTCGGCGACCGCCTGCTGGCCGCGGGCGAGCCTGAACTGGCGCTGGACAGCTATCTCCGCGCCGCCGGGCGCGACGGCTTCACGCCGGATGTGCAATTGGCGATGGCCAATGCCAATATCGAGCTCGGGCGCCTGTACCAGGCGGAGCGGCTGCTGCGCGACGTGGTCGAGGCGGAGCCGGAAAATGCCAAGGCGATCAACAACCTGGCCGTCGTCTTGCTGGAGCTGGGCGAAACCGGCGAAGCGCATCGGCTGTTTCGGACTGCGTTCGCTTTGCAACCCTCGCCGGAAATTCGTGACAATCTTCGCGTCACGGCTGCAAAGTTCGACAATCCGTCCTATGATGACGCGGAAGAAAATAACGCCTTCACACTGACCCGGCGCGCGGATGGGACCTTCGGTCTCTATGGGCCCGGATCGCTATAAAAAGAACCGAAGGCATCGAGCAGAAAAGGACGCAACATGCGCCACCCTAGCCTGTTTGCCCTCCTGGCCGGAGGTGCTCTGCTGCTGTCCGCGTGCGGACAGACCGACGTCACCCGCGCCGTGAGCGGCGTTGCCGCCGCCGAAGCCGACAGCATCCGAGACATCATGCTGACCGTGGCGGAGCCCGACGAGGCGATCACCTATTTCAAGGGCAAGGTTCAAGAAGAACCGCGTAAGATCGAACACCAGCGGGGTTTGGCCCACAGCCTGGTGCGCGGCGGCCGCCATGCCGAGGCCGTGCTGGCTTGGCGCCGGGTCACCGAACACGACAACGCCCGCGACGCCGACAGCGTCGAATTGGCCGATGCGCTGATCCGGACCTCGAACTGGGCCGACGCCAAGCAGGTCCTGGACACGATCCCGCCCACGCATGAAACCTTCGACCGCTACAAGCTGGAGGCCATGGTCGCGGACGCGAACCGCCAATGGTCCCGCGCGGACAGCTTCTACGAGACAGCGGTCGGTCTGACGACGACGCCGGCCAGTGTCTTGAACAATTGGGGGTTTTCCAAACTGACCCGGGGCGATACGGAAGCGGCCGAACGGCTGTTCACCGAGGCCATCACCTACGATTCCGATCTCTACACCGCGAAGAACAACCTGGTTCTGGCCCGTGCCGCGCGGCGCACCTACACGTTGCCCATCGTGCCCATGACCACCGAGGAACGGGCCCAACTGCTGCACACCGCCGGTCTGGCCGCGATCAAGCAGGGCGACGTGGATATCGGCCGCAACCTGCTGGAAGACGCCATCGCCACCCATCCGCGTCACTTCGAGCCCGCGGTCCGCGCGCTCGAGGCGCTCGAGGCCTAGATCATGGAGACACATGCGGCCGTGGCGGCGTTGGCCACGACACCGATGCAGGGTCTGGTCTTCGGCCTGCTGGCGCTGCCGATCTGCATCTGGGTCGCCTATACGGATCTGAGCGAGATGATCATCCGCAACCAGGCGGTTCTGGCGCTGATCGCGGTCTTCGCCGTCGCCGGGTTCTTTCTTCTGCCGCTGACGGACTATGCCTGGCGGTGGACCCATCTGGCCGTGGTGATCGGGATCGGTTTCGTGATGAACATGTTCGGCCTGCTGGGCGCGGGTGACGCGAAATTCGCCGGCGCCATGGCGCCGTTCATCGCCCTGCCCGACGTGGTCGAGGTCTTCGCGCTGTTCGCCGGGCTGCTGCTGCTCAGCTGGTTTTTGCACCGGATCGCCCGGAACATAAGCGCGATCCGCAACCTGGCCCCGACCTGGAAGAGCTGGGAGGAGAAGAAGAACTTTCCCATGGGTTTGACTCTGACGACCACATTGATGGCGTATTTGGGCCTCGCGGCTGCCGGATAAGACCTGTGTAAAGCAAATCGTAAGGCCGCCCTGCCAGAAGGGGCGTCACAGGACGGAGTCACGCCCATGAACATGCAGGTCGATCCCGCCGAACTCGGCGTTCCGGCCCCCGCGGTCCCCAAGACCTTGGCCGAAACCGGTCTGACCGCCGTCATGCTGCGCGATGTTCTTCTAAAGACCGTATTCCGCAAGTCCGTCGAAACCACGCGCGAGATTTCCGAAGCGATCTGCCTGACGACGGGCCTGACCCAGCAGCTGATCGACCAGGCCCGCGAAGCGAGCCTCATGCAGGCGACGGGCACGATGCATGCCGGATCGTCGGGCGAAATGGGCTTCCAACTGACCGATGCAGGCAAGGCCCGCGCCATGGATGCCCTGACCCAGTCCGAATATTACGGGCCGATGCCCGTCCCGCTGGAGATGTACAAGAAGCAGGTCAAGGCGCAGTCGGTGAAGAACATCCGCATCACGCGCGACCGCCTGATCGCCTCCATGGGTCATCTGATCCTGCCCGAGAATCTGATCGACCAATTGGGCCCCGCCGTGGGGTCGGGCCGGTCCGTTCTGATGTATGGCCCGCCCGGCAACGGCAAATCGTCCATCGCCGAAGGCATCCGTGCCGCGCTGGGCGACAATATCTGGATCCCCCATGCCATCGAATATGCCGGCCAGGTGATCACGCTGTTCGACCCGATCGTGCACACACCGGTCCAGATGGAAGAGGCGGAGAGCGGCAGCCTGCGCAAGACCAACCTGCGCGTCGACCGCCGCTATCTGCTGTGCAAGCGGCCGACGGTGATGACCGGCGGCGAGCTGTCGCTGGACATGCTGGATCTGAACTACAATGCGGTCGCGCGGACCTATCAGGCCTCGCTGCAGCTGAAATCCTCGGGCGGCGTCTTCATCGTGGACGACCTTGGCCGCCAGGCCGAGCCGCCCCAGAAGATCATCAACCGCTGGATTGTCCCGATGGAGGTCGGCTACGACATCCTGGCGCTGCAATCGGGCGAGAAGTTCGAGGTGCCCTTCGACACGCTGGTGGTGTTCTCCACCAACTTCCACCCCAACAAGATCTTCGACGTGGCGGCGCTGCGGCGGATCTTCTTCAAGGTCCTGATCGATGGGCCGACCCAGGCGGATTTCCTGAAGATCCTCGCCATGGTCGCCAAGAAGAAGAAGTTCGCCCTGGACGAAGGGGCGCTGATCCATCTGTTGAAGAACAAGTACCCCGAGATCGAGAATATCTACGCCAATTACCATGCGCCGTTCCTGGTCGACCAGATGATCGCCACCTGCGATTTCGAGGGCGCGCCCTACCGCATGACGCCGGAACTGGTGGATCGCGCTTGGGCGAACCTCTTCGTGGAAGAGACCGAGATCGTCCACTGAGACGTATCGCATTGACCCTAGGTCACGCATTCACCGGATAGGCTGAAGCCGCGTTCGCATCGCGGAACGCGGTCCGACTGTCCGGTGAATTCGATCGAACGCGACACGCGTCAAAGCGCTGGGGACAGTTGCCGCCCCCATCGCGAGGGGCCCGGTTGGGCGGCGTTCCGGCAGGGGCGTTGCCATGCGCCGTTCGTGTGCCGCAGGCTTTGCGGGCCAGGGCGCGGAACCTCCCCAAGGACGCCCTTTGCCGGTCCAAGCCTTGCCAAATTTCCGCCGCGATGGACGGTTAACCATTCGTCAACAATCGTTAACTGCCAGCCATCCACCAGGGACACCGCCATGCCGTCGGCCGACAACGACCTCTCCCGCCAGATCAAGGCCGCCGCGCTGATGGTGCCGATCGCCGCGGGCCTCGGCATGACGGCCAGCTTCCTGATGCTGGCCCAAGATCTTCGCGAAACCCCCGACATCCGGCAGGCCGCCTTGACCGAAGCGGATTTGGGGCAGATCACTTTTCTCGGCCAGCCGCCCCGCGACGGGCACTTGGATCCGCCGGGTGAACACGGCTCCCTTATGACCCATGTGCCCGCCGACATCGTCGAGCCACATGATCCAGCCGAACTCGATCCGCGCCAAGATGGCTAGCGCCCGTCTGGCTGCCAGACCCCTGATACCCTCATAGAGACGGGTTTCCGACACCGGGTCCCCCCATACCGTGCCAGCCTCGCCACACCGGCCGTGACCAATCGGGCCGCCGGGGCCCAAGCTGCCCCCATTGATGCTCGAAAACCGTCCCGACGTCGCCACATCCCTGCCCAGATCTGCGGTCAAATCTAATGATGGAACGGGCCTTGGGCGCCCGATGATGTAATTAGGATTGTTATCAATGACCGATCAAACCACCTTTCTCTCCGACGAATCCGGCGCCGTCACCGTCGACTGGGTCGTCCTCACCGCCGCCCTGGTCGGCCTCGGCCTGGCCGTCATGACCGTCGTTCGCGGCGGTGTGGTGGACGCTGCCGGTGAAATCGACGAAACATTGCGCCAAGACGGCATCATTCTGACGGCTTTCGCCAATGCGGCAACGAGCGCTCTTGAAACGATCGGAGAAGATGTCCAGCGACTGCGAGACGATGCGCGCGCCCTTCAGAATGACGATCTCGGCACCGAGTATGCCGCGGCCCTGACCGGCGACGGTTCGAGCGTTCTGGGCGCCAATGCGGCGACCAGCAACCTCAACAGCCTCGGTACCGCCCTCGCGTCCGCACAGACGGCGGCTGGGGTGGATGGGGACGGAAACCCGAACCCGATCAATTGGGGATCTGGCGTGTCCGCCAATGTCCAGCTGGCCGACGGGACGACCCAGACCCAGACCTTTACCAGCGAGTCCGAATTCACGACGGCGGTCACCGAAAACACGGCCACCGTCCAGCGTGCTGGCCTGTTGGCCGACGAAGCCAATCAGCGGAACCTGACTTGGAACGGCACCGACGCCTTCGAGTAAGGTCCACCAAGATTGAAGCGAAGGGCGGACCCGTGGGTCCGCCCTTTCTGTTTCCGACCGTCGCGCTACCCTGCGCCCCATGACCCTGCCTGCCCCCCTTGCCGACTTCTTCGCCACGCGCGGCTGGGCGCTGCATCCCCATCAGGCCGAGATGCTGGCCCGCAAGCAGGAACCCTCGCTGCTGCTGATCGCGCCCACCGGCGGCGGGAAGACCCTGGCGGGGTTCCTGCCGACCCTGACGGAACTGGCGGATGGCCAGCACCAGGGCCTGCACACCCTCTACGTCTCGCCGCTGAAGGCGCTGGCCAACGACATCCGCCGCAATCTGTCGACCCCCATCGAGGAAGCCGGGTTGCCGATCCGCGTGGAAGACCGCACCGGTGACACCAGCCAGACCCAGCGCAAACGCCAGCGTGCCGACCCGCCCCATATCTTACTGACCACGCCGGAGAGCCTGGCGCTGATGGTGTCCTACGGCGATGCCCACCGGACCTTTGCGGGGCTTCAAAGGGTGATCCTGGACGAAATCCACGCGCTGGCCGAAAGCAAGCGGGGCGACCAGCTGATGCTGGCGCTGTCACGGCTGCAAACCCTGGCGCCGGGCCTGCGGCGGGTCGGGCTGTCGGCCACGGTCGATGACCCCCAGGTCATTGCCCACTACATCGCGCGCCACCCCGATCCCTGCCCGATCCTGCATGCCGATCCGGGTCCCTCGCCCGACATCGCCATCCTAGACACGACCGACGCGCCCCCCTGGGCCGGGGCGGGCGGGCGCTATGCCATTCCCGACGTGCTGGATCAGGTCCGCCGGCACAACACGACGTTGATCTTCCACAACACCCGCGCCCAGGCCGAGATCTTCTTCCATCACCTCTGGCTCGCGAACGAAGACGACCTGCCCATCGGCATCCACCACGGCGCGCTGTCGAAAGAGGCGCGGATCAAGGTCGAACAGGCCATGGTCGCGGGCCAGCTCAAGGCCATCGTGGCCACCGGCTCGCTGGATCTGGGCATCGACTGGGGCGACGTGGACCTGGTGATCCAGATCGGGGCCCCGAAGAAGGTGAAGAACCTTGTGCAACGGATCGGGCGGGCCAATCACCGCTATAACGCGCCCTCCAAGGCGCGCCTTGTCCCCGCCAACCGCTTCGAAGTCCTGGAATGCCACGCCGCGCTTGCCGCCGTCCGCGATGGCAAGCTCGACGGCGACCTGCGGCTGGACGGACCCCGCGACGTGCTGTGCCAGCATATCGCCTGCGTGGCCTGCGCGGGCGATTTCGAGGCCGATATGCTGTACCGGGAAGTCACCTCCGTCGGCCCCTATTCCGACCTCACCCGCGACGACTTCGACGAATGCCTCAACTTCGTCGCCACCGGCGGCTACGCCCTGCGCGCCTATGATCGATACCAGCGCTTGATGGAGCGGGAACCGGGCACCTGGGGCCTGCGCGATCCCCGCGCCGCGCGCCAGATCCGGATGAACCTGGGCACGATCATCGATACCGATACGCTGAAGGTCCGGTTCAAGGGCCGGGGCGGGCAGCCCCTGGGCGAGATCGAGGAAGGGTTCGCGGCCACGCTGTCACCCGGCGACACGTTCCTGATGGGCGGCCAGGTCGTGCGGTTCGAAAACATGCGCGAGATGACGGTCGAGGTCTCGCCGCGGCCCAACAAGGAGCCGCGGATCGCCACCTTCATGGGCTATAAATGGGCGACATCCGTGCAGTTGGCCGAGCGGATCCAAGCCATGCTGCACGCCCGCGATTTCGATGCGCTGCCCGATCACACCCGCCACTGGCTGGAACTCCAGGACCGCTACTCGGCCATGCCCCAACCCGGCCGGTTGCTGGTGGAAACCTTCCCGCGCGACGGCCGCCACCATGTCTGCGTCTACGGCTTCTGCGGCCGCAAT
>JBCCCB010000172.1:0-8526 GCA_039033775.1 Pseudomonadota bacterium | reverse complement strand
TCATCGCCTCGAACGGATTCAGGTCCAGCCTGGCCGCGGCCCCTGCCCCCAGCACCACGATCATGGTTTCCCCAATCGCGCGCGATGCCGCCAGAAGGACGGCACCGACGATGCCGGGCAGAGCCGCGGGGACGATGACCTGTTTGATTGTCTCGGATTGCGTCGCACCCAAGCCTAGCGATCCGTCGCGCATGGCCTGGGGCACCGCGTTGATGATGTCGTCCGACAGCGACGACACGAACGGGATCAGCATGACCCCCATGACCAGACCAGCCGTCATCACGGAAGAGGCCGAATTGCCCAAGCCCAGTGGCGATGCGATGGCATCCCGCAACAGCGGCCCGACGGTGATGAGGGCGAACAGGCCGTAGACGATGGTCGGAATCCCCGCCAGAACCTCCAACAGGGGCTTGGCGAAGCTGCGGAATCGCTTGCTAGCATATTCGGACAGGTAGATCGCCGAGAACAATCCGATGGGCACGGCGACCAAGAGTGCGATCAAGGAGATATACAGCGTCCCCCAGAGAAGCGGGATGATCCCCAGTTCCGACAAACCACCCCGGCCCGAGAAACTGGGGTCCCAGTTGGTGGAGAAAAAGAACTCGACCGCCGAATATTGCGAGAAGAAGTTCATCGTCTCGAAGAGCATCGACAGGATGATCCCGAACGTCGTCAAAATCGCGATCGTCGACGCCGCGATCAAGATCAAGAGCGTGGCCGTCTCGACCGAATTTCTGGCGCGATAATCCTTGTCCGTTCGCATGATCGTCCAGGCGAACCCCGCCATGGCCAGCAGGATCACAACCACCGTCATGGCGATGTCGCCGGTGCGGTCCAAGGCACGATATCGCTGGGCCGCGGTCAGCGTCGTTCGATCCACATCGGAGCCGACCGCGACGCCGACCTGCGCCAGCCGGTCCCGAACATCCGTGAATTCGGTCCGAATGTCGCGGGCCTGTTCGCTGCTCAGAGCCCCTTGCCGGACGGCCAGGTTAAGACCGTCGGCGACGCGGCGAACGTCCGCCATCATCAATCCCAGATCCCCCTGATCGGAATAGCTTTCCTCAGGGATCAAGCCTGACACTCGGCTTTCGATAACCATCGGCTGAACGACCAGCCACGCCGCCAGCACCAGAAGCGCCGGGGCCGTCACGAAGAGCACGACGTTCATTCCGTAGTAATTCGGCAGCGAGTGGAGTTCGCGGCTGTCACCCCCCGCCGAGGCGAGCGCGCGGCGACGTCCCATCACCATGCCGATGGTGGCGAGGACCCCGACGACAACAAGGAGCCATATCAGAGGCATTCCATCACTCCACCCGATTGTGCGGACCCGCGCGCTTGGGTCCGAAGCTGCGGCGGGACCAAATGGCCCCGCCGCGTCCGTTTTTGGCGACCAGACCTTATTCGGTCATGTCCACTTCGTCCTCGACCGCGGCTTGAACGGCCGGCAGTTCCGGATCGGAGACGAGCCCGTACTGTGCCAGCGGGCCGTCCGGGCCGGCGATGTCATTGCTGACGAAGAAGGACGCATATTCCTTCAGGCCCGGAATGACACCGATATGCGCGCCCTTGATATAGAAGAAGAGCGGCCGTGAGACGGGATATTCGCCCGAGGCGATGGTCTCGGTCGACGGCGCGACCCCGTTCATGGTGGCGACCTTCAGAACGTCGGTGTTGTTCTCGTAGAAGGACAAGCCGAAGACGCCGATCCCGTCGGGATTGGAGTCGATGCGGGCCAGCGTCTCGGTATAGTCGCCGGTGATGTCGACAGCCACGCCGTCCGAGCGGACCGCCAGGCAGGCATCCTCGGCATCGTCCTCGGACATGCCGCCATCCATCATCGCCTGGAACGCGCCGGTGGCTTCGCAGCCGGCCGCGATCACCTGCTCCTCGAACACTTCGCGAGTGCCGTGGTTGGTGCCGGGGATGAATGCCGCAATGTTGACGGCGGGCAGGTCCGGATTGAAGTCGGCCCATTGGGTGTGCGGGTTTTCGACCAGTTCGCCGTCGACCAGAACCTGCGCGCCCAGGGCGTTGAACAGGTCCGACGGGGTGAAGGCGGTGAAGGCCGGGCCGGTCTGCTGGCTGGCGAAGACGATGCCGTCATAGCCGATCCGGACCTCGATGATGTCGTCTACGCCATTGGCGGCGCAGGCCTCGACCTCGCCGTCGCGGATCGCGCGGGAGGCGTTGGCGATGTCGATCGTGTTTTCGCCGACGCCTTCGCAGAAGCGGCGCAGGCCGGCCGAGGACCCGCCGGACTCGACCACGGGCGTCGGAAATTCGAAGTTCTCGCCGAAGGCTTCGGCGACAATGGAAGCGTAGGGCAGCACGGTGGAAGACCCAGCGACTTGAACCTGGTCGCGCGCCGAGGCGGCAGTCGCCGAGACGGCGGCGATGGCAAGCGCCGAGACGGTGGCCTTGGTGAACGTCATGGAATGCTCCTGATGTTTTTGAGCGGTAGACGGACACCCCCCTGGCATCCGTTCGACGCCCACCTAGGAGCGGCGTGCTGGGCTTTTGTGACGGTTGCGTAACGATTTTATGACACCGCCGGTTCTATTGGGTCAGGGTCGGCGGGCAGTAAGATCGTCACCTCGGCCCCCTGCCCCAAAGCGCTGTCGATCCGAAGACGTCCCCGGTGGCGGTTCACGATGTGTTTGACGATGGCCAGACCCAGCCCTGTGCCACCTTCGGCCCGGCTGCGGCCGGTATCGACGCGGTAGAACCGTTCGGTCAGCCGAGGAATGTGCTCGGGCTCGATCCCGGGCCCGTTGTCGCGAACCACCAGCCGCCAGGCCGGTCCCTTGATGACCGGTTCGCGGGCAACCGGCGTCACGTTCAGCGTCACGAGGCCCGGTCGGGCGCCATACTTGATGCCGTTTTCGACAAGGTTGGCGACGACCTGGACGAGTTGGTCGTGATCGCCCGGCCCCATCGCCCGATCCGGACCGCTGATCGTCAAATCGACATCTTCCGTCTCGGCTCCGGGGCGCAAGGCGTCGACGGCATCTTCGATGACGGCCATCAGGTCGATCCGGCCCGTTGGCCGCTGACGCGACTGTCCTTCCAAACGGCTCAGCGACAGCAGATCCGATACGAGGCGCGACATGCGCCGCGCTTCTTGATCCATCAAGCGCAGGAAGCGATCCTGCGCCTTCGCATCTTTCCGCGCCGGTCCCCGCAAGGTTTCGATGAAACCGATCACGGCCGTCAGAGGTGTCTTCAATTCATGGCTGACATTCGCCACGAAGTCCCGCCGCATCGATTCGCTCGCAGACCGTTCCGAGACGTCTCGGAACACCAGAAGGACGAGCGGGCGGCCTGAATGCTCCTCTCGGGTGAGCGGCGAAACCTTAACGTCGAACAGGGTCTCGACCTCGCCTGACGAATGGCTGAATCGCGCCATTCCGGGTGTTCCGTGGAAGAACGCATCCTCGACCGGGGCGAGCAGGCCGGGTTGCCGTAAAACGCTGACATAGCTTTGTCCAACAACCCAGACACCCAATCTGTCGCGTGCGGCAGCGTTGGCGATGCGCACCCGGCCATTGCCATCCAGCAGCATCGTGGGCTCTTCCAAGGCTTCCAGCGCGGCCGCAACCAGGGCGGGAATGTCGTATTCCATTGATCTCCCTAAGCGTAACTAACGGTTAAGAAATAATTTTTCCTTTTGGGGAATTGTGTGTTTGCGGTATGATATAGCCACCCGGACCAGCGCGATCATGCGGTTGCGTCCTCGATATCGACACAGGTGGTGATCCCAATGGCCAGACATAGCAAGGCCCCCAAAGCCATTGGTTCCGCCACGGGGGATCCCGCGGGGCGGCCGGACTCGATTCTGGCCGTCGGGCTGACCAAAGGACAGACCGAAAGTTTGCCGTCGCTTCTGTTCGGTGCGCTGGGAACCGCGGCCGTCGTTGCGGATTTCGCCGACCTGACCCGCGATCGGCTTTGGTCGACCATGGCCGTTCTGTCACCGCTGGTTGCGACGGAATTCGATGCGGTCGAAATGGCAGGGCATTTGGCGGTGGAAGACTTCAAGGGCCGCTACTATGCCTTTTCGTCAAATCTCCCGGACGGCTCCATCGTCCGCGAGGAGGTTTCGGCGGTCGCACCGGACCTGTCGTTCGAGTTGATCAACCTCAGCCCGAACCTGTCGGTCGTCCCGAACGTGGCGCTCAGGTCCTGACTGCGCCGTCGGAGCGGACCAGATACTTGAAGCTGCATAACTGTTCCGCGCCCACCGGACCGCGCGCGTGCATCTTGCCGGTGGCGATCCCGATCTCCGCTCCCATACCGAACTCGGCCCCGTCGGCGAACTGAGTGGACGAGTTGTGCATCAGGATCGCGCTGTCCAACCGGTCGAAAAAGCGCATCACCTGCCCGGGGTCCTGGGACAGGATGCAGTCGGTATGGCCGGACCCGTATTTCCGGATATGCGCGATGGCGTCATCAACATTATCAACGACTTTCGCCGCGACTTTCATGTCGAGATACTCCGTCCCCCAATCGTCGTCGGTCGCCGCGACCGTCCCGCGAAGCCCAGTCCCGGCCCGGACTTCCACGCCCTTTTCAATCAGCGCATCCAGAACGTCCTGGCCGATACCCGCCGCGATATCACGGTGGATCAGCAGGCATTCAGCGGCGCCGCAGATCCCGGTCCGCCGCGTCTTGGCGTTCAATACCACATCACGGGCGATCTTGGGATCGACGGAGACATCCAAGTAGATGTGAACAATGCCTTCCAGATGGGCGAACACGGGCACGCGCGCTTCCCGTTGCACCAGACCAACCAGGCCTTTGCCGCCGCGCGGGACGATCACGTCCAAATGCTCGGTGGCCCGCAGCATCTCTGTGACGGCGCCGCGATCTCGGGTCGGCACCAATTGGATCGCGGTCTCGGGAAGCCCGGCGTCGCGGAGCCCTTCGAGCATGGCGGCATGGATCCCGCGGGAGGAGTGGAAGCTTTCCGACCCGCCGCGAAGGATCACCGCGTTTCCGGCCTTCAGGCAGAGCGCCCCGGCATCGGCGGTCACGTTCGGGCGGCTTTCATAGATCACGCCCACGACACCCAGCGGGGTCGCGACGCGCTGGATATGCAACCCGTTGGGCCGCTCCCACTCCGCCATGACCCGTCCGACGGGATCGTCCTGGGCCGCGATGGCCCCCAGGCCGTCGACGATCCCGCCGATCCGCCCGTCATCGAGCTTCAGGCGATCCATCATCGCATCGGTTAGACCCTTGTCGCGCCCGAACGCCATATCCTCGGCATTGGCCGCGATAATATCCGACCGGGCGGCCCACAGTGCGTCGGCCGCAGCGTTCAGCGCCTTCGTCTTCTGTTCAGCCGGGGCCGAGGCTAGGTCGGCCGCCGCCGCACGGGCCGCTTCGCCCATTTCGCGCATCATCGCGGGAATATCGTCGGTGATGTCTTTCATATCGCCATGTCATCCCTGTGGATCAACGCCGCACGACCGGGATATCCCAGCACGCCCGCAATGTCACCGGACCGCAATCCACGGATCCGCCGGGCCTCGTCCGCGGTATAACGGATCAGCCCCTGCCCCATGGCACGACCGTCCGGCCCTTCGATGGTCACCGGATCGCCGCGTCCGAATGCCCCCCCCACGAAGGTCACCCCGGCCGGCAACAACGACCGTCCAGCGGTCAATGCCTTTGCCGCGCCGGCATCCACCGCGACGGTGCCACGCGACTTCATCGACGCGATCCAGCGTTTTCGCGCAGTCCGTGGATCGCCCTTTGGCAGGAACCATGTCGCCCGCCCGCCATCGCGCAAGGCGGCCAACGGTCGGCCGACGCCTTTGGTGATGACCAAAGCGCAGCCCGCATCCGTCGCCGTCCGCGCCGCCATCACCTTCGTCACCATCCCGCCTTTCGACAAACCCGACACACCCTCGCCCGCCATGGCGGCGATTTCATCCGTGATGGCCGTCACGACGGGCAGGTGTTGGGCCTGGGAATCGAGGGCGGGATTGGCGGTGTAGAGGCCATCGACATCCGACAGCAGCACGCAGATATCGGCCCCCGCCATGGCCGCGACCTGAGCCGCCAATCGGTCATTGTCGCCGAAGCGGATTTCGTCCGTGGCAACGGTGTCGTTCTCGTTCACGATCGGCACCACGCCCATGCCGAGCAACGTCTCGAAGGTCGCGCGCATATTCAGGTATCGCCGCCGATCCTCGCTGTCGTCCAGCGTCAGCAGGACTTGGGCTGCCTTCAGCGGCGCCAGGGCCTCCTCGTAGGCCGCGGCCAGCCGGATCTGTCCGACCGCCGCTGCCGCCTGGGATTGCTCCAGGCTCAACGGCGCATCCAGGCCCAAAGCCCTGCGTCCCAATGCGATAGACCCCGAAGAGACGACGACAACATCCGTCCCTTGGGCACGGAGATCGGCCAGATCGCCTGCCAAGCCGCTCAGCCAATCCGCCTGCAAGCGACCGGTTTCACCATCGACCAGCAAAGCCGAGCCGATCTTCACCACCACGCGCTTTGCCTCCGACAGGCGCGGGGTCTGACCATCCGTCAGACGGGCGACCACGGCATATCATCCTGCGGAGCCTCTTCCGCCGAGGTCCGGCCGATCAGGCGCCGAAGCTCGCGCAGAACCTCGGTCACCCCCTCGCCGGTGGCGCCCGACATAAGCATTACCTCTTGCTTCGCGATGGTCGCCAGGGCCGTGCGCTTCGCCTCGCGCTCGTCATCAGGGACGGCATCTACCTTGTTCAGAACGGTCAACCGCGGTTTTGCGACCAGGCCGCCACCATATTCCTGAAGCTCGGTAATGATCGTCTGGTAATCTGCTTCGATGTCCCCACCGGTCGCATCAACCAGATGCAGCAGCGCGCCGGACCGTTCCACATGGCCTAGAAATCGGTCTCCGATGCCCCGTCCTTCATGGGCGCCCTCGATCAGACCAGGGATGTCAGCCACGACGAACTCGGCCCCGTCCACGCCGACGACGCCCAAATTGGGCACCAAGGTCGTGAAGGGGTAATCCGCGATCTTCGGCCGCGCATTGGACGTGGCCGCCAGAAACGTGGATTTCCCCGCATTGGGCAGCCCCAGCAGCCCCACATCCGCGATCAGTTTCAGGCGCAACCAAATTGTCCGCTCTACCCCCGGCTGGCCGGGATTGGCGCGGCGCGGCGCCTGGTTGGTGGCCGACTTGAAATGCTGGTTGCCGAACCCGCCATTGCCGCCCTTGGCCAGCACGATCCGCTGCCCCAGCTCCGTCATGTCGGCGATGACGGTTTCCTCGTCTTCGTCCAGGATCTCGGTCCCTACGGGCACGCGCAACACGATGTCCTCGCCGTCCTTGCCCGTGCGCTGGCGACCCATGCCGCCCTGCCCCGACTTGGCGAAGAAATGTTGCTGATACCGGAAGTCGATCAGCGTGTTCAGCCCATCCACGGCCTCGACCACAACGTCGCCGCCCCGCCCGCCATTGCCGCCATCGGGGCCGCCGAACTCGATATATTTCTCGCGCCGGAACGACACGGCACCGCTGCCGCCGCCGCCCGAGCGGATATAGACCTTGGCAAGATCGAGAAACTTCATGACATCATCCTGTGTCCGGCCCCGCCCCTACGCCCCGCCAAGCCGGGTCTCAACCCATCTGCCGGACATAGGTCCATTGCGGCAGGACCGCACCACGTGCCACGCAGAACGCCTCCGCATCGCCGATATAGTCAAAGCCCGCATTGGTCAGCACCCGCGCCGAGGCCGGATTGTCCTGGAACACCTTCCCGAAGATCTGGGCATTGCCCATCGGATTGGCCTCCATCAAGGCGCGCAACGCCTCGGTCGCGAGCCCGGTGTTCCATACCACGGGCCCGACCCAATAGCCGATCTCGGCCTGATTGCGGTCCATCTTCTCCAGCGAGATCAGCCCCACCAGCGGGTCCAGCCCCGCCGCCGTGGCATCCATCACCCAAACGACCTCCTCGCTGTCACCCGCCAGGCAGCGGGTCACAAACGCATCCGTCGCCCCGGGCGGCAGCGGGTGCGGCAGCGTCGCCGTCATCTCGGCGACGCGCCTGTCGGACGCATAAAGCTCGATCAGCCCCATATCGTCGCGCCGCACGGGACGCAGCGTTAGACGATCCGTTCGCACGATGGCTTGGTCGTCATTGCCCACATAATCCAACCGAACCGGAGCCCTTTGGGGTGTCATGTCGGTCCTCCTCCGAACAGCACGAACAGGACGCTGGCCAATGTAAGGGCGGCAAGGGTCCACATCAGGTAACGTTCCGCGGCTGTGCCGCGAAGGTGAAGCGCCATCAGGCTGCCGCCCCAGGTCCACAAGGGGTGCAGCACGATCTGGCACATGAGCAAGACCGCTGCGATGGTCGCGGTGGCTTGCAGGGCGGACGTCTCGGGTGCCGTGAAGGCGGTGAACCCGCCGGTGATCATCGCCCAGGCCTTGGGGTTCAGCGGGTGCACGATCAGACCGGCCATGAAGCCCGGTGCCTCGGCCTCCCCGCCTTCGCCCAAGCGCAGGTTGGCGAC
>JBCCCB010000171.1:0-8596 GCA_039033775.1 Pseudomonadota bacterium | reverse complement strand
GTCGGCGTCGCGGGGGTCGAGGATGCGGAAAGTTTCGGTGACGCCGGCGTCGCCCAGGGCGCGGGACACGGTCATCACGCGAGTGGGGTCGACGCCGTCGCAGAGGTCGATCATGGCGTCGATTTCCTGGGTGGCGACGGGATAGGCGGCCTCGCGCGAGGGAGCGCCGTGCAGGGTGACGAAGTGGTCGGAGAGCGCGTCGATGAGGGCCTCGCGCTCGGATGGCTCGATCTTGGTGACGGCGACGAAGGTGACGCGGCCGAACGTGTCGAGGCCGAGCCAGCCATTGGAGAAAGCCTGGCGGGCCTTGCCGGCCAGGTCGGCCTCGGTCCAGTCGGAGAATTCGAACCCGCCGGGGATGCACCATTCGCCGGTGCGCGCGGGCACGTGGTAGACTTGTCGGTCGCTGTCGTCGAAATGGATCGCGCGGGCGAGGTTCATGGGATCTCCACGAGGTCGGTGAGCGGGTCCAGGATGGTCGCCTCGCCGTCGCGGCGCAAGCGGCCCAGGGCCTCGTCGCGGCCGATCCAGGCGGGGTCCTGGGTTTCGCGTTCCCAAGATGCGCCGCTGAGTTCGGCATGCAGGGGGGCGGGGCCGTCCTCCTCCCACGACGATAGGCGGTGGAGGAGGTGGCGGGACCAGCTTTCCAGCAGGTTCTGGGGGGCGAGGCCGGCCAGGGGCTCGTCGGGGTCGAGGGCGAGGCTGGCATGGACGACGATCCAGGCGGGGGGTGTGTCGGCGTCGGTCGGCGGGGCGGTGAGGCCGATGCGGCCCGCGGCGGCGCCATCGACATAGATCGTGTTGGCCCAGTCCAGGTGGACGGGGACCTCGGCGGGGCCGATGGCGCCGATGGCGTCGCGCAGGGCGATGGCGGCGAGGGGGGCCATTTGGGCGGCCTTCGGGAGCGGGACGTCGGGGGCGAGGACGAGGGCAGCGTCGAGCCCGGCATCGGCGCGCCAGAGCAGGGTGCCGCCGTCGCAGCCGTTCTGGGCGGCGGCGATGGCGTCTGTGCGGGGATCGGGGGAAAGGTGGCCCTGTAGGAGGGGCGGGAGCGAGAGGTCAGACATCGGGCTTGCGTCGTCCTCGGGCTTGGCCCGAGGACCTCTGGCCGGCTGATGGTTCCTTGGACTTGGAGATCTGCGGGTCAAGCCCGAGGATGACGGGGCGCGTATATTGGCGGTCAGCCATGGCCTGCCGCCACGAGGTTGCGGGCCAGTTGGCGGTAGGCCTCGGCTTGGGGCGAACCGGACTTGGAGGCGACGACGGGGGCGCCGCCATCGGCCGCGACACGGATCGAGAGGTGGAGGGGGATTTCGGCCAGGAGGGGGACGCCGAGTTTGGCGGCCTCGGCCGCGACGCCGCCATGGCCGAAGATGTGTTCTTCGTGCCCGCAATTGGAGCAGATGTGGGTGGACATGTTTTCCACCAGGCCGAGGATCGGGATGTTCATCTGCTTGAACATGTCGATGCCCTTGCGGGCGTCGATCAGGGCGACGTCTTGGGGCGTGCTCACGACGATGGCGCCGTCGAGGGCGAATTTCTGGCTGAGCGTCATCTGCACGTCGCCGGTGCCGGGCGGCAGGTCGACCAGCAGGATGTCGAGCGTGCCCCATTGCACCTGGTTCATCATCTGCTGGAGCGCGCCCATGAGCATGGGGCCGCGCCAGACGACGGCTTGGTCTTCGTTGGTCATCAGGCCCATGGACATCATGGTGACGCCATGGTTGCGCAGCGGCAGGATGGTCTTGCCGTCGGGGCTTTGCGGGCGGCCGGAGACACCGAGCATACGGGGTTGGCTGGGGCCGTAGACGTCGGCGTCCAGCAGACCGACGCGGCGGCCTTCGGCGGCCAGGGCCACGGCGAGGTTGGCCGAGAGGGTGGATTTGCCGACGCCGCCTTTGCCGGAGGCCACGGCGATGATGCGGGCGACGCCCGGGACGGGTTGCGGGCCCTGGGGGGCGGCGCGGGTTGGTTTGAGTTCGGGCGGGGCCTTGTCGGTGTGGGCCGTCAGCATGACGCTGGCTTTGTCGATGCCGGGCAGGGCGGCGAGCGCGGCTTCGGCCTGGGCACGCACCGGCTCCATGGCGTCGGCCTGGGACGGGGCGATTTCCATGACGAAGCGGGCGGTGCCGTCGGCCACGTTGAGGGCGCGGACAAGGCCGGCGGCGACGATGTCGTCGCCGCTTGGCGCCTTGATTTCCTTCAGCGCGGCCAGGGCCGCTTCGCGGGTGGCCATCAGTCGGGCGTGCCGTCGATTGTGCCGGTGACGACATGTTCCAGGTCGAGCCCGTCGATGGTCAGCACGACCTTTGCGTGGAACGGGCCGGGCTGTCCGGAGGTGCGGGCCGCCTTCTCGATCTCCTGCTGGGAGGTCACGCCGACCTGCTTCAGGAACTTGCGCATGGACATGTTGAAGTCGTCGGACATCTCTCTCTGTCTCCCTCAGTTGAGATAATCGTCGGTGGCGCGGGGCTTGGGCCGGGGGGCGCCGGTGAACGGGTTGTCATCGGCATGGGCGGCGGCCTGGATCCGGCAATTGTCGCACATGCGGATCATCTTGGCCTTGTCTTCGCCGAACATCGGATGGTCGGCCAGCTTGGCGACGATGCGGTCTATGCTGGAGGCGACGCCGAAGGGCTTGCCGCATTCGATGCAGAGGGCGGGGTCTTCTTCGTTGAGGATGACCGGTGACAGGGCATCGGAGGTCAGGTTCAGGCGGGGCTGAAGGGTGATCGCGCTTTCGGGGCAGATATTGGCGCAGAGGCCGCATTGCAGGCAGGCGTCTTCGGTGAAGCGAAGTTCGGGCCTGTCCGGATTGTCCAGAAGCGCGCCCGACGGGCAGAGCGAGACGCAGCTGAGGCAGAGCGTGCAGCTGTCTTTGTCGACGACGACGGCGCCGTAGGGGGCACCTGCGGGGAGGTCGAGGATCGCGTCGCCGCGCAGGGCGGTGGCGGCGGTGCGGGTGACTTGGCGGCGAGTGCCGATAGGGAGGATCGGGTCGTGGTCGGCGGCCGGGAGGGGCGCGCGGGTCTCAGATTCCAGGGTGTCGGGTTCGGTGGCCGTGAGCAGGCGGACGGCCTCGTGGCCCGCAATGGCGTTGGCCAGAGCGATCTGGGTTTCGAGCGGGGCCATCTCGGTCCGGGGGCCGGGCAGGATGTCGACGCGGGCGAACCCGGCGCCCAGGGCGGCCAGGGCCTCCGCATGGCCGAAGGCGGCCAGAGCGGGCATGGCGAGGGGGATCGCGTGGGGCGGCAAGCCCGCGCCGTGGCGGGCGGAGAGGGCGATCATCTCGCGGCCGTGATCGTCGTGGACCAGGAGGGACGGGGTGCCGCCAACCGCGCGGAAGGTGCGGGCCAGGGTCTCGATCCGGCGGAACGTGTCGTCGGTGGGCGGCGCGTCGTAGGCGATGGCGCCGGACGGGCAGGCCGAGGCGCAGGCGCCGCACCCGGCGCAGACCATGGGGTCGATGGTGACGTGATCGCCGTCGGGCGTGATCGCGCCGGTGGGGCAGAGATCCAGGCAGTTGGTGCAGGCGGTCTGACCCGCGCGCGAATGGGCGCAGAGGGCGGATTCCGTGCGGACGTGGAGGACCTTTTCGAAGGTGCCGACCATTTGGCTGGCCTCCAGAATGGCGTCGGCCACGGCCTGTGGGGATTTCGGGTCGGGGCGCAGATAGCCTTCGCGCTTGTGGTGCGCCGGGAACAGAGGCGTGCCGCCGGTCAAGTCCAGGATGATGTCGCAGGCGGAGCGGGCACCGTCGCGGGGCGCGGTGAAGGTGATTTCGCGCCCCGTGGGGTCGATCTGGCGGAGGGCGTCGAGGGTCAGCTCAAACCCGCCGAACGCGCCCTGGGCCTTGCGGATGCGGCCGGAGACGATGTCGAAGCGGCGGTCGTCGATGGGCTCGGCATCATCGGGCAGGAGGATCGTGACCGAGAGGGCCATGTTCAGGCGCTCGGCGGCGGCGAGGGCGGCCTCCGCGGGGCCGACGATCAGGCAGAGGCCCTGGGAGCCGACATCGACCACGGGCATGTCCGGTGCGGGCAGGGCGGCTTCGGCCAGGAGCGCGGCTTGCTTGGCGGTGGCGGGGCCGTCGGTATTCCAGCCGGCGCGGTCGCGAATGTCGGCGAAGCGGGGGATGGGGGCGCCGCCCTCCGCAGCGAGGGTGGTCAGGCGCTCGGCTTCCTGGGCGCAGGCCATGATCGTGCCGGGCTCGGCGAAGGCGCGGGCCACGTCTTCGGGCGCGCGCAGGCAGAGGGCGTCGTGGACCTTGCCGCAGGGGCGTCCGGTCGCCTGTTCGATGGCGTCGGCATCCACGTTCTGGGTGCCCGCGCAAGAGCACAGGACGAGGCGTCCGGTCATTCGATCCTCCCAAGTCTGGCCGTTAGAGGGGCACAGGCGGCGCGGCTTGGCAAGCGGAAGGCCCTTCCCAAGGGGCGCGTCGCCGGGCAACCTGTGGCCCATGGAACGAACGGCCGAGATGAATGTGGGGGTCGTGCTGCGCCGGACGCCCGGGGTGACACGCTGGCAGGCGGAGGTCTGGTCGCTGGCGGGGGTGATCCCGCACGCGCCGCCGGCCGACGGGCGGGTGTTGCTGGACGATGGCGACGTGGTCGAGGTGCATGCGGCGACGTTGCGGTTGGACTTGCACCGCAAGGAGACCGAGGCGCTGGTCCAGAACCTGTCGGCGAAGGTGCCGTCGGTTTGGGTGGCGCTGCGCGGGACGGGGCGGCCCGAGCCGGTCTCGGTCACCGCGTCCCCGTTCGAGGCCGGGTGCTACGATATCGACGATGAGGACCGGGTGGAGAAGGTGGCGATGCCCCGTGTGATGCATGAGTGGATCGCGGCCTTCATCGCCACGCATCACGTGGACGAGAAGTTCGTCAAGCGCCGCCGGGACAAGCATCGCGAGGGGCCGAAGCAGGACGGGATCGGAGATGCGCGGATCGCCCAGGGGGCGGATGTCTGGCGCAACCCGGCCTCGATGCGGGGGCGCCGATGAGCGACTTCTGGTCCAATCGGCGCAAGGCCGTCGAGGCGGAAACCGAAGCCGAGGCGAAGGCGGACGAGGCGCGCGCCGTCGAGGCGTCCCGGGCGGAGCTGGAGGGCCTGGACGATTCGGAGATTTTGGAGCGGCTGGGTCTGCCCGATCCCGACAGCATCGGCCCGAGCGACGACGTGGCGGCGTTCATGGCCAAGGCAGTGCCGCGACATATCCGCACCCGCGCGCTGCGGCGGCTTTGGGTGTCGAACCCGCTTTTGGCGAACTTGGACGGGTTGGCGGATTATGCCGAGGATTTCACCGGGAACGGGCTGAACGGCAAGGTTCTGCAGACGACCTATGAGGTCGGCAAGGGGCTGGCGGCCCATGTGAAAGCGCAGGCCGAGGCCGCGGAGCAAAACCAAATCCAAGTAAAACAGTCCGAATTGGAATCAAGTGATCTTGAAGAAAACGGCGAAAAAAATCTTGCCGAGCCGTCTCACGATGTGGAACCTTTAGACGGTATACCGCCGGATTCAGACGCCGGCGCTGGGGAGGAGACCGTGCGGCCGCGCATGCGCTTTTCCTTCGAGGAGGACGACCGGAGTGAACGCCCTGACCCCGCAGGATCCAGCGGGCCCATCCGCAGAGGATCGGCTTCGAGCTGATCTGTACAACTACCTCGGCCTGGTGCTGGCGCGGCCGATGGACCGGATGGTGTTGGATCAGACGGCGGGCCTGACGGGCGACGACACGCCGCTGGGGCAAGCGATCAACCGGCTGGCCGCAGCGGCCGCCAAGGCCGATCTGACGAAGGTCCGACGTGAATACGATG
The DNA here is from genome assembly GCA_039033775.1 of Pseudomonadota bacterium. Lineage (GTDB taxonomy): Bacteria > Pseudomonadota > Alphaproteobacteria > Rhodobacterales > Rhodobacteraceae > Jannaschia. Next base: position 2,783 of record JBCCCB010000171.1, on the reverse strand, counting down.
CGCTGTTCATCGGGCTCGGGCGGGGCGAGTTGGTCCCCTATGCCAGTTTCTATCTGACGGGCTTCTTGAACGAGAAACCCCTTGCGCTTCTGCGCCGCGACTTCGCGGCGCTGGGCCTGACCCGGGCCGAGGGCGTGTTCGAGCCGGAGGACGGGATCGCGTCGCTGATGGAGGCGATGGGCGCGCTGATCGCCGGACGGTTCGGCCCGGTGCCCGCGCCGTCGCGACAGCGGGATTTCTGGGCAAAGCATGTCGGCCCCTGGGCCGGCCATTTCTTCACCGATCTGGAGGGCGCCAAGTCGGCGTCGCTCTATGGCGCCGTCGGCGCCGTGGGTCGGTGTTTCATGGATATCGAACGCGAAGCGTTCAGGTTGGCGGCCGCCTGACAGGGCCGCGAGAAGGAGGAGACGCCATGACCGATAAGACCACGGACGAGGGCCGCCGGGGCTTCTTGAAGCTTGCTGCGACTGCGCCGGTGGCCGCCGCAGCCACCGGGGTTGCGACGCAAGCGGAGGCCGACGAGGCCCCCAAGAGCGGTCTGGCCGATACCGAACACACGCGGGCGTTCTACGCCTCGGCCCGGTTCTGAGGAGGGACGGACATGCTTCGCAGAAAGACAACTGAGGCCCCCCGCAGCGGCGGCACCGCCGTTCTGGACCGCCCCGCCAGCCGCGGCGTCGACCGCCGCGCGTTCCTGCGCGGATCGGGCCTGGCCATCGGCGGCCTGGCCGCCATCGGCGCCACCGGCGGAACGGTGACGCAGGCTACGGCCGCGACGGCCTTGGGCGACGTGCAGAAGATCAAGACGGTCTGCACCCATTGCTCGGTTGGCTGCACCGTAGTGGCCGAAGTTTCCAACGGCGTGTGGTTCGGACAGGAACCCGCCTGGGATTCGCCCTTCAACCTGGGCGCCCATTGCGCCAAGGGCGCGGCCGTGCGCGAGCATGCCCATGGCGAACGCCGCCTGAAATATCCGATGAAGAAGGTGAACGGCGCTTGGGAGCGGATCTCCGGGGAGCAGGCCATCGACGAAATCGGCGACGGCATGATGCAGATCCGCGAAGAGAGCGGGCCGGACGCCGTCTATTGGCTGGGCTCGGCCAAGCACAATAACGAGCAGGCCTACCTGTTCCGGAAGTTCGCGGCCTATTGGGGCACCAACAACGTCGATCACCAGGCGCGCATCTGCCATTCGACGACCGTTGCGGGTGTGGCGAATACATGGGGCTACGGCGCCATGACCAATAGCTACAACGACATCCACAATGCCAAGGCGATCTTCCTGATCGGGTCGAACCCGGCCGAAGCGCATCCGGTGTCGCTTCTGCATATCCTGAAGGCCAAGGAAGAGAACAACGCGCCGGTCATCGTCTGCGACCCACGCTTCACCCGCACCGCGGCCCATGCCGACGAGTACGTGCGGTTCCGGCCTGGCACCGACGTGGCGCTGGTCTGGGGTATCCTGTGGCACATCTTCGAGAACGGGTGGGAGGATCAGGAATTCATCCGCACCCGCGTCTGGGGCATGGACCAGATCCGGACCGAGGTTGCCAAGTGGACGCCCGAAGAGGTCGAGCGCGTCACCGGCACGCCGGGCGCGCAGCTTGAGCGGGTCGCCCGCACCATGGCCGAAAACCGGCCGGGCACCGTGATCTGGTGCATGGGCGGCACCCAGCACACCAACGGCAACAACAACACGCGTGCCTATTGCGTGCTTCAGCTGGCGCTGGGCAACATGGGCGTGTCTGGCGGCGGCACCAACATCTTCCGCGGCCATGACAACGTGCAGGGCGCGACGGACCTTGGTGTCCTGTCCCACACGCTGCCGGGCTATTACGGCCTCGCCGATGGCTCCTGGAAGCATTGGGCCCGCGTCTGGGGCGAAGACGACGAATGGCTCGCCAACCAGTTCGAGACCGTGGGCGAGGGCGACGACGCCGTGAACCTGCGCACGACGCCCGGCATCCCGGTCAGCCGCTGGATCGACGGCGTTCTGGAAGACGCCGACAACATGGATCAGCCGAACAATGTCCGCGCCATGGTCTTCTGGGGCCACGCGCCCAATTCGCAGACGCGGATGAAGGAAATGAAGACCGCGATGGAAAAGCTGGACATGCTGGTCGTCATCGACCCGTTCCCCACGCTGTCCGCGGTGATGCACGACCGGACGGATGGGGTGTACCTGCTGCCCGCCTCGACGCAGTTCGAGACGCGGGGTTCGGCCACCGCGTCGAACCGGTCATTGCAATGGCGCGACAAGGTGGTGGAGCCGTTGTTCGAATCGAAGCCGGACCACATCATCATCGCGAAGTTCGCCAATAAGTTCGGGTTCGCGGATCGCTTCTTCCGCAACATCGAGATGGAGGACGCCGAGACGCCCAACATCGAGAGCGTCACGCGGGAGATCAATTCGGGCATGTGGACGGTCGGCTATACCGGCCAGAGCCCCGAGCGGATCAAGGCCCATATGGCCAACCAGCATACGTTCGACAAGACGACCCTGCGCGCCGAGGGCGGCCCGGTCGACGGCGACTATTACGGAATGCCCTGGCCTTGCTGGGGCACCGCCGAGATGCGGCATCCGGGAACGCCGAACCTCTACGACATGTCGAAGTCGGTCGCGGATGGGGGTCTCACCTTCCGGGCGCGCTTCGGGGTCGAGCGGGATGGCGACAATCTGCTGGCCGAGGGGGTCTATTCCAAGGGTTCCGAGATCGAGGACGGCTATCCCGAATTCACCATGCAGATGCTGATGGATCTGGGTTGGGACGGCGATCTGACGG